>JAWVZQ010000093.1:0-8616 GCA_033722095.1 Wenzhouxiangellaceae bacterium | reverse complement strand
CGGGTGCGCTCCACGATCTCCACCGGGAAGCGCATGCGAGCCTCGTAGGAGCCGCCCCAGGCGTCGTCGCGCTGGTTGGTGCGGGTGACGAGGAACTCGTTGATGAGGTAGCCCTCGGAGCCCATGATCTCGACGCCGTCGTAGCCGGCGTGTCGGGCCAGTTCGGCGCAGCGCACGAAGTGGCCGATCTGCGTCTCGACGCCGCGCGTGCTCAGCGCACGCGGCTTGAAGGGGTTGATCGGCGCCTGGATCGCGCTGGGCGCGACCGAGAACGGGTGGTAGGCGTATCGGCCCGCGTGCAGGATCTGCATGCAGATGCGCCCGCCGGCCTCGTGCACGCCATCGGTGAGCCCGCGGTGTCGCCGGGCTTCCCAGCGGTTCGTGAGCTTCGACGCCAGCGGCGCGAGCGACCCACGACGGTTCGGAGCGATGCCGCCCGTCACCATGAGCCCGGCGCCGCCCTTCGCGCGCTCCACGAAGTAGGCCGTCAGCTTGTCCCAGTTCCAGACGCGGTCCTCGAGACCGGTGTGCATGGAGCCCATCAGCAACCGGTTCGGCAGCGTCACGTGGCCCAGGTCCAGCGGCCGGAACAGGTGGGGGTAGCGCCGCGCTTCGTTCACGGTCGGGTCCGGCCTGGGGATGGAGTCTTCAGCGTCCGATCAGCGGCGACGGCGGCGGCGACGGCGCAGGGCCTTTTCGGCCCGCTCGGGATCGTCGGCCGTTTCGTCTTCGGTCTTGCCGAGATCCTCTTCGGAGAGATTGTCCTCGAGCGCCTCGGTCTCCGGCGCTTCCTCGAGTTCCTGGGCCGGCTGCGGCTGCACGTCGCCCTCGGGCTCCAGGCCCGGATCCAGCGCCGTCTCCGGCGCATCGTCGACGGGCACCTCCTGATCCTTCGCGGCGGCCGACTCCACGCCCTCCTCCGCGAGATCCAGGCCGTCGTGCCCGCCCGAGCGCGGCGCCTCGCCGGCGGCCTCGAGCCCGGCCTGGTCATCCTCGGGCGGATGCGGCGTTTCCGGTGGCTCGGGTTCGGGCGTGACGACGGGCTCGCCCTCCTCGAGCAGCACCTCGCCATCGAGCTCGACGCGAAGCAGGCGGTCGACGCCGCGCGTGGCGTTGATGCGGTCGACGAGTTCGCCGAGATCGGGCATTTCGCCTTCGGCATCGATGACCAGGATCGGCGGATCCTCGTCGTCGCGGACCTTCTGCGACTGCAGGGCCAGGCCGGCCTGGCCCAGCGAGGCGACGATGCTGGCGAGCACGCCGGAGCGGCGCGTCAGCGTCATTTCCAGTTGTACTTCGGACACGGCGTGAATCCTCCTTGGAGTGCGCGGCCGACCGGTGGCGCCCGGCGGCCACGGCGCGTTCGAATCCTGACCCCCGAGTCTACACGCCGGGCGCGCGCTTTGGCGACGCAGTCACGTCTCGAGGTCCCGGTAGCGCGACGGCTCGAAGCGCGGCGTGCAGAGCGCGAGGAACACGAGGTCCTCCTCGCCGGTGTTCCGGATCCTCTGGCGGACGCCGGCGGGAATGCGCACGATGTGGCCGGCACGGACTTCATGCGGCGCGGCCTCGCCGACCTCGACGACGCCCTGTCCGGAAAGCAGCAGGTAGCGCTCCGCGATGCCGTCGAGACAATGCCAGCGCGTGCGATCGCCGGCGGCCACGCGCGCCCTGGCGATCGACAGGTCCGGCTCGCGTTCGTCATTGAGCATCTCGATGATCCAGCACCCTTCCTCGAACCACGTCTCCGGCTCGGCCATGCCATCGATGATCGTTTCCATTCGTCGCGTCCGTACGTGCAGTCCGGCCCAGCGTACCCGGCACGGATATTCAGCGCGGGTTCATCGCCGCTGGCCTAGGGTCGGGTCTGGTACATTCCCTATCGAGGGCGAAATGGCCGTAACCGAGGCAGTGATTCACGCGATGACGGATTCTCCGCAACGCAGTGCAAGTGCCGCCGATGCGGCGGACTACGATCCTCTCGAAGATGGCGAAGTCACGCGGCTGCTCAACGAGGTCCGCGAAAGCCCCGACCTCTTCGACCGGATCGTGCCGCTCGTCTACGACGACCTCAAGCGCATCGGCCACAACCAGCGTCGCCAGTTCGACAACGGCGTGACCATGCAGACCACGGCGCTCGTCCACGAGGCCTTCCTGAAGCTGCGCGACCACGCGTCCGGCCCCATCGAGAACAGCCTTCATCTGCGTCGCCTGGCCGCACTCGTCATGCGTCAGCTCATCGTCGACTATGCGCGCAAGCGCACCGCGCAGAAGCGCGGCAGCGGGAAGAAGGACGTCGAACTCGACGAGCAGCAGGTCGGACAGCGCGACCCGGACTCGGACCTCGTCCTGGCCATGGAGCGGCTGCTGGCGGACCTGGAGCGAAGCAATCCGCGCATGGCCGAAGTCACGACCTTGCGCTACTACGGCGGCCACGCGGTCGAGGAGATCGCGGAAATGCTCGGCGTGTCGGGCAGGACGGTCAGTCGCGACCTGACGCGCGCCCGGGCCTGGCTGAAGACGGCGCTCTCGGACTACGAGCCCGAGGCCTGAGCCTTTCCCATCGGGAGTTCGCGCTCCACGGCTTCGAGCGCGGCCCCGCACTCGCCGGCCACCTTGAACTCGAGCAGCGCGTCGCCGCGCGTCCGCCCGGCGTTGATCGCGGCCACCGGCATTCCCCGGGCGTGTGCATCGCGGACCATGCGGAAACCCGACCAGACCACGAGCGAACTGCCGACGACGAGCAGCGCGCCGGCCTCGCGCAGCCTGGCGTCGCAGTCGGCCAGGCGCGCCCTGGGCACGCTTTCGCCGAAGAAGACCACGTCGGGCTTGAGCACGCCGCCGCAGTCCGCGCAGTCCGCGACCCGGAATCCCGGATAGGCCTGCTCGTCGAGTTCGGCGTCGCCGTCGGGGCGGATGCCGCGAACCTCGGGCGCCCAGTCCGGGTTCAGCGCGGCGAGCCGCTCCTGGAGTTCGTCGCGGCGCGACACCGCGCCGCAGTCCCGGCAGATCACGCGCGACAGACCGCCGTGGAGCTCGACGACGTCGCCGTGACCGGCTGCCTGGTGCAGCCCGTCGACGTTCTGCGTGACGAGGTCGGCGACGAGGCCGCGCTCGGCGAGGCGCTGCAGCGACCTGTGTGCCGGGTTCGGACGCGCGTCGCGCATCACGGTCCAGCCGAAGAAGCTCCTCGCCCAGTAGCGTCGCCGCACGACGTCGCTGTCGATGAAGTGCTGGTAGAAGATCGGCTGGCGACGCTGCCAGCGGCCCGTTCCGTCGCGGTAGGCCGGGATGCCCGACGTGGTCGAGCATCCCGCCCCGGTCAGCACGGCGATCGGTGCGTTCCGCTGCAACCACTCGGCCAGGCGCGGCGCGTCGGCGGCCGGCGCATCGGGACCGGCCGCTCCGCGGAATTCGGGAATGCGGACCGCGTGGAATCGGGACACGAGGTCCAGACTACCCGAACACCGTGAGGCCGGGGCCGGTACGCTTCCACCTCAGAAGCGCGCGCGCAGGCCCGCAGCCACGTTCAATCCCGGCAGCGGCGCCTCGTCCTTGAGGAACGAGGTGTGCACGCGCTGCGTCTCGTCGAGCAGGTTCGCTCCCTTGAGGAACACTTCGACCTCGGTGGCGTCGATGAACCAGGTGTAGGCAAGGTTGGCACTCAGCATGTTGTAGCCGCCGGTCCGGGTCTCGAATTCCGCCACCTCGTCGGCGTCCATCACGCGATACAGCGAGACATCGACACGCCAGTTTCCGCGGTGCCAGTCCAGGCCGCCGCCGAGGCGCGACGGCGACAGCCGCGGCACTTCGCCGTTGCCGGCGTCGAGGTCGGCGCGGACGGTGTCGGCGAACAGCTGCCATTCCAGTTCCCCGCCTGCCACGCCGTCGACGCGCCAGCTGACCTCGGTCTCGGCTCCCCAGAATTCCGCATCGGACTGGCTCCAGACCTGGACGGGCAGTCCGTCCTCGATCTCGCCGGTACGCGCCAGGTACACGAAGTCCTCGATGTCGTTACGGAACAGGTCCAGCCGGAAATGCACGGGGCCCGCGAACTTGTGGATGCCCACGTCGATGTTGTTCGAGGTTTCCTTGCCCAGCGTGGGATCGCCGATCTCGAAGGCCTGGGTGGCCACGTGCGGACCGTTGGCGAAGAGTTCCTCCTGCGTCGGGCTGCGCTCCGAAAGCGCCCAGTTGGCGCTGGCCTGCCAGTCCTCGTCGAATCGCCAGATGCCACCGAGGCTCACCGACCTGGCCTGGAAGTCCCGGCTCGAGATCCCGTCCATCTGCAACCCATCGTCGAGGCCGACCTCGTCGTCCTGCCAGCGCAAGCCGACCGAGAACCGGAACGGATCCAGGTCGATCTCCTCGACCAGGAACAGGCCCAGCGACTCGGTGCTCGCCGGCGGGATGAAGGCCTCTTCGCCGATCGCCTCGAGCTCGGAGTCCTCGTACTGGATGCCGAACACGCCGTCCCAGCGGCCCAGCGGCGCATGGCGCGCCTCGGCGCGCAGCTCGAGCGCGTCGCCGAGGAAGGTGGTTCCGACTTCGTCGCCCTCGAACTCGATGTGCTGGTAATCGCTCGTGACCAGCTTGAGCCGCAGTTCACGCACGCCCGGCAGCGGATCGTACAGCCCGGACTTGAACTCGAAGCGCTCCTGCTCGAGCCCGATGGAAACGCCTTCTTCCTCGCCGTGCTCTTCGTGCTCCTCCTCGCCGTGCTCCTCGTGCTCTTCCTCGGCGTGCTCGTGACCGCCGGGGATGCCGTAATCGGTGTCGTAGCGTTTCCAGGCCACGCCCGCGAAACCCCAGTCGCCGACGAACGAGAAGCCCAGCGTGGCGCCCTCGGCTTCCTGCGCGCTGTTCTCAAGCGTGCCGCGCTCGAGTTCGGCGCGCTCGTCCGCGTCGAGTTCCGCACGCTCGGCCGGCGACAGCGCGAAGCCCGGAATCTCGTAGTCGCCGGTATCGCGCCTGAAAGCGTCGACATGGAACTGGAAGGCGTCCACTCCGCCGTCGATCCGCGCCACGCCGGCCCGCTCGTCGGCCACCGTGTTGCCGCGCAGTTCGATCGCCGCGGAGAAATCCTGGCGCTGCTCGGGAATTCGATTGTCGATGAGATTGACGACGCCGGCACTGGCCGTGGAGCCGTAGAGCAGGTTGGCCGGGCCGCGCAGGATCTCGATGCGGTCGACGAGCAGCGGCTCGGCCGAGACCGCGTGGTCGGGGCTCAGCGCCGAGGCATCCAGCGAATTCAGCCCGTCCTCGGTCACGCGCACGCGCGACCCGCCCAGGCCCCGGATGATCGGGCGCCCGGCGCCCGGGCCGAAGTAGGTGTTGTGGATGCCGAGTTCGGCCTGCAGCGTTTCGCCCAGCGTCGCTTCCTTGGCATCGTCGAGCGCCTCGCCCGTCAGCACGTCGACGGGGCGCGTGGAATCCAGCGCCGTGCCTTCGAGCACGCCGACGCGCACTTCGATGGTGTCCAGTTGCGTGGCGTGCGTGCCTTCCTCGGCACGCGATTCGTCCTGCGCGACCAGCGGGGCGGAAAGTGCGAGGGTCACGGCGGCGGTCAGCAGGGTTCGGGGAATCGAAGCGGATTCGGTCGGCATGATGATCGGACTCGTTGGGTATCTGGCAAGGAATTCGGCCGAATTGTAACAATATAACGTTGCATTGGGTCGATCACTTCGCTTGCATGAAAAGTCGGTAGATTCGGGTCTGCTGATCGTGAAACCAACGATTCGAACCCCCGAGGAGGCTCCGTTGAAACGACGCAACCTGGTCCTGGGCCTGGTCGCCGCCGGCGCGACGGCTCCGCTGCTGATTCGCGCCCTGCCCGGCACGGCGCTCGCCCACCCCGCCGAACCCGGCGGCAAGGAAGACGACGTGGACATGACGCTCGAAGACTGGAAACGACTGCTGCCCGAGGATCGCTATCGCATCCTGTTCCGCGAGAAGACCGAACCGGCCTGGTCGAGCGGGCTCAACGACGAGAAGCGCGACGGGACCTATATCTGCGCGGCCTGCTACCAGCCGCTGTTTTCCAGCGATCACAAGTTCGATTCCGGTACCGGCTGGCCGAGCTTCTATCGTCCGATCTCCGACGATGCCGTCGGAACGAAGCGGGACTTCAAGCTGATCTGGCCGCGTACCGAATACCACTGCTCGCGCTGCGAGGGCCACCAGGGTCACGTCTTCGACGACGGCCCCGAGCCGACCGGTCAGCGCTGGTGCAACAACGGACTGGCGCTCGAGTTCGTCCCGCGCGGCGAAGACCTTCCGGACCTCAGGGGTTGATGCGATGCGTGCGCTGATCCTTCTTGCCGCACTGACGGCCGCCGCTCCGGTCTCGGCCGACGAGGCCGTGGCCACCTTCGGCGGCGGTTGCTTCTGGTGCATGGAGCCGCCCTACGACGAAGTCGACGGCGTGCTGTCGACGACCTCGGGCTTCATGGGCGGCGACCTGGAGAACCCGAGCTACGAGCAGGTGACCTACGGCGACACGGGCCATGTCGAGGTGGTGCAGGTCCGCTACGACCCCGAGCGCGTGGGCTACGAGGAACTGCTCGACATCTACTGGCCGAACGTCGATCCGCTCGATGCCGGCGGCCAGTTCTGCGACCGTGGAGACAGCTACCGCCCCGTCATCTTCGTCCACGGCGAGCGCCAGCGCGACCTGGCCGAGGCTTCGAAGCGCGAGGTCGCCGAACGGTTCGAGCAGGAGATCGTCGTGCCCGTCGAGCAGGCCGGCGCGTTCTGGCCGGCCGAGAAGTACCACCAGGACTACTACGAGAAGAACCCGGTCCGCTACAAGTACTATCGCTGGCGCTGCGGCCGCGACGATCGGCTCGAGGAGCTCTGGGGCGAGTCGGCCGGCAAGCGGCTGGATTGACCGGAGGCTTCAGCCCGCCGCCGAGCGCGATGCACCCTGTCCGCAGTGGCGGCGGATGTACTCCTCGTGCGCGGGCGTGGTGCGCAGCACCGCCGCGATGTCCGCCTTGACCTTGGCCATCAGCGACTTCAGCTTCTCGTCGCTCCAGGTATCGGCCACGGGGTGATAGCCGCGCGGCTCCAGGCCCTGGCCGACCATCACCGACGTCCACGAGACTTCCGAGAACAACTCGTTGTTGTCGCGGAAGATCATGCCGTTGTTCGAGAACAGTTCGATCTTGTGCCGCAGCGAATCGGGGATCTCCATCTCGCGCAGGTCGATCCAGTACTGCGCGTCGCTGCGTTGGTTGACGTGGTAGTGCAGGATGATGAAGTCGCGGATGTACTCGATCTCGGCGCGCGTCTCGCGGTTGAACTGGTCGATCGAGGACTGCTCGACGCGCCGGCGCGGGAACATCTTGATCAGCCGGATGATGCTGTTCTGGATCAGGTGGATGCTCGTCGATTCCAGCGGCTCGAGGAAGCCGCTGGACAGGCCCAGCGAAACGCAGTTCCGATTCCACTGCTCCAGCCTGCGGCCGGTGCGGAACCGGATCGGGCGCGGATCGGTCAGCGCCCGGCCCTCGAGGTTGTCGAGCAGCATCTGTGTCGCGGCATCCTCGTCGAGGTAGTCGCTGCAGTACACGAGGCCGTTGCCGACGCGGTGCTGCAGCGGAATCTTCCACTGCCAGCCGCAGCTGCGCGCCGTGGAGCGCGTGTACGGGGCCGGCGGCGCCGTGGCCTCGGTCTGGACGGCGATCGCGCGGTCGCTGCGCAGCCACTGCGACCAGTCTTCCCAGCCCGCGCCCAGCGTCCTTTCGATGAGCAGCGCGCGGAAGCCCGTGCAGTCGATGAACAGGTCACCGGCGATCGTCCGCCCGTCCTCGAGCCGGACCGACTCGATGGCGCCCGACTCGCCGTCCTGCGCGACGTCGACGACCTTGCCCTCGGTGCGCGTCACGCCCATCTTCTCGCTGAGACCTCTGAGCAGCTTCGCGTAGCCGGCCGCGTCGAAGTGGTAGGCGTAGTTCGCGGGCCGGCCCGTTCGATTCCCGAACAGGTTCTCCCGCGCCATGCGCGTCTCTAGGCTGAAGTCGTCGAGCGGCGCGGTCTCGCCGAGACGCCTCGCGCGCAACCAGTAGTGGTGGAACTGCGCGGCCCAGGTGTCGATGCCATGCGGCGCGAAGGGATGGAAGTAGCTCTCGCCGAGTTCACCCCAGTTCTCGAATTCGATCCCGAGCTTGTAGGTCCCACCGACGGCGCGCAGGAAGTCCGCCTCGTCGAGCTCGAGCAGCAGGTTGAAGTTCTTGATCGGCGGAATCGTCGCCTCGCCCACGCCGACGGTGCCGATGGCCTCGGATTCGATGAGCTCGATCTCGAGTTCGTGCCCGAAGGTCCTGGCGAGCGCGGAAGCGGCCATCCACCCGGCCGTGCCGCCGCCGACGATGACCGTTTTTCGGATCTGGTTCACTCTTCGTCACTCCCCGGGCCACGCGGCGCGCCCGCGCCGCGAACGCCGCGTCATCGATTGAGGTTGTTGCGCAGGATCTGGCGCCACCGGCGGACCTCGTCGGCATCCATGCCGCCCAGGGCGCCGCGGCTGCCGGGCGGAATATGATCCAGCGCGTCGTCCGGCGGATCGAACACGTAGTGATCGAACAGGGCACGCCAGGCCTCGCGCTGCCGCTT
>JAWVZQ010000092.1:0-8733 GCA_033722095.1 Wenzhouxiangellaceae bacterium | reverse complement strand
GTCGCAAGACGGCGCTGATGATCCTGATCGGCTACCTCGTCGGCAGCATCATCGATCTCTCCATCGGCGGATCGCTGAGTTTCCAGGACGGAGGCGCCACCAGCGGCGGCGTACCCGGGAGCGCGTACTCGTTCCTCGAGCTGCGCGTGGTCGGTTACATCATTCCGGGACTCATCGCCATCTGGTTCGATCGGCAGGGCGTGCTCCGCACGCTCACCGGGCTCATCGTCTCGGCGGTGCTCGTGCGGCTGATCCTGATCGTCGTCATGCCCGACGTGCTGATGAGCTTCGAGGCCCAGCAGGCGCTGGATCGCCCCGAGTGGTCGAGCATCTTCGGCGGGGCGGACCGATGATCGGCCGGGGCAGGAAGCTCTACTGGCGGCCCTCGCACATTCCGGCGCGGTCGCTGGGACTGTTGATCATCGCGGCCACGGCCGCGCTGCTGATCACGGAGACCTTCACGCGCCGCGATCAGAGCCTGCCCTACGACAAGATGCTGACCGCATCGCGCACGGTCCAGGAGGCGATCGAGGCCTTGCGCCCGATCCGGGCCGACATCGAGCGCATCAACCCGGAAGTCGATCCGATCCGATCGGGCCTGGTCGGCATCGCCTCGTCGCCGGTGACGACCAACAGCGGGCATCTGGAAGCCAAGCAGGCGACGATCAATCCGAACTGGGCGGCCGTCGCACTGCGCCTGCTCACCGAAGCCGGCGTCGAACGCGGGGACGTGGTCGCCGTGGCCGTCTCCGGGTCGTTTCCGGCCCTGAACCTGGCCGTCTACAGCGCGCTGGAAACGCTGGGGGCCGATCCGATCGTCATCGCCTCCGCCTCGGCGTCCCAGTGGGGCGCGAACGTTCCCGGCTTCCTCTGGATCGACATGGCCCGACACCTCCGCGAGGCGGGAATCATCGAGATCAAGGCCGTGGCCGCGACGCTGGGCGGTCAGCAGGACCGGGGCATCGGCATGGACCCGGCCGGACGCGAGAGCATCCGGCGCAGCCTCGAGCGCGCCGGCATCGAGCTCGTGGTCCCGGACAGTTACGAGGCGGCCGTCGCCGAGCGGATCCGGATCTACAGGGAGGCGGCCGGCGAAGAACCGATCGCCGCGCTCGTCAACGTCGGTGGCGGCCAGGCGACGACGGGCCCGGCTTCGATCGACGACTACTTCGACAGCGGGCTCTCTCGATCGGCGTCCTCGGAAGCCTTCCGCCTTCCGTCCGTGATGGGCTACTTCCTTCGCGACGGGATACCGGTCATCCATTTCTCGGGCATCGAGGAGCTGGCCAGCCGCTACGGTATGCCCTATCCGCCGAATCGGCAGGTCAGCATCGGATCCGGTGGCGTGTATGCCGCGCTGTCCTATCGTCGCTGGCTCGCCGGGTTGATGATCGTCCTGCTCCTCGCGCTGACCGCTCTGGTCATGCGCTCGGCGAACGTGGCCCTGGCGGCGGGCTCGGACGGCCGGTCCAAGGACACGATGAAGCCGAAGGTCTGAGCGGCGGGACCGGGCCCCGCGAGCCCTGGTGCGCGGATGGCGGATCCGCGGATGCGGAGACCGACGGAGGGGCGGCGCACGACTTCGGCAGGCCCGAGTATCCTTGTGCGCTCTCGAACGGAAGTGGAAACCGATGTCCGAACCGGGGCAGATCGACGAACTGCGCGCGATGCTTCGACGCGAAGGTCTGCGGGCAGGCCTGCACACCCTGCAGGAGCAGGGCAACCGCGGTGCGGCCGGCGCCTTGCTGCGTGGCGTGCTCGTCGGCGAAGGCAGGACCGAGGAAGCCGCTCCCCTGCTTCGCGAGGCGTCCGATCGGCCGGGCGCCGAAGGGCGCATTGCCGGCTCGATGCTGGAACTCGCCGGGGGTCGGAGCGAAGCGGCGGCGCGACTCGCTCGCGAGGCGCTGGATCTCGAGCCCGAATCACCGGACGCGTTGCTCCACCTGGCCAGGGCGCTGCACAATCAGGGCCGCAGCACCGAGGCGCTGGCGCAGCTCGAACGGGCCGTGAGTCTGGACGCGGGCCATGCCGTGGCCTGGCACGACCTGGGTCATGTTCGACGCGCCCTCGGTCGTTTGCCCGAAGCGCTCCGCGCGTTTCGCAGGGCGCTCGAGTGCCTGCCGGGATACCGTTCGGCAGGCATGAACCTCGGCGTGACGCTTTCGCTGCTCGAACGGCCGGACGAGGCGCTGGACGCGTTCCAGGCGCTGATCGGCGATGACCCGCGCGATGTCGAGGCGCTCGTCAATGCGGGACTGAGCCTGCAGGCGCTGGGCCGGATGGACGAGGCCCGCGATGCCTACGAGCGTGCGCTCGCGCTCGACGAATCCCATGCGGTGGCATGGTGCTACCTCGGCGTGCTGCGCAACGAGGCGCTCGACACGGACGGTGCACTCGAAGCCCTCCAGCGCGCCGTGGAACTGGATCCCTCCGACGTCGAGGCCTGGTGCGAACTCGCCAATGTCCACGAGAAGAGCAACGACCTGGAGCCGGCCGCGAGTGCGCTGGCACGGGCCGAGCGGCTCGCTCCCGGTCATCCCCAGGTGGCGATCGATGCCGCGCGGCTGGATCGCCGGCGCGATCGCGTCGACGAGGCACTGCGCCGCTTGCAGGCCGTCGATGCGCGCGCGCTGCCCCAGCGCATGGCACAGGAATACCTCTACGAGGCGGGCACCGCGCTGGATCGTGCCGGCCGGGAACGCGAGGCCTTCGCCGCGTTCTCCGAGGCCAATCGTGTCGCTGCGCTGAGCCCGCGCCGCAGGCGCATCGATCCCGAGGCGTTTCCGCGCACCTGCGAGGACGTGGCCGGCTGGCTGGATCGCGATCGGACGGTACGTGTCCGCGAAATCGAATCGGAAGGCGATCTCGGCGAGGACCTCGTGTTCATGATCGGCTTTCCGCGCTGCGGGACGACGCTGCTCGACACGATCCTGGCTGCGTCGGACGCGCTGGTCACGATCGAGGAGCGCCCCACGGTCGAGCGCGTGCTCGCGGAGATGGAGGCATCGGGGAACCGCCTCTACGACGATGCGGAGCCCGACGCCGAGACACTGGGCAAGTATCGGCGCCGGTATCGGGAGGCCGCCGCGGACTGGCTGGAAGGGGCTTCCGCCGCGCGGATCGTGGACAAGCTACCGCTGCGCATTGTCCACGTCGGGCTGATGCGCAAGCTGTTCCCGGCGGCACGGTACCTCCTGTCGACGCGCCACCCCTACGACGTGGTGCTCAGCAACTTCATGCAGAACTACGTCCCGAACGACGCCTACGTGCATTTCGACAGCATCGAGGAGACGGTTCGCACCTTCGATCGGGTCATGAATCTCTGGGCCGGCCTGCGTCCGCTCGTCGAGGATCGCCTCCACGAGATCCGCTACGAGGCGCTCGTCGACGATCCCGAGCGGGAGATTCGCGCCGCCTGCGAATTCCTGCAAGTGCCGTTCGAGGAGACGATGCTGGATACGGATCGGCGCCTGGGCCGGCGCGGACGCATCCGGACCAACAGCTACGAGCAGGTCGCGAACCGGATCTACAAGCGCTCGGTGGGGCGGTCGGCACGCTACGCGTTCGCGTTCGAAGGCGTGCGGGAGACCCTGGACGCGCAGTGCGCGCGTCTCGGCTACGAGCCCGGTCCCGGCCCGGATTGAAGCAGGCCCCGTCCTCCGCGCTCCGGGCGCGGTGGCCGGAGCGCTCTCACGTCACTGGTCGTCGATGACCAGTTCGTACCGGATGTCGGCAGACTTCCGCTTCGGCGGATTGACCCAGATGACCTGGTTCCCGGTCTGGCGGGCGTAATGGTTGACCACGCCCACGTACTTCTCGTCGACGGGCTGGACATTGGGTCCCGGGGTCTTGGTCGCGCAACCGGACAGCGTCAGCGCAGAAGCCGCGATCGCGATCAGGATGGTCTTCTTCATCACCGTTCCTCCGAGTGTGCTTCGGGAATGCGCGGAATCGGGCACTCCCTCGATACTCAGATTACTCCCGGCCCATGAAGTTTCACAAGTCCCGGGCCGATCGGGCGGGGGAGAAGCGGGCCGCGCGCTGGGCGGGCGGAGGATCAATCGCGGAAGCGGCGTACCAGGTCGGCGTAGGCGTCGATGCGGCGGTCGCGCAGGTACGGCCAGATGCGTCGCACGCGATCCGTCCGGTCGCGGTCGATTTCGCAGGTCAGCACCGTCTCGGAATGGTCGGCCTCGACGAGGATCTCGCCCTGCGGTCCGGATACGAAGCTGTGACCCCAGAAGTCGGCGTCGCGGCTTCCCCCGGAGCGATCCGGTTCGAATCCGACGCGGTTGCAGCTCACCACCGGCAGACCGTTGGCGATCGCGTGTGACCGCTGGATCGTCTGCCAGGCCTGCAGCTGGCGCTGCGACTCGTCGGGATCCGCGGAGGGTTCGAAGCCGATCGCGGTCGGGTAGACGAGCAGTTCGGCGCCGGCCAGCGCCATGAGCCTCGCGGCCTCGGGATACCACTGGTCCCAGCAGACGAGGACGCCGAGCCTTCCCGCCGATGTCTCGATCGGCTCGAAGCCGCTGTCACCGGGCGTGAAATAGAACTTCTCGTTGTAGCCCGGATCGTCGGGGATGTGCATCTTTCGATTGGTGCCGGCCAGCGACCCGTCGCGCTCGAGGACGATCGCGGTGTTGTGCGCGAGCCCGGGCGCGCGCCGCTCGAAGATGCCGCCGACGATGACGACTTCGTGCTCGGCCGCGGCCTCGGAAAGCAATTGCCGCGTGATGCCGTCCAGCGGCTCGGCCAGGTCGAAAAGATCGGGATCCTGGAACTTGCAGAAATACTCGGAGGCGTGCAGTTCCGGCAGCACGACGAGGTCCGCGCCGCGCCCGGCCGCCTCGGCGATCCCCTCGAGGCTTGCGGTGCGGTTCGCGTCGATGTCCTCGCCCATGGCGTGCTGGACGAGTCCGACGGTCAGCGTGCCGTTCATGCCAGCGCGTCCGGAATCTGCATGGTCGCGCAGTGCGGGCCGCCGCCCTGGCCGACGAGCGTGCTGGCCGGCACGGCGACGATGCGGCGGTCCGGAAAGAGGTCCTCGAGCCGGCCGCGGGCGCGGTCGTCCTCGCGGCTGCCGTAGGCCGGCACGAGCACGGCATCGTTGACGAGCACGAAATTGGCGTAGCTGGCCGCCAGCGACGGATCGACATCGGCCGGGCAGGGCAGTTGCTGCAGGGCGAACGACTCGCCGTCGGCGTTCCTCAGCAGTTCCAGCTGGCCCAGCAGTTTGCGAGTGTCGTTGTCGTCGCGCAGGGCCTGGAACGCGATCCGGTCCGGCCCGACGAATCGCGCGAGCGTGTCGATGTGGCCATCGGTGTCGTCACCGGGAATCGGCGGCATGTCGATCTCGAGCACGTGGTCGACGTTGAGCCAGTGCTTGAGCTCGAAATCCACCTCGCGGTCCTCGAGGTGGGGGTGGCGCGCGCGCAGACAGTGGCGATTGATGAGCAGCGTTCCGCGGCCGTCGCTCTCGATGGCGCCGCCCTCGAGTTCGAACAGCGACTGGCGGAACGCCAGGTCCTCGAACAGCGGGTCGCGGGACAGCCAGGTATTGACGCGATTGTCGAGACGCGCCTCGTGGCGCCCGCCCCAGCCGTCGAAGTGGAAATCCAGCGCGAGCCGCCGGCCCGCGGCCACGAGCGTGACCGGCCCGTAATCGCGACACCAGGTGTCGTTGTAGGGGATCTCGAGCACGTGCAGATCGCCGGGTCTGCCGAAGCGCGCGGCGAGCTCGTCGGCGTGGCCGGGCTGGGCCAGCAGCACCACGCGCTGGAAGTCCAGCACGGTTCGCACGAGGGTCTCGTATTCGGTCTGGATCGCTTCGAGGACGTCGTGCCAGTCTCCGCCGGCGAACGGCCAGGCCACGAGCAGCGCCGATTGGCGCTCCCACTCGGCCGGCCAGCGGTATTCCGCCGAGGTCATGGCCGAGCCCGGCTCAGCCGTTCGCGGGGTCGCTCAGCACGGCACCGCGGTGCAGGACGCTGCTGATGACCCGGTCGTATTCGAAGTAGACGCTGAAATCGTCGTAGACCCAGCGCGTGATCGGCGGATCGCCCACGGGGGAGCGTCGCTCGTTCGGGGTGCCGAAGCGCTGCTCGACTTCGGACTTCGTGATGCCGTTGGAGGGGAGGTCGCGGGACTGCGCCGCGCGGACTTCCTCGATCAGGAGAACGTCGGCCGAGGCCGGGGTCGGGATTGCCGGGAAAACGGCGATCGTTGCCGCGATCGTCGCGTACATCGCGACGCCGTTGAACAGTCTGCTTCGATTCATGGCCGGGCCTCCTCGCCACCGGTGGATCCGATTCGAATTCCCCCGTTTTCGAGCGGATACTATCACGCCCCGAGCCGGTGGCCCGGGGCGCGGGATGGCGTCGCCCGAGGGGGTCAGGCGTCGGTGGCGCGCCGGCGGAACCAGACCGCACCGACCAGGAAGACGAGCCCGATCACGAGGCCGACGAGCATGTCGACCGAGAACAGGTGGTCGGTGACCGAGCCGAAGCTCATCAGCGTCTCCTCGCTGGGCCGGAACGAGTCGTTGCCGTCGCGGCTGATGGTCTCCCACTCCACGCTCGTCGGTGTCACGCCGGCCCCGATGCGCTGCAGCACGATCCAGAGCAGGTTGACTTCCGGCAGGCTGAAGCTGGAGAACAGGCTCCAGAAGTGCTGGAAGGTGCCGATGAGCACGGGCACGATGACCGCGATGAGGATCGGCAGGCGCGGTGCCCACGACGAGCAGAACAACAGCCATGCGTAGATCGGCAGCAGCCAGAGTCCCTGGACCAGCGCAGCATAGACCAGCAGCGTCCACTGGCGCGGCAGGCGCGCAGCGAGCCACAGTTCGGTCAGCGGGTTGACGTCGGCGATCAGTGCGAGCACGGTTCCGATCCCCAGCAGAAGCAGCTGGATCAGCGCCACGCCCGCCATGTAGAGCAGCGGCGCGATCACGCAGGCGGTGACGATCTTCGAGGCCACGGTCAGCGTGTCGGAAACGGGCAGCGACTTCCAGAACAGGATCGAGCGGTCGCGCCGATCGTCGTAGAGGCTGCCGGACAGGTAGAACACGAGCACGATGAACATCACCTGAGTGAATACCGCGGAGATCGAGAACAGCCCGCCGGAGACGATGAGCCGCTTCGCTTCGGGATCGAGTTCGGCGAACATCCGGATCGAGTCGGAGGCGAAGACCATGCGGTTGTCGACCTTCATGCCGATGATCAGGGCCAGCACGGTGAAGAGCAGGATGAACCCGGCGATGATCACGGGCGTCCACTTGAACGCGATCGGGCTCTCCCAGATTTCCCGCCGCAGCAGCACCTGGAGTCTGGTCAGCGTGTCCTTGATCATGCCGCGCCCTCCATGGTCCGGACCTGTTCGGCGAGTTCTTCCTTGTCGCCCATGAGCGCGACGAACAGGTCGGCGACGCTGGGCTTGTGCAGTTCACCGATCGGTTCGAGCCGTGACCGGTCCACGTCCTCGTAGAGGAAGATGTGGCGGCCGAACAGCACGCGCTCGTGGATCGGGCCGAGCGCTCGCGCTTCATCGGCCTCGTCGGGACGCACCATGAGTTCCGTGTACCGATCGTAGATGTCGTCCATCGAAGCATTGACGACGAGCTTGCCGTCCTTGATGAACATCAGGTCGGTGAGGATGTGCTCGACCTCCTCGACCTGGTGCGTGGTGATGAGGATGGTCCGTTCCTGGTCGAAGTACTCGTTGAGCAGGTTCGAATAGAACTGCTTGCGGAACAGGATGTCGAGCCCGAGCGTGGGTTCGTCGAGAACGAGCAGTTTCGCGTCGATCGACATCACGAGCGCGAGGTGCAGCTGGACGATCATGCCCTTGGACAGGGCCCGGACCTTCTTGTTCTGCGGGATCTTGGTCTTCGCGAGGTACTTCATGCACTGCTCGCGCGAAAAACGCGGGTGGAGTTTCTCGGTCAGTTCGATGATCTGCCACACCCGCGCCCACCGCGGCAGTACGGCCACGTCGGCGATGAAGCAGACGTCCTCCATGAGGTCGTCGCGGCGCTTCGACGGATCCAGGCCGAGCACTTCGAGCTTGCCGTCGAAGCGGGTCAGGCCCAGGATGGCCTTCAGCGCCGTGGTCTTGCCGGCGCCGTTCGGCCCGATCAGGCCGACGATGCGGCCGGAGGGAACGTTGAGGTCGATGCTGTCCAGTGCCACGGTGGAGCCGTAGCGCCGGGACAGGTTCTCGGCGTAGATCGTCGGTTTCATCGTCAGTCCTGCGTTTCGGTTTCGTTGATCAGGTCGTCGACGGACAGTCCCAGCGACTCGATCCGGTCCGCGATTCTAGGCCAGTCTTCGCGCAGGAAGCGCTCGCGTTCGCTGGCCAGGAGCCGCTCGCGCGCGCCCTCGACGACGAACATGCCGACTCCGCGGCGCTTTTCCACGAGTCCCTCGTCGACGAGCGACTGGTAGGCCTTGGAGACGGTCAGTGGATTGATGCGGAAGTCCACGGCGACCTGGCGCACCGACGGCAGCGGCTCGCCCTCCTTCAGCGCACCGTCGAGGATGGCCGCGACGGTCCGCTCGCGCAGCTGCCAGTAGATCGGCTGGTTGTCGTCCCACTGGCTCGCCATCAGCGATGCGAACCTCGCGGCAGGCACCGCGGCATGCGGCTCGATGTCGGTGCCGAGCGCGACGACCCCGAACGGCCAGCGGCCGGGTCGTGCCGCTCCGAGCCGGTCGGGGCGGATGCCGAGGC
>JAWVZQ010000091.1:0-8872 GCA_033722095.1 Wenzhouxiangellaceae bacterium | reverse complement strand
GCCGCGCGCGCGAGGCCGCCGTCGAGCACGAACTCGCGGCCGTCGTCGGGTCCTCTTCGGCGCGGCTGCTGCTCGACGCGGCGCGGCAGCGCGCGCCGGCGCCGCTGGAGACCGTTGCCGAACTCGTCGGCCAGGCCTCCGAGCAGGCCCGGTTCAGTTCCGAGGTGCTGTCGGGGGCGCTCGAGAACATGAGCCAGGGCATCTGCGTCGTCGACGCCGACCTCGACCTCGTGGCCTGGAACCGCGCCTACCTGGACCTGTTCGACTATCCGCCCGAACTGATCCGCGTCGGCCGTCCCGTCGAGGACCTCATGCGCCACAATGCCGCGCAGGGCTTGCTGGGCACGGGCGACGTCGACGAAATGGTCCGCCGCAGGCTGGCCTTCAAGCGCGCCGGCAGCCGCCACCGCGTGGAGCGGCGCTGGCCCGATGGCCGGATCATCGAGATCCGCGGAAACCCGATGCCCGGCGGCGGCTTCGTGGCCACGTTCACCGACGTGACGGCCTTCCGACGCGCCGAGGACGAGCTCAAGGCCGTCAACGAGACGCTGGAGCAGCGCGTGGCGGAGCGTACCGACGCGCTCGAACGTGCCAAGACCGAGGCCGAGCGGGCCAGCGAGGCGAAGAGCCGCTTCCTGGCCGCCGTCAGCCACGACCTCGTCCAGCCCCTCAACGCCGCGCAACTCATGACGCACTCGTTGTCTCAGCGGCTCGAGAAACCCGACCTCAGGCACTCCGTCGACCAGATCCGCGGCGCACTGGGCGCGACCGAGGACCTGCTCGAGGGCTTGCTCGACATCGCGCGCCTCGACGCCGGCGGGCTGGAGCCGCGAATCACGCGCTTTCCGCTGGCGGAGCTGTTCGAGCAGCTCCACGGCGAGTTCTCGGTGCTGGCCGGCGAGCGCGGACTCGAGCTGCGCTGCCGGCCTACGTCTGCCTGGGTCGAGAGCGATCCCCAGCTGCTGCGCCGCATCCTGCAGAACTTCCTGTCCAATGCGGTGCGCTACACGCGCCATGGCGGGCTCGTTCTCGGTGCGCGGCGCCGCGGCTCGCGCATCGAGGCCGGGGTCTGGGACACCGGGCCCGGCATCCCGTCCGCCTCGAGGCGCCTGGTGTTCGAGGAATTCCACCGCCTCGATGCCGACCGCGAATCGCCGGGTCTGGGGCTGGGGCTCGCGATCGCCGAGCGCATGGCGCGGCTGCTCGAGCATCCGCTGGCCATGCACAGCCGGCCCGGGCGGGGCACCTACTTCGGAGTGCGGATTCCGCGCGCGGACCCGGTCGGCGAGCGTCGAGCGGATTCGTCGCGCACGGCTCGCTTCCGCCGCGGGCGCGTGCTCATCGTCGACAACGATCCGTCCATGCGCGCCTCGCTGGCCGGACTGGTCGCCGACTGGGGTCTGGAAGCCGTCCCGGCCGCGGACGGGGAGGGCGCGGCTCGTGCCTGGCGCGAGTGCGGCTTCGACGCCATGGTGCTCGACTTCCATCTCGACACGGGACGTACGGGCCTCGACGTGCTGCGCGACCTCGCGGACTCGGGCTTCGAGTGCCCGACGGTACTGATCAGCGCCGACCATGCCGCCGAACTGCGCGAGGCCGCCCGCCAGGCCGGCTGCGAACTGCTGCACAAGCCGATCCGGCCGCTGGCGCTGCGTTCGGTGCTCCGGCGGCTCGTGCGCGCCGCGCGGTAGGCGCCTGCCCGCCGTCGTGCCACGCGCACGACGCGGGGAGATTATCCTGATTGCCGGACTTTCAACGGGACGATCCCATGATCTCCATCACCAGCCAGTTCGATTCCGGAAACATCGAGGTGCTCGACGCCTCGGATCCGTCCGGGATCCGGCTCAGGATCCGCCGCGACGCCGGCGAAGAGCACGCCCAGTGGTTCCACTTCCAGGTTGCCAATGCCCGCAACCGCGAGCTGAAGATGACGATCGAGAATGCCTCGGAGATGTCGTATCCCGAGGGCTTCGAGAACTACCGGGCCTGCGCGTCGGTCGACGGCGACTACTGGTTCCGTGTGCCGACCGAGTACGACGGCAAGCAGCTCGTCATCCGCCACGAGCCGCCTGCCGACCAGGTCTTCTACGCCTACTTCGCGCCCTACAGCTTCGAGCGACACCAGTGGCTCATCGCCGGTGCGTCGGAGTCCCCGCTGGTCCGCTCCGAGACGCTGTGCAACACGCCCGACGGGCGCGCACTGACGCTGCTGACGATCAGCGACCCGGCCGCGGCTGCGCGCGACGAAGCACGCACGAAGATCTGGATCACGGCCCGCCAGCATCCCGGCGAGAGCATGGCCGAGTGGTGGGTGGAAGGGTTCCTCGACCGGCTGCTGAACCCCGAGGACGGGGTGGCCCGCGCGCTGCTCCGGAAGGCCGTGGTCTACCTCGTTCCGAACATGAATCCCGACGGCAGCGTCCGGGGCCACCTGCGCGTCAACGCGCGCGGCGTCAACCTCAACCGCGCCTGGCGCGACCCCGATCCCGACGATTCGCCGGAGGTCTACTACGTCCGCGAGCGCATGCACGAGGTCGGCGTGGATCTCGCCATGGACGTCCACGGCGACGAGGGTCTGCCCTACAACTTCATCGCCGGCGGCGAGGGCGTGAAGCGCTGGAACGAGGAGATGCAGGCCGAACTCGATGCGTTCAAGGATCTTCTTGCCCGCATCTGTCCGGACTTCCAGACCGAGCACGGCTACGACGTCGATGCGCCCGGTTCGGCCGACCTGCGCAAGTGCACCGACTACATCGCCGAGACCTTCGGCTGCCTGTCGATGACGCTGGAGATGCCGTTCAAGGATGCCGACAACCTGCCGCTGCCCGACGTCGGCTGGTCGCCCGAGCGCTGCCGCAACCTCGGCGCCCAGTGCCTGGACGCGTTCTGGCAGACGATCGCGGAGAGGTGATCGAAAACCCTTAGAGGATTAGCGCGAAGACGCGAAGGCGCGAAGAGAAATTCGGGAAATCCTCTGAAAAGGCACGGCGAGTAGCCCAGGGGCTACGTCCCCTGGGATGGGAACGAGAACATCTCCGGACCCCTGATCCTCCGGCACATGCGAAAACCCATTCGCGGCCTTCGGCCGCTCACCCAAGGGACGCGGCCCTTGGGCTACAACGTCGGTGCCGGGGCCGGTGACGGCAACGGTTTCGTAGCCCGGGGTCACATCCCCGGGTGAGCGAGTCGAAGGGCGAGCGAATGGCATTTCGCATTTCGGTGCATCCGCACCCCAAGGGGCGTAGCCCTTGGGCTACTCGCCTGTTCGGTTTTTCGTATCTTCGGAGGTTTTCTCTTCGCGCCAATCCTCCAGAAGTCGAGGCGGGCCGTCCTATTCTCGGGCCTCGTCCGCGCGCTTCCGCACCATCCTCGAGAACACGATGCCGAGTTCGTAGAGCGCCCAGACGGGCAGGGCGAGCAGGGTCTGGGAGATCACGTCGGGGGGCGTGATGAGCATGGCGACGAAGAACACGCCGACCACGACGTAGCCGCGCGCCTTCGCGAGCGTCTCGGGCGTGACCACGCCCAGCGCGACGAGGACGACGGTGATCACGGGCACCTCGAACGACAGCCCGAAGGCCAGGAACAGCACGAGGATGAAGTCCAGGTAGCGCGAGATGTCGGTCATGACCTCGACGCCCTCGGGCGCGATGGCCGTGATGAAGCCGAAGATGACCGGAAGGATGATGAAGTAGGCGAACAGGCAGCCGGCGTAGAACAGGCCCGTGGCCGCGAACAGCAACGGCCGCGCCAGCCGCTTCTCGTTCTGGTAGAGCCCCGGCGCCACGAAGCCCCAGAGCTGGTAGATGACGTACGGCATCGCGATCAGCAGGGCCAGGATCAGCACGAGCTTGAACGGGGCCAGGATCGGCGAGGCCACGTCGATGGCGATCATGTGCGCGCCCTCGGGAAGGCGCGAGACCAGCGGCTCTGCAACGATCGCATAGAGCGTGCGTGCGAACGGAACGAGCGCGATCATGCACACGACGACGGCCGCGATCGACTTGATCAGCCGGTCTCGGAGTTCGAGCAGGTGGTCGACCAGCGACAGTTCGCGGTCAGTCTGGTCGGTCTGGTCGCTCATCGTCCCCGGCCTCGTCGCCCGGCTTGCCGTCGGTGGGCTCCGATGCCGTGGCCTCCATGATCTTGCGGTTGTGCTCGGCGTCGAGCTCGGCCTGGAGTTCGGACTGCAGGTTCTGCCAGGCGTGACGGGCCTGGCGCGTGATGCGGCCGGCCTTGCGCGCCATCTCGGGCAGCCGCTGGGGGCCGACGACGATCAGGGCGATGACCGCCAGCAGCAGCATCTCGGTGAAACCGACGCCCCCCACGGGCTCAGGACTTCGCGTCGTCGTCGGAGCGGGTGGATTTCTGCGCGGAAGCCGATTCCGACTGGTCGTCCTTCTCGCCGTCGCTGACGCCCTTTCGGAAATCGCGGATCGCCGAACCGAGGTCGCCGCCGACGTTGCGCAGCTTCTTCGTACCGAAGATCAGCAGCACGATCAGCAGGACGATCAGCAATTGCCAGGGGCTGATGCCGGCCATGGGGATTCTCCGTGGAGTGGGACGACCAGTTTACAGCCGGCGTGCCCGAAGCGTCCACATGCCGCCGACGAACGAAAGCAGTACCAGCGCGAGCAGGCCGATCGGCGAAAGCGTCGGGATCGGGCTGGCCGCGATCGGACCGCCGCTCGGGCATTCGCCGGTCGCCGAGATGGCCAGGGACTCGAAGCCCACGAGGTCGGCGTCCGCGACCTTGACCGCCTGGCCCGTGCCGGTGTCGATGCGCAGGATCTCCGACGGCAGGTTGATGTTGCCGCCGTCGCGGCGGTCGGTGATCGCCCAGAGCGTCCCGTCGGCCGCGAAGTCGAGGCCGGCGTTGGCATAGGGCGAGGCCGCCGGTCCGAGCGGGCCGACGAGCTCGGCCGTCCCGTCGGCGGGGTCGATGCGGTAGAGGTTCGGCGAGTCGGGATTGCCCTCCGAATCGATGCCCTGGCCGATCCCGTAGATCTCGTCGCCGCGTACGGCGATGTCGGTGATCGGCGCGCCGAGGCTGCCATCCTCGCCGATCCGGGTCAGCATGCCGGTCTCGGTATCGGCCGAGTAGAGGTTGCGCAGGAAATCGGAACTCGCCAGCAGCTGGCCCGAGCAGTCGAAGGCCATCCCGAAGTCCATGACCTGGTTCAGCGGGATGCCGGTATTCGTCTGCTGGTTGGCCACGGGCAGCGCGAAGCCCGTCGACTGGTTGACGGTCAGCAGCGTGTTGGATTCATCGTCGAGCGCCCAGAGCGTGCCGGCCTCGTCGAGGGCGAGACCCTCGACGTCCAGCGCACCGGTCCAGCCCACGTGTTCCGTGGCGCCGGTCGCCAGGTCGATGCGGTAGAGCGCGTTGACGAGCTGGTCGTCGGCGAGGTTGCCGCGGGAATTGACGCCCCAGGCCATCGGCTCGGCCGCGACCGGCCCGGCCAGCAAGGCAAGGCCGAGCAACAGCGCTCGAGTTGTCTGTGGAACGGCGCTCATCCGGGCGAAGACTCCGACGTCTCGTTGTATTACGGCGCTTTCCGCGCGCATTTGGTCAAGATGTTACCAATTCCCCGCGCCGTGCACAATCGTCGTCGCGCGCGCCCGCGCGCCCACGGCCAGTGGGTACACTCCGGGTCTCGTCCACCCCGTGTCCGCGACGATCGACGCCATGCCCCCCGAATCCCGCATCCAGTCCAGAACCGAGGTCCGCGAACTGCCGGCCCACTGCCGGGCGCCCCGCGCCGGGGTGATCATCGCCAACCTCGGCACGCCGGACGCGCCCGATGCGAAGTCGCTGCGGCGCTACCTGCGCGAGTTCCTCTGGGACCGCCGCGTCGTCGAAGTGCCTCGTCCGATCTGGTGGCTGATCCTGAACCTGATCATCGTGCCGTTCCGATCGCCGCGATCGGCCGAGGCGTATCGCCGGGTCTGGACCGAGCGCGGCTCGCCGCTGCTCTATCACACGCGCGACCTGGCCGAGGCCATGAACCAGGTGTTCGAGCGCGACGAGGCGCCGGTCCGCGTCTACGCGGCCATGCGCTACGGCAGTCCCGGCATTGCCGAGGCGCTGGAACAGGCCCGCCGCGACAACGTCCAGCGTCTCATCGTCGTGCCGCTGTACCCGCAGTACTCGGCCACGACCACGGCCAGCGTCTTCGACGGCCTGGCCAACGCGCTCAGGGACGTGCGCTGGATTCCCGAGATGCGCTTCGTGACCCACTACCACTACGACGAGGCCTGGGTCGAGGCCGTCGCCGACCGGATCCGCGAGTACCAGGACGAGCACGGCAAGCCAGAGAAGCTGCTGTTCTCGTTCCACGGCATCCCGAAGAACTACCTGCTCGATGGCGATCCCTACTACTGCGAGTGCCAGTCCTCGGCGCGCCGCATCGCCAAGCGCCTCGAGCTCGACGAGAAGGACTGGCAGGTCACGTTCCAGTCCCGGCTGGGCCGCGCCGAGTGGCTCAAGCCCTACACCGACGAGACGCTGCTGCACCTGGCCGAGCACGGCACGAAGTACGTCCAGGTCGTGTGTCCCGGCTTCGCCGTGGACTGCCTGGAGACGATCGACGAGATCGGCGTGGAGAACCGCGAGGCCTTCGAGGAAGCCGGGGGCGAGGAACTCGGCTACATCCCGGCCCTGAACGCCGGCGATGCCCATGCCCGCGTCCTCGTCGACCTCTGCTTCCGCCACGGCCAGGGCTGGCCCGAGTTCAACGGCCGGCCCGCGCTCGGCGAGGAAGCACTGGCGCAGCGCGTCCAGCGCGCCGAGCGCAAGGCCGCCGAGCTCAACCTGGACCAGTGAGCGGGGCGGCCTCCGCCCCGTCGACGCGCCGCGACGCCGACGGCGTCCTGCGCGAAGTCTTCGGCTTCGACGCCTTCCGGCCCGGCCAGCGCGAGATCATCGACGCGCTGCTGGACGGCGAGCACGCCCTCGTGCTCATGCCCACGGGCGGCGGCAAGTCGCTGTGCTACCAGGTCCCGGCGCTGGTCCGGCCCGGCACCGGCCTCGTCATCTCGCCGCTCATCGCGCTGATGCGCGACCAGGTCGAGGCGCTGAAGGCCGCCGGCGTGCGCGCCGAGGTGCTGAATTCCAGTCTCTCCGCCGACGAGCAGCGCCGCGTCGAAGCCGATCTCCGGGCCGGCCGGCTGGACCTGCTCTACGTCGCCCCCGAGCGCGTGCTGCAGGGGCGCATGCTGCACCAGCTCTCGCGCGTGGACCTGGCGCTGATCGCCATCGACGAGGCGCACTGCGTCAGCCAGTGGGGGCACGATTTCCGGCCCGAGTACCTGGGCCTGGCCCAGCTGGCCGAACGCTTCCCCGACGTGCCGCGCGTGGCGTTGACGGCCACGGCCGACACGCGGACGCGCGAGGAGATCGCCGAGACGCTGTTCGACGGTCGCTGCCGCCGGTTCACGGCGAGCTTCGATCGCCCGAACATCCGTTATCGCGTGCAGCCGCGCCGTGCCGCCCGCGCGCAGTTGCTGGAGTTCCTGAAGCGCGACCACCCGCGCGACTCTGGCATCGTCTACTGCCTGTCGCGGCGCAAGTCGGAGCAGGTCGCAGGCTGGCTCGACGAGGCCGGGTTCACGGCCCTGCCGTACCACGCCGGTCTCGACGACGCGACGCGCCGCGAGCACCAGGACCGGTTCATCCGCGAGGAAGGGCTCATCGTCGTCGCCACGGTGGCGTTCGGCATGGGCATCGACAAGCCCGACGTGCGCTTCGTCGCCCACATGGATCTTCCGCGCTCCATCGAGGGCTACTACCAGGAGACGGGCCGCGCGGGACGCGACGGCCTGGCTTCGGACGCGTGGATGATCTACGGCATGGACGACGTGGTCCGGCTGCGCCAGATGCTCGAGGATTCCGAGCTTTCCGACGAGCGCCAGCGCGTCGAGCGGCAGCGCATGGAGGCCCTGCTGGCCTACTGCGAGCGAACGGCGTGCCGGCGACCGGCACTGCTCGGGTACTTCGGCGAAGAGCACGACGGGGGCTGCGGAAACTGCGACAACTGTCTCGACCCGCCGGAACTCGTCGATGCCACGGAGGAGGCGCGCAAGGCGCTGTCGGCCGTCTACCGGACCGGCCAGCGCTTCGGGGCCGGCCACGTCATCGACGTGCTGACGGGCCGCGACAACGAGCGCGTCCGGTCGCTCGGCCACGACGGGCTCAGCGTCTTCGGCATCGGCGAGGATCGTCCGCGCGCCTTCTGGCAGGGGCTGATCCGCCAGCTGCTGGCCGCCGGCATGCTGGCCACGGACCCCGAGGGTCACGGCGGCCTGCGCCTGGATCCCGCCTGCCGCGAACTGCTGCGCGGCGACGACACGTTCTCGGCCCGCAAGGAGACCGGCCGCAAGCCGGCAGCCTCGCGCGCGAAGGGTCCGGCGGCCGACGTCCCGACCGGAGATCCGGGCTTCGAGAAGCTGCGCGAGGTGCGCCTGGCGCTGGCCCGCGAGCAGGGCGTGCCGCCCTACGTCATCTTCCACGACGCCACGCTGGCGGCCATGCTCGAGGCCCGGCCCGCCACCCTGGCCGACCTCGCCGGCATCCACGGCGTCGGCCAGCACAAGCTCGAGCAGTACGGCGAAACCTTCCTCGAGGCCATCCGGGAGCTGCCGGAGAAGTAGGGTCGGACAGGGTGCTATCCGCATTTAGAGGATGGGCGCGAAGGCAGCCTCGAGGAAACCCTCGGAACGAGGGCAGGAGGAGTAGCCCAGGGGCTACGTCCCCTGGGACGAGAACGAGAACATCTCCGGACGCAAGATCCCCGGCACACGCGAAACCCCATTGGCACATGCGAAATCCCATTCGCGGCCTGTGGCCGCTCACCCAAGGGACGTAGCCCTT
>JAWVZQ010000090.1:0-9012 GCA_033722095.1 Wenzhouxiangellaceae bacterium | reverse complement strand
CGGGCCGGCGAGTGGTTCGACCGCGAGCGGCTCGACGCGATGCTCGCGCGCGTCGCGGAGCGCGCCGCCGGCGGCGCGGACTGAGCGGCGGGGCACGCCGGCGATGAGCGACTTGGGAAACATCGACGCGCTCCAGCGACCGCTGCCCTACGTCGACGCGCTCGAGGCCCGGGCGCCGGGTACGGTCCGCAAGATCGTGATCCACGCCACCGAACTGCCCGATCTGGCCACGGCCCGCGCCTACGGCGAGCGCATCCGCTACGAGTCGGGCACGGGCAACAGCGGGCACTACTACATCGACCGCGACGGGCGCATCGAGCAGTGGGTGCCCGTCGACCGCGTCGCCCACCATGTCCGCGGCCACAACGCCGACTCGATCGGCATCGAGCTCGTCCACACCGGGCGCTGGCCCGACTGGTTCGCCCGCGATTCCCAGGACTGGACCGGGACCTATCCGCGGGCCCAGATCGACGCGCTCGTGCACCTGCTGCGCGCGCTGGCCGAGGACCTGCCGGCCCTGGAGGGCGTGACGGGCCACGACGCGCTGGACACCGAGACCGTTCCGGCCAGCGACGACCCCGAGCACCGCGTTCGGCGCAAGCTCGACCCCGGTCCGGACTTTCCCTGGGACGAGGTGCTCGAGCGCAGCGGCCTGCCGTGCTGGACGCCGTCCCCGGGGAACGGCCGATCGCGCGAGGAGCCCGCCGAATGAGCACGTCCGGCAGCCCGGTCCGCGTCGGCGTCGACACCGGCGGCACGTTCACCGACTTCGTCGCGCTCGTCGACGGCCGGCTGGCCACGGCCAAGGTGCTTTCGACGCCCGACGACCCGTCGCGCGCCATCCTCGAGGGCCTCGAGCGTCTCGGGGTCTCGGACCGAGAGCCGGCCCTGGTCCACGGCACGACGGTCGGCACCAACGCCGTGCTCGAGGGCGAGGGTGCCGACGTCGCCTTCGTCGTCACCGAGGGCTTTGCCGACCTGCTGAGGCTGGGCCGCCAGAACCGCGACGCGTTGTACGGCCTCGTCCAGCCGCGCTTCGACCCGCCCGTGCCCGGGGATCGCTGCTTCGAGGTTCCCGCCCGCGCCGCGCCCGACGGCACGGTCCTGGCGCGGCCCGGCGAGGACGACCTCGAGCGGCTGGCCGCGAAGGTCGCCGACAGCGGCTGCGAGGCCGTCGCCGTGCTCGTGCTGTTCGCCTGGCAGGCGCCGGAACTGGAAACGATGATCCGCGAGGCGCTGCCCGGCGACCTGGCGGTGTCGCTGTCGCACGAGGTGCTGCCCGAGATCCGCGAGTACGAGCGCGGAACGGCCACCTGGCTCAACGCCTCCGTGGGGCCGAAGCTCGCCGGTTACCTGCGCCGTCTCGACGAGGGACTCGAGGGCGGACGGCTGGCCGTCATGCAGTCCAGCGGCCTGACGATCGCGGCCGGGCAGGCCGCCGAGCGCGGCGTCCACCTATTGCTTTCCGGCCCGGCCGGCGGCCTGGCCGCGGCCGCGCACGTGGGCCGCGAGATCGGTCGCGAAAAATTGCTGACCTTCGACATGGGCGGCACGTCGACCGACGTCGCGCTGCTCGACGGCGAGCCGGCGCTGACGCGCGACGGGCGCATCGGCCGCTATCCCGTGGCCGTGCCCATGGTCGACATGCACACCATCGGCGCCGGCGGCGGCTCCATCGTGCGCGTCGATGCCGGCGGCCTGCTGCAGGTCGGCCCGCAGTCGGCCGGCGCCGACCCGGGACCGGTCTGCTACGGACGCGGCGGGGAGGACCTGACGGTCACCGACGCCAACCTCGTGCGCGGCCGCCTGCCGCGCGACACGCGGCTCGGCGGACGTCACGAACTCGACTTCGACGCCGCGGCCCGAAATATGGACGAACTCGCCGAGCGCATCGGCCTGGACCGCGACGGCGCGGCGGCCGGCATTCTCGAGATCGCCAACGAGCACATGAGCAAGGCGCTGCGCGTGATGTCGGCCGAGCGCGGCGTGAACCCGCGCGACTGCGTGCTCGTCAGCTTCGGCGGAGCCGGGGGGCTGCACGTCTGCGACCTCGCCGAGAGCCTGGGCATGTGCGAGGCCGTCGTGCCGGCGCGCTCGGGCGTGCTCTCGGCGCTCGGCATGCTCGTCGCACGGCCCGGCCGCGAGCGCACGGCCAGCGTGCTGAAGCCCGTCGACGAGGTCGACGCCGGCGCGCTGGACGAGGCCTTCGCACCGCTGGAGTCCGGCGCGCGCGAGGAGCTCGAGGCCGAGGGGGTGGCCGCCGAACAAATCGAGATCGAGCGCTACGTGGCCTGCCGCTACGCCGGCCAGAGCGCGACGCTGGAACTCGACGCCGACGATCCGGAAACGCTCTCGGCCGCCTTCCACGACGCGCACGAGGAGACCTTCGGACACCGCCTGGACCTGCCCGTGGAACTGGTCGGCGTTCGATTGCGCGCACGCGGTGCGGCGCGGCTCGAGCACGTGCCGGCGCCCGACGGCGAGAACGAGGAAGGCGGAGACGGCGAGGTGCCGACCTGGCCGCGCATGGCGCTGGGCTCGCGCGAAGTCGAGGGTCCGGCCATCGTCACCGACGACGACGCCACGACCTGGGTGGCCGAGGGCTGGACGGCCCGCGTCGACGAGCACGGCCACCTGCGGCTGGAACGCGGCGACGAGTAAGGCCGCCGCGTTACGCCTCTCGAACCCGGCGTCAGAACAGCCCCAGCAGTCCCCCGAGCACGACGAGCACCATCAGCGGCGTGAACACGCGCGTCAGCCAGAGCCAGGCCGAGTAGGCCCAGTCGGGCATCTTCTCGTCGAGTTCCTCGCGCGTGATCCGGCCCGAGAGAATCCAGCCGGCGAACAGCGCGATCAGCAGCCCGCCGAGCGGCATCATGATGTCGGCGGCCACGAACTCGATCGCGCCCATGATGTCGCGTCCCCCGATCGTGACCTCGGACCAGACGTTGAGCCCGAACACGGAGAACAGGCCCATGCACCAGGTCAGGAAGGCCACGGCCACGGCGACCTGCTTGCGCGTGAAGTCCGTGGCCTCGACGAAGTACGCCGTGGCCGGCTCGAGCAGCGAGATCGAGCTCGTCCAGGCGGCCACCGACAGCAGCAGGAAGAACGACATCCCGTATGCGATGCCGAACGGCATCTCGTTGAAGGCCAGCGGCAGCGAGGTGAAGATGAAGCCCGCCCCGCCGCCCTCGGGGTCGAGCCCGAACGACAGCACGATGGGGAAGATGGCCAGGCCCGCGACGAGCGCCACCGTGGTGTCGGCGAACGCGACGGCCACGCCGGTCTTCGGCACGCTGACGTCGCTGGGCAGGTAGGCGCCGTAGGCCATGATCGCGCACATGCCCAGGCTCAGGGTGAAGAATGCCTGGCCCATGGCCGTGACGATCATCGAGCCGTCCACGCGCGACCAGTCGGGCGAGAACAGGAAGCCCACGGCCTCCTGGAAGTGGCCCGTGTTCATGCCGTAACCGAGCAGGATCAGCAGCAGCACGAACAGCAGCGGCATCAGCACGCTGACGGCGCGCTCGAGGCCTTCCTCGACGCCGAGCGCGACCACGCCCACGGTCAGCACCATGAACACGCCGTGCCAGAAGATCATCGTGCCGGGCTTCGACAGCAGGACGCCGAAGGTGCCGCCGGGGTCGGTGATCTGCGGCGCGCCCATGACGAGCTGCTGGAAGTAGTCGAAGCCGTAGTAGAGCGTCCAGCCGGCGACCACCGAGTAGAACGACAGCACGAGGAAACCGGCGATGATGCCGAGCCAGCCGATGCCCGTCCACGACTTGCTGGCGCCCGCGTCCTCGGCCAGTTCCTTCAGCGAGTTGATCGGGCTCATGCGGCCGCGGCGGCCGATGATGATCTCGGAGAACAGGATCGGCAGGCCGATCAGCGCGATGCAGGCCAGGTAGACGAGCACGAAGGCGCCGCCGCCGTTCTCGGAGGTGATGTACGGAAAGCGCCAGATGTTGCCGAGCCCGACCGCCGAACCGGTGGCGGCGAGCACGAACATCAGGCGGGACGACCACATGCCGTGTACGGAAGACGTCTTCATCGAGGAACCCCGGGGAGATTTGTTGTCGTTGGATTCGGCCGCAGGATTGTGCCCCGAGCGGCAGGCCGAAGCAAATGCGCGGCGGACGGTCCACGCCCAGGTCGTAAGATGCGCTCATGTCCGACGCACCCGGGAATCCCGCCGCTGCGCTGCTCGAGATCCGCGGCCTGTCCTTCGCCTGGCCCGGCGACGCGCGGCCCGTGCTCGACGGCCTGGACCTGGAACTGGCCGCCGGGCGTTCGCTGTTCCTGGCCGGTGCGTCCGGCGGGGGCAAGTCGACGCTGCTGGCGTTGATCGGCGGGCTCGCCACGCCCGATGCCGGCTCCATCCACCTGGCCGGCCGCGACCTCGGCGCCATGGGCCGCGCCGAGCGCGACCGCTTCCGCGCCGATCACGTCGGCATCGTCTTCCAGCAGTTCAACTTGATGCCGTGGCTCGACGCCGTCGACAACGTGCTGCTCGGGTGCCGCTTCTCGAGAGCGCGCCGGCACCGCGCCGGTAACGCCCGCGAAGCCGCGCACGCGCTGCTCGAGGGCATGGACCTGCCGCCCGCGCTGCACGGACGCCGCGCCGACCGGCTCAGCGTCGGCCAGCAGCAGCGCGTGGCCGCGGCCCGCGCGCTGATCGGCCGGCCCGACCTCGTCGTCGCCGACGAACCGACCTCGGCGCTCGACGCCGACCGCCGCGACCGCTTCCTGGACCTGCTGTTCGAGCGCGTGCACGAGGCCGGCGCCGCGCTGCTGTTCGTCAGCCACGATCGCTCGCTGGCCGGGCGGTTCGACGCCCGGCGCGAACTCGGCGAAGGGAAGGTGCGGCCATGACGCTCATCGGTCTCGCCCGCCGCTCGCTCGGCAACCGCGCACTGGCCGCGGCGCTGACGGCGTTCACCATCGCGCTGTCGGTGGGCCTGCTCGTCGTCGTCGAGCAGATGCGCGGCCAGGTCCGCGAGGGTTTCTACCGCTCGGTCTCGGGCACGGACCTCATCGTCGGCGCGCCCACCGCGCCGGTCCAGCTGCTGCTGTTCACGGTCTTCGGCCTCGGCCAGCCGCCCGGCAACGTGAGCATGGAGGCCTACCAGGAGATCGCCGCCGAGCCCGGCGTGGCCTGGACGATCCCGATCTCCGTCGGCGACGCGTTCCGCGGCTTCCGCGTCGTCGGCACGACGAACGCGATGTTCGAGCACTACCGCTACGCCGGCAAGCAGCCGCTGGCCTTCGCGGCCGGCGGCGCGTTCGACGACCTGTTCGACACCGTGGTCGGCCACCGCGTGGCCGCCGAGGAAGGCCTGGCCGCCGGCGACGGCATCGAACTCGGACACGGCGGAGGCAGCGACCAGCTGCATTTCCACGAGGGCCAGCCGTTCCGCGTGGCCGGCGTGCTGGCGCCGACCGGTACGCCCGTGGACCAGTCGGTGTACATCCGGCTGGCCGCGCACGAGGCCATCCACGTCGGCTGGGAGCGCGGCGTGCCGCCGCCGGGCGCGACGCTGGACCCCGACGAGGCCCGCGCGCTCGTCGACGATCAGCATGACGACCACGATCACGATCACGATTACGATTACGATCGCGAACACGGGGCGACAGGCGAGGGCGGACGCGATCTCGAGCCCGACGAGATCAGCGCGTTCTTCGTCGGCCTGCACAACCGGGCCCAGGCCTTCGCGCTGCGCTACCGCATCCAGGAGCGCGAAGGCGAGCCGCTGCTGGCGATCCTTCCCGGCATCGCGCTGCAGCAGCTCTGGCGCATCACGGGGCTGGCCGAGCAGGTGCTGCGCATCGTCTCCGCGCTGGTCGTGGCCGCCGGCCTGCTCGGCATGCTGACCGCGCTCGTCACCACGCTGGACCAGCGCCGGCGCGAGATGGCCATCCTGCGCGCCTGCGGCGCACGGCCCTGGCAGATCTCGGCGCTGCTCGTCGCCGAGGCCGGCATGCTGGCCGCGGCCGGCATCGTGCTCGGCATCGCGCTGGCCGCCGGCCTGCAGTGGCTGGCCTCGGGCTGGCTGCTGGCGCGCTTCGGCGTCGCGGTCGCCCCGGCCGTGCCGGACGCCTACCTGTTCGGCATCCTCGGCGCGATCTGGCTCGCCGCGCTGCTCGTCGCGCTGCTGCCGGCCGCAATGGTCTACCGGCGGACCCTGGCCGACGGGATGCAAGTCAAACAATGAACCTGGAGACCCACAGTGGTCAAAAGAACCCGAACCCCGGACGAATGTCACCGATGATCCGAATCGCCTGCCTGCTGCTCCTGCTCGCCCCGGCGCTGGCCTTCTCCGAGGCCCGCGAGATCGAGTGGCTGGACCTCATGCCCGACGACGTCGCCGAGCGCTGGGTCGCCGGCCAGACGGCCATCGACCACAGCGCGCTGCCGGATTCCACCGAATTCCAGTCCTTCGAGACCGTCGGCACACTCGACGGCCAGCGCGTGCGCCTGCCGGGCTTCGTCGTGCCCGTCGAGACCGACGAGGAAGGCCGCCTGACCGAGTTCTTCCTGGTCCCCTACTTCGGCGCCTGCATCCACGTCCCCCCGCCGCCTGCCAACCAGATCGTCGACGGCCGGCTCGTGGAGCCCATCCGCATGGTCGTCATCTGGGAGGCGTTCTTGATGGAAGGCGTGCTGCAGGTCGAGGAAGTCAGCAACGCGACGGCGGACTCGGCGTATTCGATGCAGGTGGAGGCGTTGAGGCCGTATTAGTCCACTTGCGATGAATTCTGCTCGTGCGCGCAATCAGGCGACATCATCGAGCTTCGACCTGATCCATTCGATCAGCGTCTTAAGGTAGTCGTCGGCGAACACGGGTGGCGGTGCACCCTCTCCGAGCGGCCATGCCAGCAGCATGTGATCTCCGTCGGCAACGAGAATGAATTCCACGTCCCGATTTCCCCCGCGCGCAAGGGCAGACGTGATCTCCTGCCTGGCGATATCGGCCGGAGAGTGGACATCCCGTTCTCCCTTCAGGATCAGCACCGGTGCGGTGATGCGCTGCCAGACCGGGGACGGATCGAAGTCCATCACCGAACGCCACCACCCGTATTCCCGGACAGGATGGATTTCAGCCGGAATGTCGTGCGCATCGTCAAACCAGGACTTTGAACGAGCTTCCTCCAGCCTCCGCCGCAGGTCGTCCGCGCCCTCTCCCGTCCGCTGATAGGCGAAGACACGATCATTCAACGCCAGGGCGTCGGCGATCGCCTCTTCGGTATGGCCTCGCCGACGCAATCGCATCGCGATTTCGGCATTGACCTGCCGTGCGGGCGAGATTCCGCTCGCTCCGATCACTGCAATGAAAGCGATATCGCCCGCCCGCAGCGCGGCGAGGGGCGCGGTCCACTCCCCTTCACTGAAGCCGATCAATCCGATTCGATCCGGCCGAATGTCCGGGCGTGCGCGCAACGCCTCCACTGCGGCCGCTGCATCGGCGGCGTAGTCGTGATAGTCGGAACCATAAAGAGAACCTGTCGAGTCACCAACTCCGCGTTTGTCGAATACCAGGCTGGCGATGCCGGCGCGCGCCAGACGCCGGGCGTAGTAAGCGTATTGCCCACGGCTTTCGGGCCCGGAGCCGTGCAGGATGACCGCTGCGGGATGGGGCCCCGGCGTGGGCGGTCCGTAGAGCGTGCCTGCCAGGCTGACATCGCCGTTGCGGATGGTCATGTCCTCCTTCGTGAAGGACAAGAAGGAGAGATAAGCAGCGATCAGGGCGCAAGCCAGGGCAACTCCGAGCCCCGCGACGACGCTCGCTCGTGCCGGCCCCGACAGGGACCCGCGCCGGCGAAACATCAGGATGGCCGAGAGGATTGCCGACAAGCAGGCAACCACAAACCCGGCAAGGGAAACGTCGAAAATGACAGGCACGGCCGTGAGATTCAACGCAAGCAGGCCGACGGCGAGGGCTGCCGTCGCAAGCGCGCTCCATCGCAACAAGGTCCGTTCGGTACTTCTGGAGTCTCCCATCATCGATCCTCCTCGACCCGCCCGATCTTCCAGCGAAGTGGAGCGCCTCCGGCGCTTTTCGCGCAGCGTCTGCTGGCCGGGACAAGGGCCATCGCTTCACTTCAGCGCGTTGTCAAGTCTCCGAACTCTTCGAAGAAGTCGTCCACGTCGACCAGGTCGCCGAAGCCGAAGATCCAGGCCGTTTCCGCCGCATCGGAGAAGTCGACCCCGCCGTCCCGGATGGCCTCATTGAGGTAGCGGCCTTCCGCACCGTTGTACCGGTCCGCGACTTCGATCGCCGCCGCCCAGATTCCCCTGAGTTCGGGATCGCGCACCGCTTCCTGCCAGTCGACGGGCGTGTGCGAGCGGAAGCCCGGCGTGCCGTTTCCGACCGCGTTCCCGCTTGCGATCCTGTGATAACTCGCGTGCGTTTTCACGAACTCGAGGTCTTCGGGCGTCGTGACCTCTTCGTTCCAGTCCGCGTGCTGCACGATATGCACCCGGTTCTTGACGTCCAGGTCGGGATTCCGGTCCCGGATCTCCCGGACCAGTGCGGCGGAGAAATCGGACTGCCCGCCCTCGGCGATCCAGATCGATCCCCCACCGTCCAGCGTTCCGATCGAGAGCTCGAGCACCTCGCCCAGGGCCCGGTCGAAATCCGCGTGCGCGTCCGACCAGCGGTCGCCGAATGCCAGCTCGAAGACCGCTTCGGCCGGAACGTAGAGCCCCTCCTGGATTCCGTAGGTGCCTGCGACGGCGTGGTATCGAACCTTGGAAAACCTCGGGTCGGCCAGCATCGTGGCGACCGCCGCGACGGAATGGACGTCATCCACGTCGGTCTTGTTGTCGAAGTGCGCGAGGTACAGGTCGCGATCGCGATCGAATCGGCCGAGCAGGTTCGTGTCGGCGCTCGCCGGAGAAGCCCATGCCAACCAGCAGGCGCTGATCGAAAAGACAGTCCAGCGTTTCATCGTCGATTTCCTCCACCGAGGGATATTCCGGAGTTCGAACGGACGAGAGACCCTGTG
>JAWVZQ010000089.1:0-9025 GCA_033722095.1 Wenzhouxiangellaceae bacterium | reverse complement strand
TGGTCGGCGTGTCCGTGAGCCGCTCGATCCGTGGTGCCGAGATTCGCAACGCATCCCGCGATATCGTCGCCGGAATCCGCCATACGCGGGGCCAGGCCATCATCCAGCGACAGCAGCAGGTCTTTCACGTCGACGCCGACAGCGAGACCTGGACGGCCGCCGGCCGTGAGCCCAAGGCAATTCCCGAAGGCCTGGACATCACCATCAATACCGCCCGTTCCGAACTGACCGGGGAAAACGCCGGCGGCATTCGCTTTTATCCCGACGGCGCTTCGACCGGCGGCAGCGTCGAGCTCGTGGCCGGTGAGCGTGTCTGGACCATCGAGGTTTCCTGGCTGACCGGCGAGGTCAGCATCAAGCGGGAGGCGGATGATGAATAGGGCGCGCCGGGTTCCACAAGGCTGCCCGTCGGAGCTTCGAGCACCTTCGCGCTTGCGCGAAGGCGGCTTCACGCTGATCGAGGTGATGGCGGCCTTCATGGTGTTCGCGCTGCTGTTCGGCGTGGTGCTGCAGATTCTCTCGACCTCGGTAAGCAATACCCGCCGTTCCGGCGACTACACCCAGGCCGCGCTGTGGGCGCAGTCCAAGCTCGACGTGCTCGGCGTCGAGGAGATGATCGAGCCGGGTGTCAGCCAGGGACGCTTCAATGACGAGTTCGGCTGGACGCTCGAGATCGAGGAAACGCAGGTCATCGACGAGCGCGGCCTCGACGCCGAGCAGGAACTGCCCATTTCGCTCTACCACGTTCACCTCACGGTCGAGTGGGCGGACGGGCGACGCCAGGCCGCTTTCGAGACCCTCCGCGCCGTCGATACCTTCTGGGAGGAGCGGCAGATGCAGATCGGCGGCGGACCGCGGCCATGAGTGTGTGGCGTCATGGTGCAAGCGGCGGTTTCCGCCATCGGCCGGGACGGCGTGTTCACGGAGTTCCCGGATCGGTGCCCGGGACATCCTGCCGGCGGCGCCCGCAGGATGGCTTCACGCTGATCGAGGTGCTGCTGGCCATCGCGCTCGTGTCGATCATCATGGCGATGGCCTACGGTGGTTTTCGGGCAAGCGTTCGGGCGACCACTTCGGGTGAGGCAGTCATCGAGCAGACCAACCGTCTGCGCGTCGTTCAGCAGTTCGTGCGCCGGCAGCTGATGCAGTCGCGCGCCCTGATCATCCAGCAGTTCGAGGACGGCGAAATCGTCCGCTTCGAGGGCGATCGCGATCGCGTGCGCTTCGTCGCGCCGCTGCCGGGGTACCTGAGTTTCGGCGGCCCGTACATCCAGGAACTGCGCCTGGAGCCGGGTGAACGCGGCATGGATCTCGTGTTCGCCTATGCCATGCTCAACGGCTACGAGCCGGGCGACCTCGATCGCGATCCCCCGATCACCCTCATCGAAAACGTCGACGACCTGAATTTCGAGTATCTCGCCCTCGAAGAGGACGGCGAGAGCGTGTTCTGGGACTCGTTCTGGGCCGACGACCAGAACTTGCCGCTTCCGTTGGCCGTATCGATGCGCATGGCGCTCGATTCCTCCACGGGCCTGCACTGGCCCGACCTCGAGACACCGGTCATCCTCGACGCATCGGGCGCGATGCCGCAGCGCGCGCGCCCGGAGAACGTGACCGAACTGCGCAACGCGACGCTGGGCATCCGTGGGGAACGACGTGAGCGGCAGTGATCGCATCGCGCCGGTGCAGCGCGCGCGGGGCATCGCGCTCGTCGTGGTGCTCTGGATGCTGGCGCTGCTGACCATCATCGTCGGGACCTATGCGGTACTGGCGCGCACCGAGACGCTGCAATCGCGGTTCCTCTTCGATGCCACCACGGCCCGCTACGCGGCCGAAGCCGGTCTGCACCGGGCCGTCGTGGAGCTGCGCAACCCCGATATCGAGACGCGCTGGGTCGCCGACGGCCGGCCCTACGTCTTCGAGTTCGGCGACGCCGAGGTCGAGGTCCGGATCACCGACGAGACAGGCCTCATCGACGTCAACGCGGCCGCCCAGGGCATGCCCGACATGCTCATGGCGCGGTTCGAGAACGCCGGGCTGGCCCCGGAGGACGCCGAGATCCTCGTCGCGCGCATCCAGGACTGGATCGATCCCGACGAGGCGCCGCGCGTGCTCGGCGCCGAACTGCAGGAATACGAGCAGGCCGGCCTGCCGTACGGGCCGGCCAACGCGCCGTTCGGGTCGGTGGAGGAACTTCAGCAGGTGCTGGGCGTCAGCTGGCCGCTGTTCCGCGCCATCTCCGACAGCCTGACCATCCACTCGGGACGCTCGAACTTCAACCCGGCCTTCGCGCCGCTGGAGGTCCTGCGCACGCTGCCCGACCTCGACGAGGAGTCGGCTCGGTTGTTTATCGAAGAGCGATCGCAGTATCATCCCGCCGATCAGTCGCAACTGATGCTGCCCGACGGTACGCTGGTCAACCAGCGCGGCGGCGGGCTGACCCATACCGTGGAAAGCCGGGCCACCCTGGCCAACGGTACCTGGAGCACCCTGAAGGCCACGATCCGGCTCGGCACCGACCCCCGAGGGCGGCCGTTCCGCATCGTGCGCTGGCACGATCTTCCGACCGAATCACAAGGGCAGGCGCCCCAGACATGATCCAGCAGTTCACCGACAACCTGCGTCAGCGCTACCGGGCCTCGCCGCTGCCGGCCTTCCTGTCGTGGTGGAGCGCCGAACTGGCCACGCTGATCCCGGGTTCGGTGCGTCGTCGCCTGATGCCGCCGAAGCCGGCGCTCTGGCTCGTTCCGTCTCCGGGCGGTGACCTGCGCGTGTGGCGCGTCGGTGACGAGCCGCAGGTGCTCGACGTCTTCGGGGCCGGCGAGGACCTGGACCTGCTGCGGGTACGCTGGCGCGAAATCCTGTCGGCGTTCGAGGACGGCCGGCCCGAAGTCCGCCTGTGCCTGCCCGACGACCACGTCCTGGCACTGCCGGTCGAACTCCCCATGGCCGTGGAGAACAACCTCTCCGAGGCTCTGGGCTACCAGATCGACCAGCTCACGCCGTTCCGCGCCGAGCAGGTCCTGTTCGACCATGCCGTGGTCCGCCACGACGTGGCACACGGGCGCATCCACGTCGCGCTGCGGGTGGTGCCGCAGGAGCAGGTCGATCCACTGCTCGAGCGACTGCGCGCGATCGGCATCGTCGCGCACGCCGTCGATACGCTGCAGTCGTTGGATCCGCCGAAGCCGGAGGGCTTCAACCTGCTGCCGGAATCCCGGCGTCCGCACTATGTCCACGCCCGCGCACGCATGAATGCCGCGTTCGCCGGAGTGCTGCTCGTCGTGCTGGCCCTGATCATGGCCCAGTCCCTGATCCTGCGCGAGCGAAGCGTGGTCCGTCTCGAGGCGGCTGCCGAGCGCCTGCGCGACGAGGCCCGGGAAGTCGCCGAACTGCAGTCCGAACTCGAGGAATCCCTGCTCGCCGCCAACTTCCTGGCCGAACGCCGCGACCGCCAGCCCGCGGCCGTGGAACTGCTCGCCGAGGTCACGCGCAGGCTGCCGGACGACATCTGGCTGCAGCGCTTCCAGCTGCAGGACGGCGAACTGACCGTCCAGGGCCTGACCGAGGGCTCGCAGCGTGTCGTCGGACTGCTCGGCGAATCGCCGCTGCTCGAGTCTCCGGAAATCCGGGGCATGATCAACATCGATCCCGCCACGGGCAAGGAGCGGTTCACGACCACGGCCGCGGTGGTTTCCGCGCCCGTCGACGAAGCGCAGGGAGACGATTCGTGAAGTTGCTTCCGGACCGAGAGCAGAGTCGGCCGCTGGCCATCGGCCTGCTCATCGTTGCGCTGATCGTGGTCTACTTCGTGGGCTTCCACTGGTTCGTGATGCGCCAGCTCGAACTCGGCGACGAGATCGGCCAGCTGCGCGGCCAGGTCGCACGCTTCAAGGCCAGCGTCGCTCAGCGCGATGCGCTGGAGCAGCGGCTGCAGGAACTGCGCCGCTCGCGCATGGACAGCGCGCTGTTCCTGCCCGGAGGCGATTTCAACGTGGCCGCGGCCGGCCTCATCCAGTCGCTGCGCGAGTGGGTGGACGCCCACGCCGAGGACACCGAACTCTGCCAGATCACGAACACGGCGCCGCGCCGGGCCGGCGAGCCGGAGCGATTCGAGTCGGTTCGCGTCAATGTGCGCATGCAGTGCCCGCTGCAGGACGTCGTGCGTATCCTCTACGAGATGGAGAATTCCGTGCCGCTCGTGTTCGTCGACAACCTCATGGTCAACCAGCGCCTGTCGCTGGACCAGCGGGGACGCCGCGGCCGCGGACCGTACGGGCTCGTCGAGGTACGGTTCGACATGGTCGGCTACCTCGACCAGCCGGGCGGGGAGCAGCGCGGATGAACGCTCTCGACCCGCGCAACAATCTCCTGAGCGTGATCCTGCTGGGCGGGATCGCGGTGCTGCTGCTCGTCGGCGTCGGGATCTTCCTGCTGCTGGGCCGCGTCGACGTCGACGCCATCGAGCCTGCCGGTGGCCGGCCCCTGGCCGGTGACGAGCGCGGCGCGCCCGAACTCGGGCTCGGAGAGTTTTCCCGCTTTTCGGTCATCACCGAGCGGCCGCTGTTCTTCGAGGACCGCCAGCTGCCCGTCATGGCGCCGGCCGAGGAGGGCGAGGAGCAGTTCGCCGAGGACACCGTCGAGGAGATGCCCGTGCCGGATCTCGACGCCAAGGTGGCCGGGATCGTCATCACGCCGGAAATGCGCCTGGCGCTGGTCCTCGACCGCGGCAGCCGAGAAACACTGGTACTGCGCGAGGGCATGGCCATGGCCGGAGAGAAGTCGGCGTGGCGGATCTCCGAGATTCGCGATCGCAGCGTGACCTTCGAGACCGACGACGGCGAGTCCGTCGACCTGGAACTGGAGGTCGAAACCCGCGCCCTGGCCGGCTCCGCGCGCCGCGCGCAGGCGCAGCCCGCCGCCGAGCCGCAGCCTGCCGCCGAACCGGCTGCGCCGCAGACCGATGCCGACGCGCAGGCCGAGGCGCGCGCCCGCGCCGACGAGATCCGCCGTCGCGTGGCCGAGCGCCGTGCGCAGCTTCGTGCCGAGGCGCAGCGCCGGGCGCAGGACAAGGATGGATGAAGAGCCGATGCGCGTCCTGCCGTGAGCGGCGGACGTACCGATCAGACACCGATGGATGAGCGAATGCGACCCGAACCGATGATTGGCCACCCGACCCGAGCGCTGGCTGCCGCGACGCTGGCCCTGCTGGTGCTGGCCGGCTGCGCCACCACCGACCGCCGCGACCAGATCGAGCCGGGCCGCCCGGCCGGGCCGCTGGCCGCCGAGCCCGAGAATCGCGACTCGATCGATCTGGGCATCGATACCGCCGACGACGGCGAGCCGTTCGCCGGCACCGAGACGTTCCCGGGCAGCGGTGTGTTCCTGAACCGCGAGGCGGCCAACCGCAGACCCGTGCCGCCCGAAGGCGAGGGCGAGATCACGCTGAACTTCGAGGCCCAGGGCATCCAGGAGGTCATCCACGCGATCCTCGGGCACATGCTGCAGGAGAACTACGTCATCGCACCGGGCGTTTCCGGTGAGGTGACGTTCTCCACGGCCAGGCCGATCTCGAGGGACCAGATCCTGCCGATCCTGGAAATGCTGCTGCGCTGGAACGGCGCGACGCTGATCCGCAAGGAGGACCGGTACCACGTGCTGCCCGTCTCCGAGGCCATCCGCGGCAACCTCGTGCCGCGCGTGGCCGGCGGGGAACTGGGGCGCGGCTACCAGGTCGTGGCCGTTCCGCTGGAATACATCGGCCCGCAGCAGATGCAGACCCTGCTGGAACCCTACGCCCGCGAAGACGCCATCCTGACCGTCGACAGCGCCCGGGCGATGATCGTCCTGGCCGGCACGCCGGCCGAGTTGCGCAACTACCTGCAGATCGTCGAGACCTTCGACGTCGACTGGCTCGAGGGCATGTCGGTCGGGCTGTTCCAGATCGAGCGCGTCGAGGTCGCCGACCTCGTCGCCGAGCTCGAGCAGCTGCTCGGCGCGGCCGAGGAGAACAATCCGCTGGCCGGCATGTTCCGGATCATGCCGCTCGAGCGCCTGAACTCGATCATGGTCATCACGACGAACCCGGAGTACCTGGACACCATCGAGGAATGGATCGACCGCCTCGACCGCTCCAGCCCCGAGGCCGGCAGCCGGCTCTACGTCTACCGCGTCAAGAACCTCGACGCCGATGTGCTGGCCGGCTACCTGGCCAGCGTCTTCGGCGGTGACGGCGGGGGGCAGCGCGGCACGCGCCGCGAGGACCGCGGATCGCTGGCGCCGGGCCTGGAACGCGCCACGGCGACCTCGGTGTCGGATTTCCAGACCGAATCCGGGCCGCAGGCGCGAGCCCGGGATGCGGATGCCGGAAGGTCCGGTGGCGGCGGGACCGTGACGCTGGGCGAGGCAGGCGACGTGCGCATCACGGCCGTGCTCGAGACGAACTCGCTGCTCATCCAGGCCAGTCCCAGCGAGTACGACGCGATCCTCAACGCGATCAAGCGCCTTGACGAGGAACCGCTGCAGGTGCTCATCGAGGCGCAGGTGCTGCAGGTCCTGCTGACCGACGAACTGCAGTACGGCGTGTCCTGGTTCCTGGCCAATTCGAATCCCGGCGACGAAGCGTTTCCGGGGCTGCCCGACGGGTTCGCGCCGTCGCGCGACGCCAACCAGGCACAGTTCGGCTCGGGGACGGGCTTCTTCTCGAACGTCACGCGCCGCGGCATGAACCGCACGTTCGTGGCCGCGACCATCGATGCGCTGGAATCGGTCTCCGACGTGCGAACGATCTCGGCACCGTCGCTGATGGTCCGGAACAACTCCGATGCCAACATCAACGTCGGCACGCAGATTCCGATCCAGTCGCAGTCGGTGTTTCCGGTCACGGGCGGCCAGACCCAGCTCGGCACCACGCAGTACCTGAACACGGGCGTCATCCTCGAGGTGACGCCGCGCGTCAACCCGGGCGGCCTCGTCTACCTGACCCTGAGCCAGGAGGTGTCCTCGCCGGGCAGCCCGAGCGTCGAGGGCGGCAACCCGCCGATCAACACGCGCCAGATCTCGACCGAAGTGGCCGTCCAGTCGGGTCAGACCATCGTCCTCGGCGGGCTCATCGAGGAGACGACGAGCGAGTCGAGGAGCGGCGTGCCGTTCCTGCAGCGCATCCCGGGCCTCGGCGCGCTGTTCCGCAACACGACGGACAACCTGAATCGCAGCGAGACGCTGGTGCTGATCACGCCGACCGTGGTCGAGAACACGCGCGAACTCGAGCGCATCTCCGAGGAGTTCGGCAGGAAGTTCCGCGGCCTGGATCCGCTGCGCGACAAGGCGCCGGAGACCGTCGACCCGGTCGGCGGCCCCTGACGCCAATTCCGGACCGAAGAATCCAGAACCGAAATCATCAAGAAAGAGGACACCGAATCGATGAACAACCGATTGCTTCCGTTCGCCGCACTCGCGGCCGCGGCGTTGATCGCCGGCTGCGCCGAGGAGCGCCCGGCCGCGGAAATCGTCACCGAGCGTGCCCAGCAGCGCTGGGATGCGCTCGTCGAGGGCGACTGGCAGGCCGCCTACGCCTTCTACGCACCGGGCTATCGCCAGACCACCTCCGCGGAGGACTTCGGCCAGGACATGCGCACCCGGTCGGTGCGCTGGACCGGCGCAGAAGTCGAATCCGCCGAATGCGAGGAGACTCGATGCGAGGTCCGGACTCTGGTAACCTACGAAGTGCCTTCGGCGCCCGCCCAGATGTCGGGGATGGGGAACACCCGTCCCGTCGACGAGACCTGGATCCGCGTCGACGGCAGGTGGTGGTACTCCGGCTGAGGCCGGCCCCGCCCCCGGAAATCAGGCGATCCGCGCCGGTGAGTGTGCGGGCGATCACGAAATTGTGATTGCTTTACATGACCGGCTCGGATAGCATAGAATTGAACGGTCTGAGAATGTTCGAGCATTTCGACTCGGCACGCATCGGACTGCTCATGCAGAGCCCTGTGTAAAAACCTAGGAGTGTTGTAATGAAAAGAAAGAGCTTGACGACCGCGGTGATCGCGGGTCTGACAGGCGTTGCGGGGATGGTCGGCGTTTCCAACGCCGTGAACCTGAACCCGGACGGTCTGGGTCAGGTCCTGCTGTATCCCTACTATTCCGCCCGGGGTGGCAATGACACCCTGATTTCGGTTGTGAACACGACGGCTGACGCCAAGTCGGTCAAGGTTCGCTTCCTCGAAGCCCTGAACTCGCGAGAAGTTCTCGACTTCAACCTCTACCTGTCCGCATTCGATGTGTGGGCCGCTGCCATCACCGTCGACGACGACGGCACGGGCGGCCGCCTGATCATCGGCGACTCGTCCTGCACGGTCCCGTACTTCTACGGTGCCGGCACGTTCGAAGACGAGAACGACCGCTTCGGTACGGTTGACTTCCTGAACTTCGCCTACACCGGTGACTTCGCCGATGGCGCCACGGGCGACATCGAGCGTACCGAGTCCGGCTACCTCGAAATGATCGAGATGGGTGTCCTGACCGACGTGGACTTCGGTTCCGCCACGGCCGCGACCCACATCCCGACCGAGTTCGGTCCGCGTCCGCTGGACTGCGCCCAGCTCGTCGAAGCCTGGACGACCGACACCACCGGCGGCTCCAACACGTACTGGAACCCGGCCGATGACGGTGCTGGCGACCCGAACTTCGATCACGACGTTCCGGCCGGCGGCCTGTTCGGCGGCGCTGCGATCATCAACGTCGAAGAAGGCGTGATGTTCAGCTACAACGCCGAGGCCATCGACGCGTTCTCGTCGTCGATCCTGCACACCTCGCCGGGCTCGCTGGAGCCGGACCTCAACTCCGGTGACAACACGAGCAACGTCTTCATCGGTGGCGCCGTTAACACGCAGACCTGGCCGACCGGCGTCGAAGCCGTCTCCGCTACGGTCCTGTACAACGAGCTGATGAACGAGTACGTCACCAACCCGGCTCTGAACGCCATGTCCGAGTGGGTCGTGACGTTCCCGACGAAGCGTTTCTA
>JAWVZQ010000088.1:0-9141 GCA_033722095.1 Wenzhouxiangellaceae bacterium | reverse complement strand
GCCACGGCGTCGCGATCGACCTGGATCAGCAGCAGCAGGCTGGCCGAGAACGCGATCAACGGGATCGTCCAGCCGCCCGGCAGGCGCAACCCGGCCGGGCCGGTCTCCCGGCGAAGACGAGGCATGGCCGCGATGCAGCCCATGTAGATGAGCACGCGCACCATGGCGCTCATGGCGGCCAGCCACAGGAACGAGCCCACCGCGGCCAGCGCGAAGGTCAGCACGGCGAAGACCACGATCGAGACGTGCGGCGTGCCGTGGACGGGATGGAGCCGATCGAAGCCACCCGGAAGCCAGCGCTCGCGCGCCATCGCGTAGGTCAGCCGCGGCGCCGAGATCATCGTCCCGGCGACGTTGCCGGCCACGGACACGACGACGCCGGCCGTCAGCAGCAGCGCGCCGGGCACGCCCATGAGCGCGCGCCCGACATCGACGAGCGCACGCTCGGAGTCGGCGAGGCCGGGCAGGACCGCCACCGCGACGGCCTGGACGGCGACGTAGAGCAGCGTCGCGCAGGCCAGCGCCGCGAACAGCGCGACCGGGATCGAGCGCTGCGGGTTCCTCGTCTCGCCGGCCGGCACGACGGCCGACTCCCAGCCGACGAAGGCGTAGACGACGAGCAGGGCGGCGAGGCCGAAGTCGCGCAACGGAGGCGGCGGCGTGCGCGCCAGTTCGGCGCCGGCCGGGGCCAGCCAGGCCAGCCCGGCGACGACGAGCGCGACGAGCGGCACGAGCTTGAGCGCCGTCAGCACGCCCAGCGCGCGCACGGCGCGGTCGATGCCGAGGACGTTGACCCAGGCCAGGGCACCCATGAGCAGAGCCAGCAGCGCGATGCGCACGGCGCCGTCGTCGGCCGGCGGCCAGAGCCAGGCCAGCGAGGCCAGCAGCAGGTTCAGGTTGGCGGCGAAGGCCGTGGCCCGCGCGATGTAGAAGGCCCAGCCGGTCTGGAAACCGGCGAAGTCGCCGAACGCGGTCTGCACGTAGAGGATCGGCCCGCCGGTGCGGTCGAAGCGCGAGGCGATCTCGGCGAAGCAGAGCATGACGGCGGCCAGCAGCAGGCCGCAGGCGACGAACACGAGCGGACTCCATGGGCCGGCCAGCGCGGCGGCGCCGGCCGGGACGCCGAAGATGCCGGCGCCGATCATGCCGTTGAGCGCCAGCAGCGCGATGCCCAGCGTGCCGACGCTGCGCGCCGGCAATGCCGGGCCGGCCGGCGCCGCGCTCACGCCGCCACGCTCGCTCGACGCAGCACGGCACCGGCCAGTCGGTCGGCGGCCTCGGGCCGCTGGCGGAAGAACAGTTCCGGCTCGATGAGTTCGAGTTCCATGATCCGCGGACCGTCGTCGGAATCCACGAGATCGACGCGCGCATAGTCGATCCGGCCGGGCGCGCGGGCGATGGCGCGCTCGGCCAGCTTCCGCTCCTCGGCCGAGGCCTCGTGGGCGTGCACGGTTCCGCCGTGATCGTCCTGGACGCGGAACTCTCCGGCCGCGGCGATCTTGCGCACCGCGTGCGTGGCCGTACCGTCGATGACCATCAGGGAAGTCTCGCCGGTTTTCAGGATCGCCGGCTCGAACGGCTGGATCAGCATGTCCTCGGCCGCCACGCGGGCGCGCCACAGGCGCTCGCGCGCCTCGGCCCCGGTCCGCGCGATGCGGTAGGTCTCGCGGCCGGCGCCCGAGACGGCCGGCTTGATCACGGCCTCGTCCCAGCCCGCCGCGTCCATGCGTTCGGCCAGCGAGAGCGAATCGTCGCCCTTCACGACGACCTCGGTGGGCACGACGGACAGGCCGTATCCGGCCAGTTCCACGAGGTAGCGCTTGTCGGCGTTCCAGCGGATCACGTCCGCGGGATTGACGATGCGCACGATCGGCTCGACGCGCTCCAGCCAGCCGAGGAACTCGGGCAGCCGCTCGAAGTAGTCCCAGGTCTGGCGGATGAGCAGCGCGTCGAAAGCGGCCCAGTCCACCTCGGAATCCGACCAGGCCGCGCGCGAAGCGGCCGCGCCGCGCTCGGCGAAGGCGCGTTCCAGTTCGGCGTCCTCGGCGAGGATCCGGCGCACGTAGGCATCCGGGGAAACCGGGGAGATCCAGCGCTCGTCGTTGACCAGTGCCACCTTCATCGGTCGAATCTAGCAGCAATCGGGAAGGCGGATCGCCCGTTCGAACCGGAACCGCGGTCGAGTATTCTGGAAGCATGGACCGCGAACTCGAATGGGCCGTCCGCCTGCTCGTCGCGCTGGCCGTCGGTGCGCTCGTGGGACTCGAGCGCGGCTGGAAGGCGCGCGACGCCGAGGAGGGCGAGCGCGAACTGGGCCTGCGAACGCTGGCCGTCATCGGCCTGCTCGGCGGCGTCTGCGGCCTGCTGTCCGACCAGCTCGGCGAGCTGTTCCTCGGCCTGGTCTTCATCGGCATGGTCGTGCTGCTGGCCGTCATCTACCGCACCAAGGTCGCCGAGCGCGGCGACATCGGCGCGACCACGCAGTTCGCCGCCCTGCTGACCTTCGCACTCGCCGCGCTGGCCGGACGCGGGCATCTCGTCATCGCCGCGGCCGGTGGCGTCGTGACCGCGCTGCTGCTCGGCTACAAGGGCCGTCTTCACGATTGGCTGGGCCGCCTCGAGCGCCGCGAGCTCGAGGCGGCCATCCAGCTGCTGCTGATCTCGGTCGTGCTGCTGCCGCTGCTGCCGGACCGCGGATACGGTCCCTGGGAGGCGCTGAACCCCTACGTCATCTGGTGGATGGTCGTGCTGATCGCGGCGATCTCGTTCGTCGGCTACTTCGCGATCCGGATCGTCGGCGCGCGCGCCGGCACGCTGGCCACGGCCGTGTTCGGCGGACTGGCCAGTTCGACGGCGACCACGCTGAGCCTGTCGCGCATCGGGCGCGGCAAGCGCAGCGCCGCACCGCTGCTGGCCGGCGGCATCCTGCTGGCCTGCGGAACGATGTTCCCGCGCATGGTGCTCGTCGCCACCGTCATCCACCCCGCGCTGTTCGCGCCGCTGCTCTGGCCGGCGGCCGTCATGGCGGCCGTGATCTACGGTGGCGCGCTGCTGATGATGTTCGGCAGCACGGGCGACCTCGACAGCGACGACGTGTTGCCGCGCAACCCGCTGGAACTGGGCTCGGCGCTGACCTTCGGGGCGCTGCTGGCCGCTGTCATGCTGGCCGGCAAGGCACTGGCCGAGTGGTTCGGCGACCTCGGCATCTACGTGCTGGCCGCGGCCTCGGGCATCGCCGACGTCGACGCCATCACCCTGTCATTGACGAAGATGAGCCAGCAGGATCTCGCGCTCGAGGTGGCGGCCGTCGGCATCGTCATCGCCGCATCGGTCAACTCGCTGGTCAAGGCCGGCCTGGCCGTCGGCGTCGGCGGCCGGGCGCTGGGATGGCGCGTCGCCGTGCCGATGCTGATCGCCGTGATCGCGGGGCTGGCGATCGTCCTTTTCCGAGCCTGAGCCGCCGTCAGGTCTGGCAGGCCGGGCACCAGGTCGTGGCGCGCTGGGCGATGACCTCGCCCTTCAACGCAGCGCCGCAGGCCGGGCAGGGCTGGCCGGCCTTGCCGTAGACGGCGAGTTCCTGGCCGAAGTAGCCCGGCGTACCGTCGCCGACCGTGAAATCGCGCAGCGAGGTGCCGCCGACCTCGATGGCGCGGGCGAGCACGTCGCGGATCGCTTCGGCGAGGCGGTCGTAGCGATCGCGGGCGATGCGCCCGGCCGCGCGCTTGGGGTGGACGCCGGCGCGGAACAGCGCCTCGGTGGCGTAGATGTTGCCGACGCCGACGACGACGGAGCCGTCCATGACGAAGGGCTTGACCGCGATGCGCCGGCCGCGCGAGAGCCGCCAGAGGTGTTCGCCGTCGAAGACGTCGGACAGCGGCTCGGGACCCAGGCCGGCCAGGCGCGGGTGGCGCTCGGCGTCCTCGCCGGCGTGCCAGAGCACGGCGCCGAAGCGGCGCGGATCGGTATAGCGCAGTACGCGGCCGTTGCGCACGACGACGTCGAGATGGTCGTGCGGGCCCGGCGGCGGCGGTTCCTGCCAGCCGCGGAACGAGCCCGACATGCCGAGGTGCCAGAGCAACGTGCCGACGCCGAAGCGCCAGAGCAGCCACTTGCCGCGGCGGTCCAGTCCGGAGACGGTCTCGCCGGCCAGGCCGGCGAGTTCGCGCGGGACCGGCCAGCGCAGCATGGGCGCGCGGACGTCGATGCGCTCGATGACACGCCCGGCGACGAGCGGCTCGAGGCCGCGCCGCGTGGTCTCCACTTCGGGCAGCTCAGGCACGCGGCGCCCTGCCGTCGATTTGCACGGGTTTCCTCGATGGCCTAACCTGACCATCCATTCCCCGAGAGGAGATCGAAGTCATGAGCGTTGCACGCATCACCGAAGTGGAATCCTCTTCCGATCGCAGCTTCGAGCATGCCATCGAACTCGGCATCCAGCGCGCCGGCCAGACCCTGAACAACATCCAGGGCGCCTGGGTCAAGGAGCAGAAGGTCGTCTGCGATGGCGCGAAGATCACCGAGTACCGCGTCATCATGAAGGTGACCTTCGTCCTCGACGACTGAGGGCGCTCAGCCGGAGATTCCGGCGACTCCTTCGGCCTCGGACACGAGGCAGTCTTTCCGGGCCCGGCCGTCGACGACGGTGCGGGCCCGGTCTTCTTCCAGCCACAGCTCCACACCGTTCGACCGGTAGAGACGGCCGCGGTCGGTCGCCGCGCGCGGCAGCGCGTGCGTGGACTCCCCGTGCGTCAACGCGGCCAGTTCCGGAACGATGCGCACGCCGAACGACTCGTCGCCACAGAGAATCGTCAGCGACTCCGGCCGCACCGGGGGGATCGAGGTCCAGAGCCCGGCGAACGGCACGGCGCTGCCGTCGGTACGGGCCGGTGCGATGCCCAGGAGCTCGGCCATGAGCGCGTGGAGATCGACCGCGCGCACGGCCGGCAGCCGGTCGCCGGCTTCGAAGCGCGGACCGTGGGCGAGGAACAGGCCGTGCATGGGGCGCCAGGCCGGGTCCCAGCCGTGCATGCCGGCCGGCAGTTCGCGGTCCGGGTCCTCGTAGCGGTCGCGGCTGGAGATCATCCAGCCCGGGTCGCCCAGCGCGGTGACGTCGGGAATCCGCTTGTGCTCGTCGAATCGCAGCCGCTCGGGACCCTGGCCCTAGCGCCAGACGGTCAGCGCCGGGTGGGCATTGTCGAGACTGCGCGCGATCTCGTCGGGCGAGGGTCCGCCCTCGACGGCCCAGATCTGGGCCGCCGGCCCCCAGTCCGGGACGCGCACCCGGGCGAGGTCCAGGTAGTCGTCGAGCAGGACGTAGCGCTCGCGCGAGACGTCGGCCATGCCGTGATCGCTGGTCACGAGCAAGTGCATCTCGCCGAGCAGGCCGCGCCGCTCGAGCCCGGCGACGAGCCGGCCCAGCGCGCGGTCGACCTCGCGCATCGCCTCGGCCGTGCGCGGGTGGTCCGGACCGTGATCGTGGCCCACCGAGTCGACGACCGAGAAGTACAGGGTCAGGAAGTCCGGGCGCCGGTCGGCCGGCAGGTCCAGCCAGGCCAGCACCTGGTCGACGCGCTCGTCGTGCGGCGTGTCGCCGGCGTACGGCATCCAGATGGTCGGACGCCGGCCCTGGATGCGGGCTTCCGAGCCGGGCCAGAAGTAGGTGGCCGCGATGCCGCCGGCCCGCTCGACGGTGTTCCAGATCGGTTCGCCGTCGTACCAGTAGCCGTCGCTGACGGCCTCGCGGTCTCCGAGCGAGAACGTGCTGCGCCGTTCCGGGTCCCACATCCGGTTGGCGACGACGCCCGTGTTCTCGGCGTGGAGCCCGGTCACGAGCGCGTAGTGGGTCGCGAAGGTCTTGGTCGGGAAGATGTGCTGCAACGATTCGGCGCGCAGCCCCTCGCGGGCCAGGCGTTCGAGCGTGGGCAGCGACTCGCGGTCCAGGTAGTCGTGGCGGAAGCCGTCGATGGAGATCAGCAGCAGCGGCGGGGCATCGATCCCGGCACGACGGTCACGGCCGAGCCAGGACCAGGCCAGCAATACCAGCAGGCCGAGTGCGACGAGCAGCAGAATCAGGCGGGACGTTCTTCGGGACATCGGGTTTCGCCGCGATCGGCGCGATTCGAGGGCGCCGTATTCTAGCGTGCCCCGGAGCCCCGTCCGGATGACGCCGTGCGCCGGCCGGGCGCCGCGGTCGGGGCGGACCTCGGAGGCATGATGATGGTCCCTGCCCGCGCCGCGGCGGGATACGGCCGCGTTGCCTCAGCCAGTGACCTCGGGCGCCTCGCTGGGCTGCTGGATGAAGTTGCCCTGGATGAGGTCGACGTCCATCTGCCAGATCTTGGAGACCGCCTCGGCATCCTCGAGCATCGGTACGATCATCCGGCGGCCGGCCTCTCGGGCGTCGTGCGCGAAGGCCTCGAACTGCAGGGCCAGTTCCTCGTCCGCCAGCAGCCTGCGCGCGAAGTCGGCCTTCATGCGCAGGAAATCGGCCGGCAGGTGCTTGAGCAGCACGGCTTCGGGAATCTTCTCGTCGATGCCGGTCAGCGACACGCCGATGCCCATGGACTGCAGCTTGGCGAGCACGTCCTTTGCCTCGCGGATGCGCGGCTTGAGTTCCATGATGTTGAACTCCAGGACCAGCGACCGGCGGTCGCGTTCCAGCGGCTCGATCTCCTTTTCCAGCCAGGCGAGGAACTTCGGGTCCTCGATGAGCGCAGTGGACTGGTTCAGGAAGAACTGAGGGATGTGCTCGACTTCGCCGCGATAGTCGGCGAGCTGGCGGATCGCGTTGGCCACCATCCAGTTGTCGAGGACCGGGAGCACGCCGCGCTCGGCCGCGACGGGGATGAAGCGGGCCGCCGGAATCAGCGAACCGTCGGCGCCGATCAGGCGCGGAAGCAACTGGAAGCGCTCGCGCTCCGAACCCGACGTGGCCAGCAACGGCTGGTAGACGATCTTCAGAGAATCGTCGCGCAGTGCCTTGGTCAGCTGGCCGAGCATCGTGCCCGGCGCCTGCGCACCGGCTTCGTCCACCGCCGCCAGTTCCTTTCGGTTGCCCCCGAGGCTCGAGAGCTTCTCGGCGCGCCGAGCGACGAGCACTAGATTGCTCTCGGGCTTCGTCATCGATTCCTGGATGGGCCGCAAGGCAACGCTGACGGTCGCCGCAATCATGTGCTCGTCGATCTCGAACAGGCTGCTGCTGACCGATCTCAGCAGGTCCTGCGCATCCTTTTCGCGCTCCCGGTCGCCGCCCTGGGCATCCATGACGATGCCGATGGCGTCGAGACCGAAACGCGCCGTCACGTCGGCCGGATCGAGCTGTACGCGCAGGCGCTCGTGGACGGCATGCATGAGCGAGTCCAGGCCCGTGAAGCCCAGCTGATCGCGGTGCGTGGGCATCTCGTCGAGGACGACCCAGGCCACGGTCGGCGGGAACGCGCTGCCGCCCGACTTCCGGGCCTTCCTGCAGCGTTCGTCGAGGATGGCCAGGAAGGTCTGGTCGCGAACGACCCGCGCCAGGCCCTCGGGAAGATCCTCGTCGGAGTCCATGGCCGCCTTCGTTCGCGAATCGTTCATGCTGCGCTCCTTGCAGAATGCGCCGGGTACATTGCCTCGAGCGTGGCCCCCGGCCGCTCGCGCAATGGGGAGAAGTCCGTCACAATATTAAGCGTGGGAGCGTGACGGTTCAATGCCGGCGAACGGCAGTCGATGCGAGCCGGTGTGAGGCGCCGCCCGGCATTGACCGCGTCGCCGGAAACAGCGTACGCTCTGGCCTTCCGAAGACTCCAAGGGGTATGAGATGCGGCCGATTTCGGTCTTCGCCCTCGTGGCAATCCTCGTCGCGCAGCCGCTCGCCCTGGCCGGCGGCCCGGCCCATTCCGTCGCCCGCCAGTGGAACGAGGAACTGCTGCACGCCATCCGCAACGATTTCGCCCGGCCGACCGTGCACGCGCGCAACCTCTACCACGTGTCCGCAGCCATGTGGGACGCCTGGGCGGCCTACGACGGTCGCGTCGACGGGGTCTTCGTCGACGAGGTCCAGCGCGCGCCCGACATCCAGGCGGCGCGCAACGAGGCGATCAGCTACGCCGCCTACCGGATCCTGACGGCGCGCTTCGCGAGCGCACCGGGCAACGAGCCGCCGGACCCGGTCATCCAGCCCGCGCTCGACGACCGCATGCTGGCGCTCGGCTACGACACTTCGGTCACCACCACGGCGGGCGACACGCCGGCCGCGCTCGGCAACCGCATCGCCGAGACGATCCTCGCGTTCGGTGATGCCGACGGCGCCAACGAAGCCGGCGACTACGCGAACCTTCATTACGAGCCGGTCAACGAGGCGCTGATCCCCGAGGAGCACTTCGGGAATCCGACGCTGACGATGCCGAACCGCTGGCAGCCACTGGCACTCGACTTTTTCGTCGACCAGTCCGGCAACCCGATCCCGATCAACGAACTCGAGTTCCTGAGCCCGGAGTGGGGGCAGGTCGTGCCCTTCTCGATGACGGCCGACGACCTGACGATCTACCCCGACACGGACTTCGACTGGTGGGTGTTCCACGATCCCGGCCCGCCGCCGCTGCTCGGCGGAACCTGCGACGAGGAGTACAAGCTCGGCTTCGCGCAGGTCGTGGAATTCTCCTCGGTGCTCGACCCCGACGACGGCGTGATGATCGACATCAGCCCGGCCTCGCAGGGTGGCAACACGCTGGGCACCAACGACGGCGACGGTTACGACGTCAATCCCGTCACGGGCCAGCCCTATACGCCGCAGTTCGTGCCGCGCGGCGACTTCTACCGCGTGCTGGCCGAGTTCTGGGCCGACGGCCCGGATTCCGAGACGCCGCCGGGGCACTGGTTCACGATCCTCAACTACGTCTCCGACCACCCCGATCTCGTCAAGCGATTCAACGGGTCCGGCCCGGTGCTCGACGACCTGGAGTGGGACGTCCGTGCCTATCTGGCCCTCGGCGGCGGCATGCACGACGCGGCCGTGGCCGCCTGGGGCGTGAAGGGCTACTACGACTACCTCCGCCCGATCTCGGCGATCCGCTACATGGCCGACCTCGGCCAGTGCTCGGACCCGGCCGGTCCCTCCTATCACCCGGACGGCATGCCGCTGCAGCCCGGCCTCGTCGAGGT
>JAWVZQ010000087.1:0-9142 GCA_033722095.1 Wenzhouxiangellaceae bacterium | reverse complement strand
CTCGATCTTCCAGGCCAGGTAGTCCAGGCCGTTGGAAAACGTGCCGGCCGCCTTGATCAATCTCATTACATTCATGACCTTACCGGTGAAAGCTCGAATCCACCACTCCGTCCGCCCGAGCATCGAGTGCGCTGCGCCGGCGGTCACGCGCACGTCGTCGGCGGCGGTGAATTCGATGCCTTCGACCTCGGGCAGCAGGGTCTCGGACAGGGCGTCCCAGAATTCCGGATCGCGCGCGACGAGTCGCTCGGCATTGCCGGGCGGCTCGGGGCGGATTTCGCAGCCATAGGTCGCGCCGATGGCGCGCGCCCAGAACGAGGAGGCCGTGCCGCGGAACGCACCGAGTCGTCGCGCCCGGCGGGCAAAGTGCCCGGCCGCACGGGCCCGGCAACCGGCCAGCGTGGCGGCCGCGCGATCGTCGGCGGCCCAGACCAGGCGGCAGGGCTGCGTGAATCGCGCCCAGAAATACGGTTCCAGTCCGCCACGCGTGCGCCGGCGGAAGTCGTCCTCGCTGACGACGATGTACTTGCTGCGAAGGCGTGCGTCGTCGGGTCCGGCCTCGGCGTAGTAGACGTTCGGCGGAAGCAGTCGGTTCATTGCGGCCGAGAGCCCGAGACCGTGGACCGAGCGGTAGTCGGAGACCACGGCCATGAGGTCGACGAGCCCGTCGTGGACGTCGTCGCTGCGCCGGCAGGAACCGTACAGCACGATCGCGCGCAGGGCCCCGCCGGCGTGTCCGCGCAGCCGTTCGACGAGCGGCTCGAGGCCTGCCGGGGGCGGCTGCGCGAGATCGGCGCGCATGAGGGCGACGACGCGGTTCACGGGCGCAGGAACTCGAATTCGGGTCCGGCGTCGAGATGCGTGACCGCATCGCCCGACAGGTCGAACTCCTGGCCATCGAGCGTCACGCGACCGAGGCCATGGATGCGGATGTTGTCACAGGCCCCTGAAAGATAGCCGTTTTCCGGCGTCATCCGTGGTTCGAAGCGGCCGGTCAGCAACCGCGGCAGCCGGCGCCGCCAGCCCTTCGCGTCGGCCGCGACGGCCGTGATCCTCAGCGGTCCGTCGCCCCGGTCGGCGTAGGGGCGGATGCGCTGGCCTTCGAGGCTCAGCGTGGTCAGCATCAGGAACCGGCACGGGCCGTCGAGTCGGCCCAGTGCGCCGGCGTCGATCTGCAGCGATGGATGCTCGAATCGCTTGAAGCCCAGGGCGGCGCGCCCCAGCGTGCGTGCGACGCCGATCGCCGAGGCGGCGCGATGATTGCGCATCGGACCGGGCCGCTCGGCGCGCCAGCCGTGCACGTCGCGGATGACCTCGTCGACCATGGCCCCGGCGAGGAAGAAGCCGTGCTGTTCGGGCAGCCCGGGATTTCCGAGCTTCAGCGTGACGCGCCTGACCGGATGCAGCGTTTCGGGGTCGGCGGTCAGGATGCGCTGCAGCGTGGCGGGAAAGTGGCGTGCCGTCCCGACGTCGCCGGCCACGTAGTTCGTGCGCCCGGCCGAGAGCACGATCAGAGAGGGCCGCTGCCCGGGCGGCAGGTTCCGGGCCAGCCAGCTCGCCGCGGCCTGGAGCGTGCCGTCGCCCCCTGCAACGACGAGCCGGTCGATGCCCGTGGCCGTCAGTTCCTCGAGCGCCCGCTCGATGGCGGACAGATCGGAGACCTCGCGGACACGGCCGCCGTGCGCACGGACGCGCTCGGCGCTGCGTTCGGCGCGATCGCGGAGACTCATCCGGAAGCTCAGTGGGTTGATCAGTGCGGCCAGCCCCTTCGCGGGCGCGCTCCCTGTTCCGATCGAGGCGGCAGACGACGACATGCCGGGATTCGATCAGTGGCCGGATTGCCAGCGCCGGATGACGTCGGCCCGGCCGCGATGGCGCCACGAGCCGGCCAGCAGGCGGCCGACCACGCGGAAGTAGTCCGGGTGGTTGCAGGCGTGGTAGGGGTGATCGTCGGGCAGGCCCTCGACGAGTCGGCGATGCGCCCGTCCGAGCTGGTGGTAGGGCAGGCCCGGCAGCAGGTGATGCAGCGCGTGGTAGCGCAGGCCGACGGGGAAGAACCAGCAGGTCAGCCAGGTCTGGCCGGTCAGGTTGATCGAATCGCCGATCTGCTCGATGTGCTCGCGCGCTTCGCCGGAGTGCCCATAGCCGTGGGCGGCGAGATTGCGCAACCAGTTCAGGCCCATCGTCAGCGCGAGCAGCGCCCAGGCCATGACCCAGTGGATGGCCTGCATCGGGCCGAAGGCCGTGAGGGTAGCGAGCAGCAGGATCCAGCCGAAGCAGAACCACTCCGAGCGAACGAGTTCGGGCTCGTGGCGGTTCGGGAAGCGCTTGCGATAGTAGGGGTTCGTGATGGCGGCCGAGGCCCGCGTCAGCAGCCACTCGCGCAGACCGCGATGCAGGTGCGAAAGCGGGCCCAGCAGGCCGAAGCGCAGCAGCGCCAGGATCGGGAGCAACGGAATCTGCAGCAGGTACTTGACCGTTTCGATCGGCGGCGCCGCGGCCAGCGGAAGGTACTCGCCATCGCGGGGCGTGCCGAAATGCATGCGGCTGTGGTGCTCGATGTGGTTGCGGTAGAGGATCCAGGGCATGAGCAGCGGAAAGCCGAGGAGCAGGTTCCAGGCCCACTTGAACGCCCTCATCTCGTCGCCTCGGAAATGCACGATCTCGTGGATGAAGGTCCCGGCCCGGAAGAACCCGATCGATGCGGGAATCGCCGCGAGTGCCAGAAAGGCCGGCCCGCCTGCCGCCGCGAAGTACAGTGCCGTGAACGCCCAGCTCGCCGAAATGGTGACGAGGAAGTCGAACCAGTAGAGGGCCGGGCGCCGCTCGAACAGGTCGGCGACGAGCGCGTGGGCCTGGCGGACCTGTTCGCGCGATCGCTGCGTGTCGGCGGTGGCTTGTGGAGACTGCGGATTCACGGGCGCGATTCTACCAGTTCGCGCCCTTCTCCCGGTTCAGCCGGCGGCCTGCCACTGGCGGTCGAGCAGCAGTTCCAGCACGGCCTTGCTGCCGACGTAGGCCAGCACGAGGATCGCCATGCCGATGAGGCAGAGACGGACCACGCGCATGCCTCGCCACCCGTACTTCCAGCGGCCGGCAAGGAGCAGGCCGAACACGAGCCAGGCCACGACGGAAAGCAGGGTCTTGTGCGCGAGGTGCTGGGCGAACAGCCGCTCGACGAACAGCAGGCCGGTGACCAGGCTGACGGTCAGCAGGACCCAGCCGGTGCCGATGAGCCGGAACAGCAGGTTCTCCATCGACACCAGGGGCGGCAGGACTCCGAGCAGCCCCGGACGTCGATGCTGCCGAAGAAGCCAGTGCTGGGCCGAGATGAACACGGCGTTGAGCGCGCCGATCGCCAGCAGGCCATAGGCCAGCAGCGAGGCGATGACGTGCGCGTCCAGGGCCGCGGAGCCCGTCGCGAGCGGCCGCGCGCCCGGTCCGGCGAAGAGATCGAGCGCGATCATCGCGACCGCGCCGGGCAGCGCGACGGGCAGCAACTCGCGGAACGGGTAGCGCGCCACGCCGGCAAGCAGCACCGCGACGATGACCCATGACAGCAGCGACAGCGAGGAGAACAGGTCGGCCGGCAGACCGCCGATGGCGTGCACTTCGGCGCCGAGCGCCAGCCCGTGCGCGATGAGACCGGCCACCGCGATCGCGATCGCCCATCGCACCGGTGCATCGGCACCGCGGTGGAGGCCGGCCACCAGCAGCACGGTCGCCGCGGGATGCAGAAGCAGTGCGGCCACGCAGCCGGCCTGGTGCACGTCGAAGGCGTTCATGCGGACCCTGAAAGGACGAGTGCGGCCAGTATAATCACAGGCCGCCCCGACCCGCAGCCTGCCCATGTTCGATCAACTCTCACGCCGGCTCGGCGAGTCGCTGGACCGCCTTCGCGGACGCGGCAAGCTGACCGAGCAGAACATCTCCGACGCGCTGCGCGACGTCCGCCGCGCCCTGCTCGAGGCCGATGTGGCGCTTCCGGCCGTCAAGAGCTTCATCGAGCGGGTCCGCGAAAAGGCCGTCGGTCAGCAGGTGCTGTCGAGCCTCAAGCCCGGCGAAGCGCTCATCAAGATCGTCCACGACGAGCTCGTCGAGGTGCTCGGCGGCGACGCTGCGCCGCTGGCGCTGAACCGGCCGGCGCCCGTGGTCATGCTGCTGGCCGGCCTCCAGGGCGCCGGCAAGACGACGACGACGGGCAAGCTGGCGAAGTTCCTTGCCGAGCGCCACGACAAGAAGGTCGCCGTCGCATCGGCCGACATCTATCGCCCGGCGGCGATCGACCAGCTCGAGACCGTGGCCGGCCAGGCCGGCGCCGATTTCTACCGTCACCCCGATGCCGACGATGCCGTCGAGATCGCCCGGGCGGCCGTGGATCACGCAAGGAAGTCGCTGGCCGACGTCGTGCTCATCGACACCGCCGGCCGGCTGGCCATCGACGAGGCCATGATGGACGAGATCCGTCGCGTCCACGATGCCGTGGAGCCGGCCGAGATCCTCTTCGTGGTCGACGCGATGACGGGCCAGGACGCGGCGAACACGGCGCGCGCCTTCCACGAGGCCCTGCCGCTGACCGGCGTCGTGCTGACCAAGGTCGACGGCGACGCGCGCGGGGGTGCGGCGCTTTCGGTGCGCGAGATCACGGGCGTGCCGATCAAGTTCCTCGGCACGGGCGAGAAGCTCGATGGCCTCGAGGCCTTCCACCCCGACCGCCTGGCGTCGCGAATCCTGGGCATGGGCGACGTGCTCAGCCTCGTCGAGGACGTCCAGCGCAAGGTCGACCAGAAGCAGGCCAGGAAGCTGGCCGGCAAGGTCGGCAAGGCGTCGCGCAAGTTCGGCCTCGACGACTTCAAGACCCAGCTCGAGCAGATGGAGCGCCTCGGCGGTCTCGGTTCGCTGGCCGAGAAGCTGCCGGGCATGGGCAACCTGCCCGATGCCGCGAAGGCCCAGCTCGACGACCGCCAGACCCGCCGCATGATCGCGATCGTCAATTCGATGACGCCCAACGAGCGGCGCTTCCCCGACATCATCAAGGGTTCGCGCAAGCGCCGCATCGCGAACGGCTCCGGCGTGGACATCCAGGACGTCAACAAGGTCCTGAAGCAGCACAAGCAGATGCAGAAGATGATGAAGAAGGCCGGCAGCAAGGCCTCGATGATGAAGCTCATGAAGCGGCTTCCCGGCGCAGGAGGCGGAACGCCCGGCGGAGGCCTGCCGTTCTGATTTCCGGGCGATTCCTGCCAAGGGGGCAACGCTGATGCCGGGACGCCGCCCGGGACTGCGAACGGCCGTCGCCTGGGCGGGGCTCGCCGTGGCCGCGCCGTTCTTCGCCTGGGCCCTGCTGGGCCTCCTGCCACCGGTGCCTTCCATCGTCGACGTCTTCGGCGTCGACGGGGTGCGCACGCCTGCGGCGATCACGATCTTCGGACTTCTGCTGGCCGCGATCGGATTCCACGAGCCCTGACCCGGCAATCCCGGTTTTCCCCCGGCCTTGACGCCGAACGCCTAACATTCTCACCAAATGAAAAGGGAGCAAGGAATGTTCAAGCTTTCCGACCTGTTCATCCTGCTGGCCGTGGCGATCTCGTTCGCGGTTTCGGGATACCTCTGGCTCAACGGCCAGCCGCAACAGGCGATCTTCACCGCCATCTGGGTTCCGTCCATCCTGTGCTTCGGAATCTACTTCAAGCTGTCCACTCTCGCGGGACGGGGGGGACGCCGATGAGCGACATGCTGATCTTCTACATCGCCGTGGTCGTGTTCGTGCTCATGAGCATCGGCCTCGCCCTCACCGTCGTGGAATTCCGCCATGGCAAGCCCGCCGAGCAGGAAGAGGAGGGCGACGATCTCATGCCTCTCGATCGGCGAGAGCGGCTCGATTCCGGAGACTGATTCGCGGGCCCCGGACGCGAGACGGCCCCGGGCGTCGCCGCACCGGGGCCGTCACGGGCCGGGCATGCCGGCCGGCACGCTCAGCGCTTCATGTAGTTGAAGAATTCCTCGTTGGTCTTCGTGCTCTTGAGCTTGTCGAGCATGAATTCGATGGCCTGGATTTCGTCCATGGGATGCAGGATGCGACGCAGGATCCAGATCTTCTGCAGCAACTGGTCCCCGATCATCAACTCCTCCCGGCGCGTGCCCGAGCGATTGATGTCGATGGCCGGGAACACCCGCTTCTCGGCGATGCGCCGGTTCAGGTGCACCTCCATGTTGCCCGTGCCCTTGAATTCCTCGTAGATCACCTCGTCCATCTTCGAGCCCGTGTCGACGAGGGCCGTGGCGATGATGGTCAGGCTGCCGCCGTTCTCGATCTTGCGCGCGGCACCGAAGAACCGCTTCGGGCGCTGCAGTGCGTTGGCGTCCACGCCGCCGGTCAGGACCTTGCCCGATGAAGGTACGACGGTGTTGAAGGCGCGCGCCAGGCGCGTGATGGAATCGAGCAGGATGACCACGTCGTGCTGGTGCTCGACGAGGCGCTTGGCACGCTCGATGACCATGTCGGCGACCTGCACGTGACGCGTGGCCGGCTCGTCGAAGGTCGAGGAAATCACCTCGGCGTCGACCGAGCGCTGCATCTCGGTGACTTCCTCCGGACGCTCGTCGATGAGCAGGATGATCATGTGCGCGTCGGGATGGTTTGCGCGGATGGCCGTGGCCACGTGCTGCAGAAGCATGGTCTTGCCGGCCTTCGGCGGCGAGACGATGAGGCCGCGCTGGCCCTTTCCGATGGGCGCGATGAGGTCGATGATGCGGCCCGTGATGTCCTCGGTCGATCCGTTGCCGCGTTCGAGTTCGAACTGCTCTCGCGGGAACTCCGGGGTCAGGTTCTCGAACAGGATCTTGTTCTTCGACGCCTCGGGCTTGTGGTAGTTGATCTCCTCGACCTTGAGCAGCGCGAAGTAGCGCTCCGAATCCTTCGGCGGCCGGATCTTGCCGGAGATCATGTCGCCGGTGCGCAGGTTGAAGCGGCGGATCTGGCTCGGCGAGACGTAGATGTCGTCGGGCCCGGCCATGTACGACCCCAGCGCCGAGCGCAGGAATCCGAAGCCGTCCTGCAGGATCTCGAGAACGCCGTCCCCGTAGATCGGCTCCTTCTTCTTGGCGCGAGCCTTGAGGATCGCGAAGATGACGTCCTGCTTCTTCGAGCGGCCGACGTTCTCGATGCCGAGTTCGTTGGCCATCTCGACCAGTTCCTGGGCGGACTTCTGCTTCAGTTCGGTGAGGTTCATGAAATGTATTGACCTTGGGAAACTGGGCGCGTGACGCAGCGCGATGGCTGCGCGAAACGCGCCGGATGGTGCCCGGAGTCCCGGGCGGGAATCTCTCGTTCGCCCCGAATCGAGGAAGTGCTGAATTCGCAGCAGGGGCGGGCGGCTGCCCGCTCACGGATGGCGGAAGATTACCACCATCCGGTAGACCCGTCCAGTGGCGCTCTCTACCGGCGCCGCGTCGCGGAGGTTCAGAGGTGCTGCTCGATGAATTCCTTGAGCACGCCCTTGGTGACCGCACCGACCTTCATGCCCTGCACCTTTCCGTCGCTGAACACCATCAGCGTCGGGATGCCGCGGATCTTGAACCGGCTCGTGATCTGCTGGTTCTCGTCGATGTTGACCTTCGCGACCTTGATGCGGCCCTCGAACTCGTCGGCCAGTTCGTGCAGGATCGGGTCGATCATCTTGCAGGGGCCGCACCACTCGGCCCAGTAGTCGACGAGGACGGGCGTCTGGGACTGCAGGACCTCGGCTTCGAACGAGCTGTCGGAGACGTGATGAACGTTGTCGGACACGATGGATGACTCCTCGGGAAAATGCGGGTGAAAGGACGGCTAACGGAGCAGGGCGCGACGACTACGGCGCCGGGAGAGGGCCACGCGGCCTGCCGGACCCGTCGGTGCTAGAATACTGCAAACGCGTTCCGGCTGCGTGGAAACGCGCTCCGAGATTCCACATCCGGCCTTCCCGTCCCCATTTCAAGTCGCCAGGATGCACCGGGCGGCCCTGGAGGGTGCGCCGACCTTCGGGCCCACCGCGCCGCCAGCCGGAAACGCCAGCGATCAACGAACCAGACACGGAATGCCCTTGAGCCAGAATACCTCTGCAGAATCTCCATCCGTCGCCCCCGAGCGCGTCCTCACCGATGTCGCGTTCGACCGATTCGACCTTCCCGACGCGGTCCGCCGCGGCCTCGCGGACGCCGGCTTCACCCACTGCACGCCGATCCAGGCGGACACGCTTCCCATCGCGCTTCAAGGCAAGGACGTGGCCGGTCAGGCCCGCACCGGGACGGGCAAGACGGCGGCATTCCTGCTCGCCATCTTCAAGCGGCTGATCGAGGATCCCGAAGCCGAATCGGCCGGGCATCATCCGCGATCCATCGTCATCGCGCCGACGCGCGAGCTCGCGATCCAGATCCACCGCGACGCGGAGCTGCTCGGCCGCCACACGGGCCTGACCTTCGCGCTGGCCTACGGGGGCGTGGACTACGAAAAGCAACGCCAGCAGCTGGCCGACGGCGCCGACGTACTGATCGGAACGCCGGGACGGATCATCGACTACTACAAGCAGCGCGTGTTCAACCTCAAGCAGATCCGCGTCGCCGTCCTCGACGAGGCGGACCGGATGTTCGACCTCGGCTTCATCGGTGACATCCGCTACATGTTCCGTGCCATGCCGCCCGTCGAGGAACGCCAGACGCTGATGTTCTCGGCCACCTTCCCGCTCAAGGTCACGGAACTGGCCTACGAGCACATGAACGACGCGGAGACGATCCGCATCGACGAGGACCAGAAGACCACCGAGCGCGTCCGCCAGTCGGTCTACTACCCGTCGAACCGCGAGAAGCTGCCGCTTCTGGTCAAGCTGATCCGGGGTTTCGATGACGGTCACGTCATCGTCTTCGTCAATACGCGGCGGGCCGCCGACCTCGTCGACCGCATGCTGCGCGGCAACGGCTTCGATTCGGCGATGCTGGCCGGATCGGTGCCGCAGAAGAAGCGCCAGAAGCTGCTCGAGAAGTTCCACTCCGGGGATCTCCCGATCCTCGTGGCGACCGACGTGGCGGCTCGCGGGCTTCACATTCCCGACGTCAGCCACGTCATCAACTTCGACCTGCCGCAGGATGCCGCCGACTACGTCCATCG
>JAWVZQ010000086.1:0-9201 GCA_033722095.1 Wenzhouxiangellaceae bacterium | reverse complement strand
CCTGGGCCAGCGCGCCTGGGGACTGGCCCACCGCGACTTCGGCGTGCCGAACGACACGACGACGCGTTTCAACCTCGGCTCCTTGAACAAGACCTGGACTGCTGTGGCCGTCGCGCAACTCGCCGAGTCGGGCAAGCTGTCCTTCGACGACCCGCTGTCGAAGTTCGTCGACTATCCCGACGCGGAGTCGGCGAAGAAGATCCGCATCGAGCACCTGCTGACGCATACCTCGGGGCTGGGCAGTTACTTCACCGAAGAGTACGACCGCACGGCGCGCAAGGACCTGCGCAGCCTCGACGATTTCCTGGCGCTGTCGGCCGACCAGCCCCCGGCCTTCGAGCCGGGCACCGACTGGCTGTACTCGAATACCGGGATGCTCGTCCTCGGCAAGGTCATCGAGGCCGCGTCGGGTCAGGACTACTACGACTACATCCAGCAGCACATCCTGCAACCGGCCGGCATGCAGGCCTCGGGCTGCTTCGAACTCGACCGCGTCAACGAGAAACTCGCCGTCGGGTACGAGGACCGCTGGACGATCGAGGGCAAGGAGACCGTCAACAACCTCTTCGAGCACGTCGTGCGCGGCGGACCGGCCGGAGGCTGCTGGTCCACGGCCGGCGACCTGTTCCGGTTCGCCGAGGCCCTCAAGGCCGGGCGGCTCGTCTCGGCCGAACTGGCCGAGACCGTGACCACTCCGAAGCCCGGACTCGGCTCGCCCGGCTACGGCTACGGGTTCGGGATCCATCCCGGCGGGGCGCTGTACGGACACAGCGGCGGGTTCACCGGGATCAGCGCCAACCTCGACATCGTCCGCGAGCCCGAGGGATGGGTCGTCGTCGCGCTGGCCAACCACGGCAGCGTGCGACCGGCCGTGCAGCGGGCCCGGCACCTGATTGGCGTCGAGACCGCAGCAACGCCGACCCCCTAACCGAACGCGCCCGGGATGTCCCGGGCGCATTGGTGACCATCGCGGCGCGGCGATCAGTCCTGCATGGGGTCCCGCTCGACCTTGCGGAACTTCAGCGTCATGCGGTTGGATTCGCCGATGGCCTCGTATTCCGCGCGCTCGTCGCTGCCTTCCTCGCTGGTCGCCAGCGACGGCGGCAGGCGCCAGACGATGTCGCCGTCGCCGGGCTGGTCGGCCGGGTTGGCATTGACGTCGCTGCGGGCGACGAGTTCGAACCCGGCGTCCTCGACGCGCGAGACTACCCACGAGGGCTTCAGGTAGCCGCGGTCGCCGCGCGCCCAGTCGTCGGGCGCGGAGTCGGGGATGGAGTGCTGGACGACGCCGAACGTGCCGCCGGGCTTGAGCACGGCGTGTGCATCGGCCAGCGCCAGGTCCAGGTAGGGCCCGACGTTCTCGTTCTGGAAGCGCGCCAGGTTGTGCAGCACGCGGACGAACAGCACGGCGTCGGCCGCACCCTCCATGTCCTCGGGCAGCTCGCCCATCCAGAACGTCTCGACCTCGGCGCAATCGGTCTCGCACCATTCCTCGGCCATGGTCGGGAAGGTGGTCGGCCACTGGCGCATCTCGGTCATGAACTCGTCGTCGGCGAACGGGAAGTTCGGGTACATGTCCAGCGCGTAGTTGGCACCGACAAGCCTTCCCTCTTCGCCGAGATACGGAATCAGGATGCGCGAATACCAGCCGCCGCCCGGCAGTGCCTCGACGACGGTCATGCCGGGCTCGATACCGAAGAACTCGAGCGTTTCGCGCGGGTGGCGCTGATCGTAGCGGGCCCGGATGGCTTCGGGCTGCGCGGCAAGGATCGAACCGAGGCGGTCGTCTTCAGCGGCGCTCGCCTCCTCGTCTGCCATGCGCTCGGGCGGTTCCGGGGCCGGCATGGGCTCGGGGGCCTTCTCGGCCGTGGATTCGACGGCCGCGTCATCGGCCGGCGTCGCTTCGCTCGCATCGTCCGACGGGCCGCAAGCGGCAAGGAAGGCGATCGACAGTAGCAATGGGAAGATCCGGTTCATGGAACACGCTCCTGGAGTTGAGCCTGAAGATTCGGGGGCCGACCATTATCCGGCCCGCACCCCCGCGCTTTCAAGCGGCGCAGACGCGCCGCGTCGTGTAGTCTGACATGCACCCAGGAAAGCAAGGAGCGGGCCATGAGCACGAACAAGATCATCGGATTGATCCTTCTCGTCATCGGGCTGGTGCTGATGTACATGGGCTACCAGTCTTCCCAGGGCCTCGACGACCAGTTCAGCGAAGCCGTCACGGGCAACTACACGAACGAGACCATCATCTACTTCGTGCTCGGCGGCGTCGGCGTCATCGCCGGAATCGCGATGCTGCGTCGCAAGCCCTGAACGGACTCCGCGGCCGCCCGGCGCCACCGGTCGGCGGCCGGCGGCGGCCTGGCCGGAAGGCCCCGGTGGCGGGCCGACCCTCGATCGTGCCCGGCATCGACAGGCCGGCGGCGCGATCCGCCGGCCGCCGCGCAGTGTCCGGCCAGGCGTCGCGCGCAGGTTCATGACCCGCTGAAGGCGACGGCTCGCGGGAGCTCGAGGCACGCCGCCCGAACTCGCGGAGCATGCCGGCTGCAGGAGGGAAACCGTGTTCCGGATCAAGCACTACATCCGACCGCTCGTCTACGGCGCCAACGACGGCATCGTCACGACCTTCGCCGTGGTTTCCGGCGTCGTCGGCGGCGGCCTCTCCTCGCAGGCGATCGTCATCATCGGCCTGGCATCACTGTTCGCCGACGGGTTCTCGATGGCGGCCTCGGACTACCTCTCGACGCGCACGGCCATCGAGAGCGGGGAGAAGCCCGACCGCGTCGCCGATCGTCACCCGATACGCAGCGCGCTGGCGACGTTCGCGGCCTTCATCGTCGCAGGCGCGCTGCCGCTGGCCCCCTATCTCATCCCGGGAACGGCCGCCATCGGCTTTCCGCTCGCCATCGCCGCTACGGCCTTCGCGCTCGCCCTCGTCGGTGCTCTGCGCACGCGCTTCACGCGTCGTTCTCCGTTGCGCGGTGCCGCCGAGATGCTCGCCATCGGCGGCGCGGCCGCGGCCATCGCCTATGGCGTGGGCGCGCTGCTGCGCCAGCTCATCGGCACCGCACCGGTCTGAGTTCACCCGGGTCGGGCGCAGCCGAGCCGCGACCACCGTGGAGGTCCCGGCCCGCCCCGCGAAGTGGTAGATTTCCCCTACATTCCTGCACGGCGCGCATCGCCGCGGAGCCAGACCCATGCCTTCCACCGATTCTTCGATTCGCACGATCTTCTGCGGACTCGCGCTCGGGGCGCTGGCCGCCTGCTCGTTCAGCGCGCCGACCCTGCAGGAGACGCGCGAACTGGAACTGACGGTGGCGCCGGACACGCGCCTCGTCCTCGACGTCGGCGCGGGTTCGCTGTCGGTGGAAGGCGAAGCCGGTCTCGACGAGATCATCGTCGTGGCCGAGGTCTGGCAGGTCGCGGCCAACGACGACTACACGCTCACGCTCGAGGCCGGCACCGACGGAGAGGCGCGACTGGTCGCCGAAGCGGGCAGCAGCATCGTCGGCAACAGCGATCGCATCGACCTGACGATCCGCGTGCCCAGCACGCTCTCGCTGTACGTCTCGGACGGCTCCGGAAGCATCCGCATCGAGCGGGTGGCCGGAGACGTGAAGATCGACGACGGCTCCGGCAGCATCCACCTGGCCTCGATCGGCGGCGACATCGTCATCGACGACGGCTCCGGCTCGATCGTCGTGGAGGACGCCGGCGGTGACGTGAACATCGAGGACGGCTCGGGCAGCATCACGGTCAGCGACGCCGGCGGGGTCGTTCGCATCAGCGACGGCAGCGGCAGCATCACCGTGAACGGCGCCGAGGATTTCGAACTGCTCGAGGACGACAGCGGCAGCGTCAGCACCAAGGGAATCCGCTCGGGCGCTTCGGGCTAGCGTCAGGATCGGAACGACCGAGGCGACTCGAAGGGGCCGGAAACCGGTTCCGGCGCAGCGGCCGCTCTACATCGGCGCGGGCATCGCGCTGTTGCACTCGAAATCGGGATTCACGCGGCGCTCCAGCGGAACGACCGGAAACGACCGGGCCAGCGCGGGATCATCGATCTCGTAGCTCACCAGCGCACGATCGCAGGATTCGAACTCGATCGTCATGCGCCCGACCTCGACGGTCTCCTGCCCGGCCAGGGGCGGCGTGTCGAAGCGCCCGCCCGTGGAGGCGAACAGCGGCCCCGCCGCCATGCTGCCGTCGACGGTCAGCTGCCCGGTCAGCCAGCGGTTGTCGTGCGCGCCGACGGCGTCGATGCCCTGCGCCGGATCGGCGGCCAGCGCATCGACATAGGTGAACCACGCCACGAACAGCAGGTCCGCAAACCCCATGTAGTCGAGCGTCAGTCCCTGCGCATTGCCGGCATATTCGGGATCGTCGACGACCCACTGGCCGTCGGCGTCGAGCGCGAAGTCGAAGCCCACTGCCGCGTCCTCGTTGCAGTATTCGAAGGGGCTGTCCCCGGAGGCGGTGCAGTGCGCCACGTAGTCGATTTCGAGCATCGCCTGTTCGAGGTCCGGATCGATGGCGCCGCCGAGGTTGCCGCCCATGGCCAGGTTCAGCAGGACGAACATGGGCTCCTCGTAGACCGGGCAGTTGCTGACGTCGTGGGTCACCAGGACCTCGTTGTCCATGAGAAAGCGGATCTCGTCGGCCGTCCACTCGATGGCGTAGACGTGCCAGTCCAGCACGCCGGTCGGGCCGTCCGGATACGGGTGCCGGGACTCCGTGCCGCAGACCGCCCCGAACGAGTTGAAGAAATTGGTGATGTAGGACTGCGGACTGTTGGAGTACCACTCCCAGACATCGATTTCGGAAGCACCCGGATTCGGCCAGCCGACGTTGTCGCCGTCGCCGGCCACGGGCTGCTCGTCGATGCGTCCCTCGAGCATCCAGAACGCCGGCCAGGGCCCGCCCTCGAGATTGTGGAAGCGGATCCGTGACTCGATGCGGCCGTAGAGGAACTCCCGCTTGTCCTTGCTGTTGAGCCGGCCCGAGGTCCACGACTTCGACTGGCCGCCGAGGCCCGGGCAGTTGATCTGTCCCTTGCGCGCGATGATCTTCAGCGTCCCGCCCGAGACGTCGTAGTTGCGCTGCGGCGAGAAGTCGTCGTCGGTGTAGCACTGCACCTCGTTGTTGTAGTTCGCCTGGGTCTGGGCCGTCCAGTTCTCCCAGTCCACACCGTCGCCGTCGAACGTATCGATCCACTGGACTTCCCAGCCGGCCGCGGCCGGCTGGGACAAGGCGAGCAGGAGCGGGAGAACGAGCTTGCGGTACATGTCGGAATTCCGTGGAGCGCTAGGGCAGCGTGGATTCTGCCACGCCGATGTACCCGGGAGTGAATGCGGCATTCGGCGAACGGGCCATTCCGGGCCGTCGAGCGCCGTGCCTCGCACGCGACCTCTCCGGCGCGGGCAGAATGCGGGGAACGCATCCACAGGGGTGATCCCATGCGCCGCATCGTCATCCGCAGACCCGGCGGCTACGCCGCGCTGGAACTCGTGGAGGAACCCGATCCGTCGCCGGGTCCGGGCGAGGTGGTCATCGCGGTCGAGGCCGCCGGCGTCAACTACGCCGACGGCATCGTCCGCATGGGGCTGTACGAGTCCGCGAAGACGCTGCACGGCTACCCGATCACGCCGGGGTTCGAGATCGCCGGAACCATCGCCTCGGTGGGCGAAGGCGTGACCGGCTGGAACGAGGGCGACGAGGTCATCGGCCTGACGCTGTTCCACGGCTACACCAGCCAGCTGAAACTCGGCGCCGAAGGCGTCTTCGGGAAGCCGCCCGGGCTGTCCATGCCGCAGGCCGCGACGATCCCGACCGTGTTCCTGACGGCGTGGTGGATGATCCACCGCCAGGTCCACCCGCAGCCCGGCGAGACCTGGCTCGTGCACTCGGCCGCCGGCGGGGTAGGCTCGGCCGTCCTTCAACTGGGTCGGCTGGCCGGCGCGAGGATCGTCGGCGTGGTCGGCGGCAGCCACAAGGTCGAGCATGCGAAGGCGATGGGCGCCGACGCCGTCATCGATACCTCGACAGAGGACCTGTGGGCGCGCGCAGAGGCACTCGCCCCCGACGGCTACAACGCGATCTTCGACGCCAACGGGGTCAAGACGCTGCGCGGCAGCTACGACCACCTGGCCCCGACCGGCAGGCTCGTGGTCTACGGATTCGCCTCGATGCTCCCGAAGAACGGCAGGTTGAACTGGTTCCGACTCGCCCGCGACTGGCTGAGAACGCCGCGCTTCGACCCGCTGCACATGACGAAATCGAATCGCAGCGTACTGGCCGCCAATCTGAGCTTCCTGCAGTCTCACGCGCCGAGCCTGCGCGAAGGCATGGAATGGCTGCTCGAGCGCTTCGAGACCGGCGTGCTCGAGCCGCTGCCGGTCGAGACGCACGCGCTCGAGGACGCGGCCGAGGCGCAGCGGCGCATCGAGTCGGGCACGACGGTCGGGAAACTGGCGCTGCTTCCCTGAATCTCCCGGCGAGCGGCAGCGGGCCCGAATGCATCGCGGGTCGCGGCCGGCCGACCGGATGGCGTGGGTTCGCGGCGTTTGGATCGCCGGGTCCTGCCGCGTATAGTGGATTCCGACGCACGCTACGACGGAGCCAGCCATGAAACGGGTCCTCAAGTGGGTCGGCTACGGCCTCGGCGCGGTGTTCTCGCTCGCGATCATCGCCGTGCTCGCGATCTACGCGCGCTCGGAATGGCTGCTGCGCAAGCACTGGGAAGTCCCGGAACAGGCCCTCGCACTCGAAGGCGCCGCGATCGCCGAGGCCGACGCCGGGGAAGGCCGTCGCCTGGCGCTCGTGCTGGGCTGCTACAACGGCTGTCACGGGGAACGCGCCGACGGCCAGGTCTTCGTCGATCGGCCGAACCTGGCGCGGCTCATCGCCCCCTCGCTGAGCCACCTGGCGGCCACGCGCAGCGATGCCGGACTCGTCCGCTCCATCCGCTTCGGCGTCAAGCCCGACGGCACGAGTGTCCGGGCGATGCCGTCGCAGGCGCTCTATCACATGACCGACGCGCAGCTCGCCTCCGTGCTCGCCTTCCTCGAAAGCCAGCCGCCGTCCGATCCGATCGAGGAACAGAACGAGTACCGTTTCTTCGCGCGGCTCGGCATCGCGCTCGGACAGTTCCCCACGCCCGCCGCCACCACGACGGCGATGCCCGAGCGGCTCGATCCCGACGACCCGGACGATCCGCATGCGCAGGGCCGGCGGCTCGCCGTCATCGCCTGCGCCGAATGCCACGGGGACGACCTGCAGGGCGCGGAATTCGGTCTCACCACGCCGGCGCTCGGCATCGTGCGCGGCTACGACCGGGACGCGTTCGGAACGCTGATGCGGACCGGGGAAGGCATCGGCGGGCGGGACCTGGGACTCATGAGCAGGGTCGCGCGTGGCCGCTTCAGCGCGCTGACGGACGACGAGGTCGACGCGCTGTATACCTACCTTCACGAAACGGGCGGCCGGGACCTCGTCGAACCTGCGACGCAGTGAGTCGGGATGATCCCGGTGCGGGCCGCAGGGACCGGCCCGGATTCGCTGCGCTGTGGTGACGCGCGGTGCAGCGCGCACACCGACGCGGTCATCATCGACTGCTCACTCGTATGCCGGCGTGCGCCGTCGTACCGCCCACCAGATCAGAATGGCTTGTCCCAACGCAGGCCGACCGTGAAGGCGTCCTTCGAGAAGTTGTCGTAGGCACCGTAGAAGTTGTAGGAGAAGAAACCCGAGAAACCCATCGCGAACTGCGCCGACAGGTTGAAGCTGGCGTCCAGGAAGCGGTCGTCGCGGGCCGCCACGTCCACCACGATGGGATCACTGGCAAGCGTTCCCTCGGTGAACGGGTTGTTGGCAAGGCGCACGCCGATGTTCTCTTCCTCGTCCTCGGTTTCCATGACGTACCCGACCCGGATGCCGGGGATCAGCACCCCGAAGCGCGTGTTGATGACGTAGTCCGCCTGGACGCCGGCGGAGAAGCGCAGGCTCTCGATATCGCGATCGTCGACGATGAAGTTCCACGCTTCGCTCCCCTCGATCGTCGACTCGGCGAAACCATCGATGCTGCCGTCGATCCAGGTCATCGACGCGACCGGGCCGAAGCGCCAGCCGCCGCGGTTCCAGGTGTAACCCGTATTGAGTCCGACGAAGGTCTGGTCGCCGTCGGTGTCGCCCTCGTGGACGGACTCGAAGCTGCCGCCCACGTCCACGTAGGACACGTTGCGCTCCAGGTCGAAGTCCGACTTGCCGTGGCTGACCATGCCGTCGAGGAACCAGCGCTCGGTGATCTGCCAGCCCGCGTACAGCGACAGTGCCCACTGGTCCACGTCGGTCTCGCCGCGGCCGGCGTCGTGGTCGATCGCGACCTCGCCGTAGGACACCGAGCCGCCGGCGAAGAAATCATCGGTGAAACGGTAGTCGATTCCCAGCAGCAGGTTCCAGGTATCGAAGTCGTAGCCGTTCTCGAACGCGTCGCCGTCGCGCTCGCCGACGTCGATGTCGCCCTGCACGAACAGGCCCAGCTTGCCGAAGTCGCCGAAAGGTTCGTCTTCCTCCGAGGCACCCATGCCCAGCAGTCCGTCGAAGGCCGACTGCAGCGCCGTGGCCGGCACCGTCTCGTCGTTCACGCGGAGGTCGAGCCCCGACACCGAGACCCCGTTCCCGCCGCCGCTGCGGCGCTCCTGCATCCGTGCGCGCAGGTGGCGGAACTGCGACCGGGTCAATTCCACGGTGTAGTCCCTGAGCGCCGGAAGTTGCCCGGGCAGCGCCACTTCGAGGGCGTCGGCGGCCTCTTCCTCGCTGGTATCGCGGTCCTTCAGCCGCGAACAGGCCTCGCGCAGGTCCTGCTGGGCACCGTCGAGATTGCCGGCGTCGCCCTCGCCGACCAGCCGCGGGCAGATCTCGTCCAGCCGCGCGCCGAGCCGGCGCTCGGGATCGCTGAGGCCCGGCAGTTCGCCGAGTTCGTTGCCGAACCGCTGGAGTTCCGAGCAGCCCGCGTCGTCGACGGACGAACCGGCGGGAGTATCGGGGCACTCGTCGACGTCGTTGCGGACGCCGTCGCCGTCGTCGTCGAGCTGCGAGGCGCTGCAGCCGTCCTCGTTCACTGCCTCGCCGGCGGGGGTGTTCGGGCACTGGTCGAACTCGTCGCTGACGCCGTCGCCGTCCCCGTCCAGCTGCGAGGGG
>JAWVZQ010000085.1:0-9364 GCA_033722095.1 Wenzhouxiangellaceae bacterium | reverse complement strand
TCGGCTGCCTATCCGGCCATCCCGGATTCGCACGACCCGATCGGCATCGTTCTGCACTCGGCGCCGCGCGCCGGCGGCGGGAGCGCGCTGCGGGTCGACGTATACTGGCCCGATGGACGGGATGGCCGGTGGCTCGACAAGCGCGACGACCTGGCGTGGCTCCCGGAGTTTCCGGTGATCGTGCACCTGCCGCCGAACGGGCGGAGCGCATGTTCCGAGATGATGGAAGCTCGGATGCACGGCCATCTGCACCGGATCGAGGCGCGTGAAGGCGTTCGATCCGTCCGTTCGGCCAACGAATCCCAGGATAGGTCCCGATGAAGATGAAACTCTCCGACGCGGCCAACCTGGCCGAGGTCGTGGCCGCCGTCGCCGTGGTGATCTCGCTGATCTACGTCGGCATCCAGGTCGACGACAGCACGCGGGCGGTGCGGGCCGCTGCCGCCAACGACGCGAACGTTGCCATGCAGAACTGGTACGTGGCGGTCGGATCGAGCCCGCAGACCAGCGAGATCATGATCGAGGGAATGGCTGGCACGGGCGATTTCACGCCCGCCGAGGAATACCAGTTCCTGATGATGATGCACGGCATCTTCCTCGGCATGCAGAACAGCTATCTGCTGGTCGAGGAAGGCACGCTCGACCCGCGCGTCTCGGAGACGATCACCGCGGCGATCACGGGCGTCAAGGAACTGCCGGGCTTCAAGGAGTACTGGCGGCAGCGCAAGAACCTGCTTTATCCCGGCTTCGTCGAATACGTCGAACGACTGACTTCGGATCCGTTCACCCCGCCCGTGGACCTGTACCGGGAGATCCAGCAGAAGTCCGAGGGCTGAACGGGCGGGACCGAATTCCGTCGCCCGCGCGACGAAAATCAGAGCGTTTCGATCACGCCCTGAAGACGCTTCTTCACCTCGCCTGCGACGGCCAGGAGTTCCGGGTTCCCGATCGCCTGCATCGAGGCCTGGGGGTCGACCGCGGAAACCTCGCTGCGGCCTTCCCCGACTTCGCGGACGATGACGTTGCACGGCAGCATGGTGCCGATCCTGGCTTCGTGCTGCAGGGCCTGCCAGGCCATCTCCGGGTTGCAGGCGCCGAGAATGACGTAGGGTCTCATGTCGCGATCGAGCTTCTTGTTCATCGTCGCACTGACGTCGATCTCGGTCAGCACGCCGAAGCCGGCATCGGCCAGTGCATCGACGGCGCGCTGCCTGGCCTCGTCGAGCGGGGCGTCGACGATGGTCGTGATGTGGTAGCTCATCGGTTGCTCCTTGGTATCCGTGGAGTGGAAGCGGTGATCGCTCGATGGATATGACCGCGGTCCGGCTCGATCATTCCTCTTCGGCCTGCTCCAGGATCAGCCGGTGTGCGGTCAGCCGCAGCGCATTGATGCGGATGAAGCCGCGTGCGTCCTGCTGGTCGTAGCCGCCGGCGATGTCCATGGAACTGAGGTCCTGGTCGTAGAGCGAGCTCGGGCTGGAGCGTCCCTCGACGATGACGTTGCCCTTGAACAGGCTCAGCCGCACCTCGCCGTCGATGAGTTCCGAGGACTTGCGGAAGGCCGCCTCGATGAAGTCCATTTCGGGCGAGAACCAGAAGCCGTTGTAGATGATCTCCGCGAAGCGCGGCGAGAGCATGTCGCGCAGCCGGCGCACCTCGCGGTCCATGGCGATGCCCTCGAGATCGCGCAGCGCGGCGTGCAGGATGGTGCCGCCCGGGGTCTCGTAGACACCGCGCGACTTGATGCCGACGAAGCGGTTCTCGACGATGTCGATGCGGCCGATGCCGTGCCGGCCCCCGATGTCGTTCAGATACCCGAGCAGTTCCACGGCGTCCGTCACCTTCGTCCCGTCGCCGAGGTGCTCGACCTCGACCGGCATCGCGTCCTTGAACCGCACGACGATGCGCTCGGGTGCGTCGGGAGCGTCCTCGAGCGAGCGCGTGAGCTTGTACATGTCCTCGGGCGCGGTCGCGTCGGGATCCTCGAGCAGGCCGGCCTCGTAGGAACGGTGCATGAGGTTCTCGTCGCTGGAGTAGGGCTTCTCGGCCGTCGCCTCGACCGGGATGTCGTGTTCGGCGGCGAAGGCCAGCAGGTCCCTGCGGCCCTGGAAGCGCGCGAGGAATTCCGGGTCCTTCCACGGTGCGATGACCTCGAGGTCCGGAGCCAGTGCCGCGAAGGCCAGCTCGAAGCGGACCTGGTCGTTGCCCTTGCCGGTGGCGCCGTGCGCGACGGCCGTGGCGCCGACCTTGCGCGCGATCTCGACGTGCCGCTTCGCGATGACGGGGCGCGCCAGCGCCGTTCCGAGCAGGTAGCGGTGCTCGTAGACGGCCTTTCCGGCGATGGCCGGCCAGATGTAGTCGGTGACGAATTCGTGTTGCAGGTCCTCGACGTGAACCTCGCTGGCGCCGGTCTCGCGCGCCCGGCGCTCGATGTCGTCGAAATCCTCTTGCTGCCCGACATCGGCGACGTAGGCGACGACCTCGTGGCCCTGCTGGATCAGCGTCTTGAGGATGCAGGCGGTGTCGAGACCACCGCTGTAGGCGAGAACGACTTTCTTCCGGGACATTCGATTCGGCCGGGTTGAGCGGCTGTAGAGAATAGCAAGCCGGTGCATGGGAATTGGCCAGGCAGCCCGGCCCGATTTCACGCAGTCGGCATCTCGGATAGGATGGACGCGGAGCGCGGCGTCCGGTCCGGGCATTCTTCGAGGAATTCCGAGCGTGCAGATGAAGCTTTCCGATTACGCCAACTTCGCCGAGATCATCGCCGCCGTCGCGGTCGTGATCTCGCTGGTCTATGTCGGAATCCAGGTCAACGACAGCACCCGAGCCGTGCGTTCGGCCGCGGCCAACGACGCGAACGTGGCAACGCAGAACTGGTACCTCGAGGTCGGCGCGAATCGGCAGATGAGCGACATCCTCATCCGAGGCCTGCTCGGCTCGGAGGAGTTCTCGACCGAAGACGAGTTCCACTTCCTCATGTCGCTGCACGGCGCGTTCCTGGCATTCCAGAACAGTTACCTCCTTGCCGAGGAAGGCGCGCTCGACGAGTCGATCCTGCATGCCGTCACCACCGCGATCCTCGGGGTCAAGGATCTGCCGGGCTTCGAGCTCTACTGGCGTCAGCGCAAGGACTATCTGCACGTCGGCTTTGCCGCGTACGTGGAAGAACTCCGAACGCGCCCTACCATCGAATCCGTGGACATCTATCGAACCGCGCCGCGCCGGACATCGGCCGAGAAGAAGGATCGCAACTGAAACGAACTGGAATCGACGATGAAGAGCGGATGCATCGAGGACGGACTGGCACTGGCCGCGAATATCGCAGTGGCTGGATTCGCGCGTCGGCATGGACCGGAATGGCAGTCCGGATCCGCCGGGCACCGCCAGCGAAGAAACCCGCATCCCGGTGGCTTCTTCGGCCGACCGGCAACCGTTCCGCGAACAGCCGCATCGTCGCTCTTCACCCGTAGGAGATAGCGATGTCCGACGCGAGAAGTCGGTTGTTTCAGTACCTCGAGGCGGTCGTGGGCGTCTCGGTGGTGCTCACGCTGATCGTCCTCGTCATCGAGGTCCGCGGGAACTCCCTGATGATCGAGCGGCAGATCCGGTCCGAGCGCGCCAACAACATCGTCGCGCCGCTGCTGGCCCAGGAGGAATTGCTTTCCGCCTACGGGAAGGTCAAGGCGCTCGACGGCTGGGAGCCCGATTTCCGGGACTTCATGGACCATTACGGACTGGCGCCGGCCGAAGCCATCGTCTGGTCGCGCATGCTGCTCGGCATCTGGTGGGCGCTGGAGGTCGATTACCTGACCACGGGCGCATCTCCGGAACTGCGCGAGCAGGTTCGCGGTCTGCTCGCCTTTCCCGACAATCGCCTGTTCTGGGAACACCAGGGCAGCTTCTTCGATCCGGGATTCCAGGCGTTCGTCGAAGCCCAGGGCGAGAGCGGCCCCGATCCGGATCGATCGGGCCCCGGCGGCTGATCCGGCAAACATCGTCGCGCCGGAGCACGCGGCCCGCCGATCCATTGATCGCGTGCCCCTTCCGGCGTAATGTGGGAACGAAAGCCACCCCGATCCGGGTTCCGGTGTGTGTGTGGCTGGTCTCACCATCCCGGGAGGAGCAGCAATGAAGAAGATCGTCTGGATATTGGCCGCCCTGCTGGCGGCATGGAACGCGCAGGCCGGCGAGCCCGCCATTTCGGCATCCCCCGACGACGCCGCGATCGAGTGGGGTCCGTGCCCGGGCTTCTTTCCGGAAGGCTGCGAAATCGCGGTCCTGCACGGTGATCCGGCGCAGCCGAACGCCGACATCTACTTCCGCATTCCGGGCGGCACGGCGTTCCCCGCGCACTGGCACACCTCGGCCGAGCGCATGGTGCTGGTCTCCGGCGAACTGGACGTGACCTACGAGGGACAGGACACGACACACCTGAAGACCGGCATGTATGCCTACGGGCCGCCGGAAGCCGTTCACGACGGCGCATGCATCAGCGACGAGGCATGCGTGCTGGTGATCGCGTTCGAGCAGCCGGTCGACGCCTTCCTGCACGAGGAATGACGGACTCGCCGGGCGCGCACCCGACGTTCCCGGCGCCGGCGGGTATGACCCGGACCCGGAACCGACCTCGCTACTTCTCGATGTCGAGCCCCCTGGCTGCCCAGGCCGCGAACGAACCCAGGTAGACGTCGACGCGCTCGAAGCCGTGTCGCGCGAGCACGCTGGCCGCGATGGTCGCGCGGCTGCCGCTGCCGCACATGACGGTGTACTGCGCGCCCTTGTCGAGCGATTCCGCGGCGTCGGGCAGGTCGCCGACGTAGGCATGTACCGAGCCGGCGATGCGCCCGTCCTCGACCTCGTTGTCGTCGCGGACGTCGAGCAGCTTCCAGTTCTCCGCGCCGGCTTCGACGCGTTGCCGGACCTCGTCGGTATCGACGACGGGCATGCTAAGGAACTCCTGTCCCGCGGCCGCCCACTCGGGCATCGAGGCGGCCAGGAATCCCGCGACGTGGTCGTACCCGATCCGCGCGAGCGCCGTGGCGGCACGGCGGGCCTGGTCGGGGCTCTCGGCGACGAGCACGAGTTCGTCGCCGGTCGACAGCATCCAGCCGGCGAAGCTCGCGATCATGGATTCCGGAATGGCGAGGCTGCCCGGCACGTGTGCGCCGAGGAATGCCGATTCGCTGCGCACGTCGAGCACCGTGGCGCCCTCGGCGGCTTCGAGGAATCCGGACGTGGTCAGCGCGGCGGGCTGCAGCGGCGCTCGAATGGGCGAGGCGCCCTCGAGGTTGCCCTGTTCCATGTCGCGGAAGTAGGGCGGCTGGCGATGGTGCTCGGCGACCTTTGCGTCGATGAATCTCTCCCGATCGTCGATCTGCAGCCGCGGATTGTTGCGCCGCTCGTAGCCGATCGTCGAGACCTCGCGGTCGGCCATGGCATCGCCGCAGACCGAGCCGGCGCCGTGCGCCGGGTAGATCACGGCCTGGTCGCCGAGATCGCAGATCTTCCGCAGGCTGTCGAACAGCAGCCCGGCCACTTCGCGTGCGCGGTCCGGATAGAAGTCGGTGCGCCCGACGTCGCCGACGAACAGCGCATCGCCCGTGAACACGCCGACGGCTTCTTCGCCGAAATCGGGATCGTGGATGGCGATCGACAGGCTGTCGTCGGTATGACCCGGCGTTTCGAGTACGCGAAGCCGGATCCCGCCGATCTCGAATTCGTCGCCGTCGCGTGCGGTATCTGCATAGGCCACGTCACCGGCCGCGTTCGGGCCGTGAAGGACCCGGGCGCCCGTGCGCTGCGCAAGGATCGGCGCGCCCGAAAGCAGGTCCTCGTTGCGGTGCGTCTCGAAGATGTGCGTGATGCGGCAGTCGTTTTCCGCGGCGATGGCCATGTAGATCTCGCAGTCGCGCCGCGGATCGATGACGGCGGCTTCGCCGTTGCTGCCCACGATCCACGAAAGATGTGCCAGGCCGTGGCTCTTGATCTTTTCTAGAAACATCGTTGTCTCCTTCCGGGGTGTGCCCCGGGGTCGATGATCGCTGCCCGGGTGCGCCACCGGAGAACGTCGGCACGGAAGGTCGGCCTCGAGGCGACGCGACCCGGGTCGGCTTGCGGAATGCGTCCCGACATCAACGGCATTCCACCGGTCGGTACGGTGACCGGCGCGCTCCGCATCGAACGGAGGGTGGCGATCGCAAGGGTGGCCGCAGGCAGGAATTTCAAGGGATGGCGTTTCACGGGGACCTCCGGCCAGAAGTCATGGATCCGATCGTGGTACAGATGCTCCAGCGGAGTATTGACGCCGATCAAGTCCGGCCCGGGAGTCCGATTCACCGGACTCCCGGAGTCGCGTCAACGGTCTGCAGTCACCGCGATGCACTCGACTTCGACGCGCGCGCCGAGCGCCAGGCCGTCCGCCCCGAGCGCGCTGCGCGCAGGAAAGCGGCCCGGTTCGAAGTAGGTCCGGTAGACCTCGTTGAACGCACTCCACTCGGCCATGTCGTCGAGCATGACGAGGCACTTGACGAGGTCTTCCATGGCCAGGCCGTGGGCCTCGAGCGTCGTGCGGATGTTGTCCATCGTCTGGCGGGTCTCGGCCTCGATGCCGCCTTCCACGAGTTCGACCGTGCCGGGCACGATGCCGATCTGCCCGGACAGGTAGACGATGTCGCCGACGCGAACGGCCTCGGAGAACGGCAGGTCGGTGGGCAGGACCTTTCCCGAGTTCAGGTATTCGGGGTCCGCCGCAGCGGTTCCGGCCAGCAAGGCCGCGGTCAGGGCAATCGGGAGGAGTCTCATTTCGATGTCGTCCGGGGGGAGTCTTACCGATCATACTTCCGGGAGCAGTGGACACGGCCCGGATATTTGTATCCATGCCGCGACCGGGTTCTAATTGGCCGAACTTCGCCGCCGCGATCCGGCGCGCGTCCCGGCCGCCAGGAATGGAGACTCGAAATGGCATCCGCGAAACGATTCGACCTGGCGCAATCGATCGGCATGCTCGGCGTTGTCGTCTCTCTGCTGTTCGTCGGTTGGGAGATCCGCCAGAACACGCAGGTCGCCCGTGCCGCAGCCGTACAGGCGACGATCGAGCAGATCATCGAGTGGCAGACAGACGTAGCGCTGAACGACGACTGGATTCGCATCATCGACTTCCTCAATACCGGAGGGTCCTACGCAGAACTCGCCCCGGTCGACCAGCAGCGTTACGGCTGGGTCGTGAGCGCGACCGTGCGAATCATGGAGAACCGGTTCCGGCAGATGCAACTGGGCGTGATCTCGTCGGAAGATCTCGGCGTCGGAGGAGGGACTGCCAACCCGAACTGGTTCCGCAGCGATCACTTCATCAGCTACTGGACGGAGGTCGACCGCACCCGCTCCTGGACGCCCGATTTCCTCGAGTTCTTCGAGGGTGAGGTGCTCGGCCTCCGATAGGCATCGTCCAGGTTTCGCCCGCGGCGCCGAGCGAGAGGCGCCTTCGCCGAAACGACGGCACGGGTCGAGCTCTGAAGGCCCGGATCTCGGTCCTGCATCACTCGACCATATCGACGACGTCCAGCTCGGGGGTCTCGATCGGATCGTCTCCCCGGACGCCGCGGCGGGGTCCGTTCAGGCTCGTCGAGGCGCTTGCAGCCGCGCTCTGGGACGGGTACGGCGATGCGGTCGCCGAGCCGGAGGCCCGACTCGGCAGCGGGCGTGCCGGCGTGGACGTGGACGATCTCGAAATCGCCGTCCGGGTCGGCCCCGGAATATCGCGCCGGTGCCGTGTCCGGAGTCCATTCGGATGCCCATTCGCGTTCCCTGCGCATGCGGCGTCCCTCCCGGCATCGTCACTCCGCCGACTCGAACCCGTCTGCGAAGATCAGCTCGGTTGCGAAGGCCAAGCGAAACACGCCCAGGCCGTAGACGTCGTTGACGTCGTCGGGCGCGGTCAGCACGGCGATGAACCCGACCTGGCCCGACTCGTTGATCGTCACGCCGCCCGAGAACTCGATGCCGCTCGGACTGTCGATGCGCGCCGGGCCCAGGTCGGTGTCGACGAGGTCACCGGCGCCGATCAGCCGCTGCGGCGTCCGGCCGGCTTCGGCGAGCCAGATCGCGCGGCGGCCGCCGTTCTCGAAGGCACGGAAGACGACGCGCCCGGCGTTGTCGATGGCCGGGCCGAAGAACTCGATGTCGCCGACGCCATCGTCACCCTCGCCGGCAAGTTGCGTCGTCGAGGTTCCGTCTCCGGTCCAGACGCCGCGCTGGCCGTTGGCGCTACCGATGAAGCCGACGTGACCGAAGTCGTTGATCGCGGGCGAGTTGTCGAAGCTCGTGAACGGACTGGTCCCGTCCGCGGTCTGGTCCGAGACCAGCACGACGAAGCTGCCGTCCGGCTCGGTGCGGATGATCTGGTTGGCGTCGCCGCCGACGAGCAGCGCCTTGCCGCCGATCTGCCCGGCCTCGTTGAACGAGGGCGTGAACAGGAAATCCCAGGGACTGCCGGGCTGGATGGCGGCCTCGGCGGCGTGGATGTTCACCGTACCGCCGGCCGTTCGCGATACCCAGGCGCGCCCGCCGCCGCCGAAGGTGGCACGGAAGCCCAGCGTCCCCGCGTCATTGATCCGGACCGTCCCCCAAGACGAGGTCCCAAGTGGCTCGGCCGTGATCAGCGAGACCGTATCGCTGACCGGGTCCCAGCCGTAGACGCCGTCGGCCGGCGTGTCGGTCTGCGCCCAGACGATCTCGGCGGCGTTGTTGAGGTCGGCGTCGGTGAAGAACCAGGCCGGATCCCCCATGGCCACGACCTGGCCGGTCACGCCGTCGCCGTACCAGATGCCCCGGTCGCCGGCCACGCCGATCGACGACAAGCGCAGCGCGGCTTCGCCGGCGTCGTTGAGCGCGACGTCGTTGTTCGAGAAACCCGTGTTGGCCGGGATCAGGAAGCCGTCGGTCGGGCCTGAACGGCCGAGCAGGACCGGTTCGGCCTGGGATGCGGCGGGGGCCGGGAGCATGGCGGCAAGCAGGGCGAGCAGCGGAAGCGGTAGGCGCATCGGGGTTCACGCGGGCGGGTCTGCCTCGCATCCTGCTTCAGCGGCGCCCGGTTTTCAAATGCCCTCGCGAGCGTCAGCTCTCGAGCATCGCCTTCAGCGCGGCGAGCTGGCCGCGGGCCTGGTCGGCGTCGGGTGGCTCGCGGCCGTCGCGGCCGGGCCATTCGAGGAATTCCATCGGCAGCTCGTCGAGAAACCGGCTGGGTTCGCGCTTCTGGGCCTCGCCGTACTGGCGGCGCGTGCGGCAGAACGACAGGTGCAGACGCCGCTCGGCGCGCGTCAGGCCCACGTACATGAGCCGCCGCTCTTCCTCGAGGCGGCCCTCG
>JAWVZQ010000084.1:0-9424 GCA_033722095.1 Wenzhouxiangellaceae bacterium | reverse complement strand
CCGCCGCCGGCCTCGCGCAGCCGGCGGACGTCGGGCTCCACGGCCTGCAGCCATTCCAGCAGGGCCTGCTTCCGCGCAGCCTCGGCGGCGAGGCGCGGGCGGGCTCGACGAGCCACAGCCAGGCGGTCAACAAGCCGACCACGACGGCGGCCGCGGCGATCAGCGATCGCTCGCGGGGCTCGCGCTCGGACCACCAGCGCGTCACGGCAGCGACTCCCCGATGCGCAGCCTGCCGCGCGCGCCCGTCTCGCCGACCGTTACCTGCTCGATGCGCGCCTCGAGTCCCCGGGCGCCGAACTGTCTCTGCAGGGCATCGAGGTCGTTCGTGGACGGCACGGCGACGTCGACGAGCATCGCTTCTCCGTCGTAGCGGACCGAACGGACCTGCATCGAACCCGCCCCCGAGAACAGCGGGCTGACGCCGGCCATCAGCGCCACGAACCGATCCGCCTGGCCGCCGCGCAGCGCGGCCAGTGCGCGCTCGGCCTGCACCCGAGGCCGGACCAGCGTGCCGATGTCCGGAAACTGTTCGGCGAACCGGTGCTCGATGCGGTCGTCGAGTTCTTCGACGTGGCCGCGCAGCGCCGCGACGCCGAGCCATGCATCGGCGACCACCAGCACGGCCAGCAGTACGGCCAGGCCCGCGGCCAGCGACCAGGTCCTTCGCCGCCGATCGGCGCCTGCCGGGGCGAACTCGCCCTGCAGCAGGTCGACGGGCGCGTCCTCGACGCCGCCGGCCAGGACTTCGAGCAGGTCTCCGGCCATCGGGCGGACCTCGTGGCCCGCGGAATCGACGCCCGGCGGCGGATCCCCGAGCCAGACCACGCGCGCCTGCGGCCCGGCGGCTTCGACGAACTCGGGCAGCAGGGCGTCGAGCAACTCGGGCTCGAGCCGATCGAATCCGAACCGCCCGAATCGCGCCAGGACCTGCCGGCCGTCGAAGGCCAGGACGACTTCGCCCGACGCCCATGGCAGGCACACCGCATCGGGAACCATGCGGCACGGGGGCGCATCGACGGCGTCCATCCAGCCTCGCATGTCGTTGCGCGTCGCCACGGCACAGGCCAGCCGCTCGTCGTCATCGCGCTCGAGCGCGACCACGTGCTGGTCTTCCGCGGACGCCGCCATCGCGTCCTCGGCAGCCCAGCGCAGGGCCTCGTGGAGACGCCGGGCACTCACCCTCGGCAGGTCGACGCGCAGCACGCTGACGCGGTCGGCCGGCACGAGCACGACGGGCGCGGCCGTCGGTGAGCCCGACCGCGGCCGGCCACGGGCATCGACGGTCAGGCGCCGGCCCACGGCCAGTTCTACGATGTCGTGGAGCGATTCGCGGGCCATGCGGAAGACGGGTCCAGGAAAACTCTGATTGATGATGCGCGCCGCGCGTGTCGGCGAATCCCTTGCGGAACGGGACGTCGCGCCCGCGCCGGACAAGCCGGGGCTTCCCTAGGGAACCCCCTGGCTGACGTAGCGGAAATCATACCCCGCACCGGCCTGGCCGATGAGCCGGAAATGATCGCGCGGCACCCCATCGAGCGTGACGCGCGCCTGACCGAGGAACCATTCGGCACGAACGCCGAGACGCTCGCGTGCACGCCTCGCGTCGAGGCGGCTCATTTCGGGGCGGCCCATCAGGGCGTCGAGGTCTTCGTAGGGCGTCCGGGCCAGCAGCGCGGCGGCACCGGACACGGTGAGTCCGTCGACGGCAGCGGCCAGCGCGTGCGGCGTGGCCGCGTTGACGTTGAGGCGCGCATCCGGATGGGGCAGGGCCGCGACGTGGGGAATGAGTGCCTCTCGAGCGGCGCCGGGCAGTTCGGGCAGACCGGCCAGTTCCGTGACGTGGACCAGCCCCGGGCCTCCGTCGGCAGCAGCCCGCCTGACGAAGTTCTCGATCCCGGGCGCCAGACGGGCGTCGAGATTCAGCGACGCCAGCAGCCGCGCCAGGCTCGCACGCCCCCAGGCGGCCACTTCCGGCCGTCGGCTGGCCAGCGCATTGAGGTTCAGACGACCATCGACGATGAACACTCTTCCGGCGACCTGCCCGCCCGGGACCGCGAACGGCGCCGACCAGCGACCGTCGAGCGCGGTATCGGCCCGGCCGGCCTCGCGATTCGCACGGATCCACTCGCGGGCCAGGCCGTCGAGCCCACGCGCGAGCTGCCAGGACTGCTCGGACTGGAACAGGGCGCGCGTCCTCTCGACGTCACGGCCCGCCCCGGCCGACATCGCCACGGCCAGCCCCGCGGCAACGGCCACGATCGCCAGCGCGACGAGCAGCGCCGCGCCCGATTCGCGCGCACCGGCGACGGATGCGCCGCTCAAAGCGCCACCAGCCGGTCGATGGTCCCGAACCGCGCGTGCTCGAGGCGATACCGGACGGCGACGGGGAGGGCGAAGCCGCCGCCCTCGGCAGGCCAGGCATCCGTCCATCGACCCAGTGCGTCGCGGTAGCGCAGCTCGAATCCCAGCGCATCGTCGAGGAACGGCTGGCGGACCGGGGTGCCGTCCCCCTCGGCCGGCCAGGCCAGCCGGACCAGCGTTCCGCTCTCGATGAACCAGCCGAATCGCTGCAGCCGGCTGCGCTCGAGACCCGCCGGACTGGCGCGGCCGGCTCGGCGGCCGGTCAGCGAAACCGGCGTTCCGGCCAGCGCCGGCTGGGCCTGGCCACCCGGCGTGGGCCCCGAACGCGAGACGAGCTGGCGCAGATCGGCGTCGAGCGCGGTCACGCTGCGCTGCAGGGCGGCGAACGAGGCGGCCCGCCGCTCGTGCGTCTCGGCCGCGTCGAGGAGGGAGCGAACGGCAGCGTACCCGGCCGCGGCCAGCAGGCCGAACACGAGCACGGCGACGAGCAGTTCGACGAGCGTGAAGCCGGCGGGACGCCGGCGCGGACCTTGCCGCGGCTCCGCATTCATCTGGGGAGGAAGCCGACGTGCGTGACGAGATCGGCCTCGGCGTCGGACCCGACGGCCACGTCGACGCGCCAGAGATCGCCGCCGGGTGCGGGCTGCACGTTCATGCGCCAGTGCCACTGGCCGCCGGCCATGCTCGAGATGCCGGACCTGGGGCCCGGCCCGACCGGCTGTTCCAGCGCGACCTCGGCGATGCGGTTCGCGGCGACCCAGAGTGCCGCGCTGCGCTGCTCGATCTCGTACTGCGCATCCAGGGCGCGCGTGCCGCTGCCGGCCAGCGCCACGACGGCGATCGCGATCACGGCCAGCGCGACGAGGACCTCGATGAGCGTGAAACCGCGTGCGGTCATCCGGGCGACTCCGCCGGCCAGCGCCGCTCGACGACTTCCGGCCCGTCGCGGAGCCGGATGGCGAACGGCACGGGCGGTTCGACGCCGCTGCAGACGACCTGCGGACCCTGCGGTGCCGTGGAAACGGGCCGCCCGGCCACCTCGATGGACACGCTCCAGCCGGGCTCGAATTCGACGCGGGCCGGACCGCGGTCCGGCGGCAGCGGCACCCACGCGGCGTCGAGGTAGCGCCATGCATCGACGCCGGCCGGCGACAGGCGCAGGCCCATCGGCGCGCCCGCGAACAGCGCCGCGTCGCAGGCCTCGGCAAGGCCGACCTCGACGCGGTCGAGCGCGCGCTCCATGCGCGCGGCCGGCGCGTCCCGGAACGCGCGCAGCGCCACGAGGCCGGTCAGGACGCCGGCAATGACGACGACGACGAGCAGTTCGACGAGCGTGAAGCCGGCGGCCCGGCGCTCAGTCGGTCCAGTTGCCGATCTCGGCATCGACGCCCTCTCCACCCGGCTGTCCGTCGGCGCCCTCGGACCAGACGTCGATTTCGCCGTGTACGCCGGGATTCAGATAGCGGTAGGGATGGCCCCAGGGATCGGTCGGCAGCCGGTCGAGGTAGCCGCCCTGCTTCCAGCTGGCCGATTCCGGCAGCCCCGAAGGCTCGCGGACCAGGGCCTCGAGTCCCTGGTTCGTCGACGGATAGCTGCGATTGTCGAGCCGGTACATGTTCAGGGCCGTGACGATGGCCTGGATGTCCTGCCGCGCCTTCGTGACACGCGCCTCGTCGGGCTCGTCCATGAAGCGCGGGACGACGACCGCGGCCAGGATGCCGAGGATGACGACGACGACGAGGACCTCGATGAGCGTGAAGCCGCCCTGCGGGGCCCGCTGCGGGTTTCGGAAAGGATTGCGGGTCATGCGGTGATTCCGGTCACGGGTGCGAAGCGCGTTCGCCGCGATCATAGCAAAACGGAACCGCCGGCCCGCGCGGCACGGTCGCGGACTGCGCTAACATCGCGGGCCGTTCCGAACATCCCGGGCCCATGGACAACCGCGACTGGCAGCGGCGCGATCTCTCGGTGCTCTGGCACCCGTGCACGCAGATGAAGGATCACGAGGACCTTCCGCTCGTGCCGATCCGACGCGGACGCGGCGCCTGGCTCGAGGACTTCGACGGCAACCGCTACCTCGACGCCATCAGTTCGTGGTGGGTCAACCTCTTCGGCCACGCCAATCCCGACATCAATCGCCGACTCGCCGAGCAGGCCGAGACACTGGAGCACGTCATCCTGGCCGGCCTGACGCATCCGGCGGCGACGGAACTCGCGGAACGGCTCGTCGAGGCGACACCGCCGGGGCTGGACCGGGTCTTCTTCGCCGATTCGGGGTCGGCTGCCGTCGAGGTCGCGCTGAAGATGTCGTTCCATTACTGGCGCAATCGCGGCCAGCACCGCCGTCGGCGCTTCGTCTGCCTGTCCGGCAGCTACCACGGCGAGACGCTGGGCGCGCTGGCGGTCAGCGATGTCGGGCTGTACCGGGAGACCTACGCTCCGCTGCTGCTCGAGCCCCTCGTGGTCCCCTCGCCCGATGCCTGGGACCGCCAGCCGGGCCAGTCGGCCCGCGAGCACGCGCTGGATCGGTTCGGTGAAATGGAAGCGCTGCTGGCGCGTCACCACGACGAGATCTGCGCCGTCATCGTCGAGCCGCTCGTGCAATGCGCCGGGGGCATGCGCATGTACGATCCCGTCTATCTGGAACGGCTCAGGCAGGCCTGCGACCACTACGAGGTCCACCTCATCGCCGACGAGATCGCCGTCGGATTCGGCCGCACGGGGACGCTGTTCGCCTGCGAGCAGGCCGGGATCAGCCCCGACTTCATGTGCCTTTCGAAGGGGCTGACGGGTGGCTACCTGCCGCTGTCGGCCGTGCTGACGGGCAACGAGGTCTACGAGGCGTTCTACGACGACTACTCGACGATGAAGGCGTTCCTGCATTCTCACAGCTACACCGGCAATGCCCTGTGCTGCGCCGCTGCACTGGCCGTGCTCGACCAGTTCGAGTCGCGCGACGTCATCGGTGACAACCGCGCCCTGGCGCGCGCCATGGCCGAGGCGGCCGCGCCGCTGGCCGATCATCCTCACGTGGCCGAAGTCCGGCAGACCGGCATGATCCTGGCCGCGGAAATGGTCCGCGACAAGGCGCGACGCGAGCCCTACCCCTGGCAGGACCGGCGCGGCATCCGCGTGTACCGCCACGCGCTCGGGAACGGCGCGCTGCTGCGCCCGCTCGGCAACGTCGTGTACTTCATGCCGCCCTACGTCGTCACGCCCGACGAGATCGCGATGCTCGGGCGCGTGGCCGCCGAGGGCATCGACCGGGCCACGCGGGAGTAGCGCGAGGATGCGGATTCCCAGGCTCTACGTCGAGACCGCCCTGTCGCAGGGGGAGTCGATCGCGCTTCCCCAGGCTCCGGCGCATCATCTCGTCCGCGTGCTGCGCGCACGGACGGGACAGGCCGTCGTCCTGTTCAACGGCGACGGCCGCGACTGGCCCGGCACGCTCGTGGAGGCAGGCCGCGAGGGCGCGGTGGTGGAAATCGGCGAATCCGTCGATCCCGGGACGGCCCCGTCGCTACGCATCGGCCTGGCGCAGGCGCTGGCCAAGGGCGAGAAGATGGACGCCGTCCTGCGCCGTGCCGTCGAACTCGGCGTGACCACGATCCGACCGCTCGCGACGACGCGCTGCGACGTGCGCCTCTCCGGTGCTCGCGAAGAGAAGCGCATGGCCCACTGGCAGGGGATCATCGTTTCGGCCTGCGAGCAGTGCGGGCGCGCCGAACTGCCCGAGCTGGAACCCGTCGCGCATCTCCACGAGCTGGAGGCGCCGGGCGCGCTGCTGGCCCTGCTGCCCGGCGCGGCGCGACCGCTTTCGGAGGCCTGGAATCCCTCCGAAGGTCCGGTGACCGTGGTGGTCGGGCCCGAGGGCGGGCTCGACGACGCGGAGGTGGCAATGCTGCGGGAGCGCGGCGCCAGGTCCGTCGGACTGGGTCCGAGAGTCCTGCGAACGGAAACCGCAGGACCGGCCGTGCTCGCCGTGCTTCAGGCCCTCTACGGGGACTGGCGTTGAATGCGCCGCCGGCGCGCGAAGCGTCCGGCGATCAGGTGGTCAGCGGCAGCGCGCCGTAGGCGGCGTGGGCGACGAGCTGGCCGATGCGGTCCAGTTCGGGGATGACGGCCTCTCGGTCGCCGATCACGCATTCGCCGGCCACGGCGATATGCGTCGATGATTCGGGCACTTCGACGAGCGTCGATTCCGTGACCGTGACGAGCCGCGGAAAGCCCTGGGCCAGGAGCCCGATGAAGGGAATGCGGTCGTTGGTCACGAGATTCTTCGTGATACAGATCTTGGCCCCGTCGGTGGGCTCGGATTCGGCCTGTTCGGTCAGCACGGCGAACGAGACCACGGGCACCTGCCAGCCGTGCCAGAGGATATTGCCGATGAGCCAGTCGGGCGCCTGGTCGATCGGATCCGGGCGAGAGTAGCCGACGATCTCGGAGATCGTCGCGTTGGGCAGCAGCAGGTCCGTGCCGGAGACCGGCACGAGGACGCTGCGGATTTCCTGTTCGGACATCGTTTCAGTCTCCCGGGACCGGCATGTCGAGCATCTCGAAGACATTGCGCACCATGTTCGACTCCTGATAGGGCTTGATCAGGTAGCGATCCACGCCGAGTTCCTTCGCATGCTGGCGGTGCTTGTCGCCGGAGCGCGAGGTGATCATCATCAGCGGGATGTCGGCCAGTCGCGCCTCGTCGCGCACATAGGCGGCAAGCTCGAACCCGTCCATCCTCGGCATCTCGATGTCGAGCAGCATGAGGTCGGGAACGCGCTCGAAGAGCAGGTCCACGGCCTCGACGCCGTCGCGCGCGGTGATGACCTCGAGGCCGTGGTGCTCGAGGATGCGCGCCGTGACGCGGCGCATCGTGATCGAGTCGTCGACGACCATGACCAGCGGCGTGCGCTTGGTTTCCTCTTCGCCCACGGCCATGGTCTCGGACCGCTCGACCATGCCCGGCAGGCGCTGCTCGTCCATCGCGCGCTCGATGAGCGGACCCACGTCGAGGATGCAGACCACCTGGCCGTCGCCCATGATGGTGCCGCCGAGGATGCCCGTGATCGAGCTGATCTGCGGACCGACGGGCTTGAGGACGATTTCCCGGTGACCCTGGATCTCGGTCACGCGGATGGCCGCACGCTGGTCGCCGGCCGAAACCATGAGCAGCGACAGGTTCTCGTCGCCCAGTTCGGGCGGTTCGAAGCCCAACTGCGGCTCGAGTTCCAGCAGCGGGTAGTCTTCCCCACCGTAGGAATAGGTCCCGTCGGCGTCGAGCGCATCTTCCCACTCGGACGGCCGGATTCGGGCAACGCCGCGGACGGTCTGCAGCGGGATCGAGAACAGCCGCTCCTCGGCCGTGACGAAGATCGCCTGCATGACGGCGAGGCTCAGCGGGATGCGCAGCACGAAGCGGCTGCCCTTGCCTTCCTCGGTCTCGACGTTGACGCGACCGCCGATCTGGCGGATTTCGCTGGACACCACGTCCATTCCGACGCCGCGGCCGGCCAGCTCGCTGACCTCGCCGGCCGTCGAGAAGCCCGGCTGGAAGATGAGGCTGGCCAGGCGTTCGGCGTCCGCGGCCTCGTCCTCGTCGATGAGGTCCAGTTCCTCGGCGCGCTTGCGGATCCGGTCGAGCTTGAGTCCCGAGCCGTCGTCGCTGATGCGGATGGTCAGCTCGGTGGCCTCGCGATCGATCTCGATCCGGATCCGGCCGGCTTCGGGCTTGCCCAGGCGGCGTCGGTCTTCGGGATCCTCGATACCGTGGGCCACGGCGTTGCGCAGGATGTGCTCGATCGGCGCCGTGACGCGGTCGAGAACGTTGCGGTCGAGCTCGCCCTCGCCCTCGAACACGATGTCGAGCTCGGCTTTCCGATCCACGTCGCGCGCGGCGTTGCGAACCACGCGCCGAAGGCGCGGCGCCAGCGTGTTGAACGAGACCATGCGGGCCTGCATCAGGCCTTCCTGGAGTTCGGTGTTGACGCGCGCCTGCTGCATCAGCAGCGTTTCCGACTGGCGCCCGGCGTCGTCCATGAGCTCGGTCAGGCTGTTCAAGTCACTGACCGACTCGGCCAGGGCGCGGGAAAGCTGCTGGATCGTCGAATAGCGGTCCAGTTCCAGCGGATCGAAGGTGGCCTCGGCGCTGCCGTGCTCTCGCTCGTAGCGCGACAGGATCTGCGCCTCGGTTTCCTGCTCGAGCTTGCGAAGCTGCTCGCGCAGTCGCGCGACGGTCTGCTCGACCTCGCCGATGCTCCCGCGGAACGAACCGATTTCCTGCTCGATGCGCGAGCGGAAGATCGAGACTTCCCCGGCGAAGTTCAGGAGCTCCTCGATCCGCTCGGAGGCCAGACGGATGGTGCTTGCACGTCCGGTGCGCACCTCTTCGGCGCGGTCACCGCCCGTGGCCTCGCGCAGCTGGTCGCGGGCCGTCTCGAAGTCGGTCTCCTCTTCCTCGAACAGCTCCGTGGCGCCGCGGGCCGGCAGCGGCTCGCGCTCGACGACGGCGTCGAGCATGGCGTGCAGGTGGTCGCAACCGCTCTCGAGCGCATCGATGCTGCCCTGGGTTGCCTCCTGCTGACCGCCCGCGATGCGTTCGAGCAGGTCCTCGAGCACATGGGCGACCTCGCCGACCGGATTCAGGCCGGCCATGCGCGCGCTGCCCTTGATCGTGTGGACGTCGCGCTGCAGCGCGGTCACGAGCTTGCGGTCGTCGGGACGCTCGCGCCATTCCTGCAGGACTTCGTCGGCATGTTCGAGCAGTTCCTGGCCTTCTTCGGTGAACAGCTCGATGAGCTCGTCGTCGAGTGAATCGTAGTCGACGGCGATCAGGCCCTCGCCGACCTCGGCGGTCGGCGCCCGGGCCTCGGTCTCCGCGGTATCCGAGGCCGCGGTGCGCGCCTCGGCGACGTCGCGATCCGGCCACGGTTCGAACTCGACCGGCGCCGGCTCCAACGCGTCCTCGGCTTCCTCTGCTTCGACTTCCTCTGCTTCGGCTTCCTCTGCTTCGGCTTCCTCTGCTTCGGCTTCCTCTGCTTCGGCTTCCTCTGCTTCGGCTTCCTCTGCT
>JAWVZQ010000083.1:0-9433 GCA_033722095.1 Wenzhouxiangellaceae bacterium | reverse complement strand
GCCCGTGAGGCCATCTGGCAGCACGAGCACGGCCCGCGAGGCGGCGACGAACTCCAGCGCCTGGTGCCGGGGTCGAACTACGGCTGGCCCGCGGCCACGCACGGGATCGACTACTCGGGTGCGCTGATCTCGCCGTACGAATCGCTGCCGGGCCGCGTCGACCCGCTCTGGACCTGGACCCCTTCGATCGCCCCGGCCGGCCTGGCCGTCGTCGAGGGCCCGGCCTTTCCCGCCTGGCAGGGCGACCTCCTCGTCACGGGGCTGGCCTCGCGGGACCTGCGCCGGCTCGAGATTTCCGGCGAACGGGTCGTTGCCGAGCACGTCCTGCTCGCCGAGCTCGACGAACGCCTGCGCGAGGTACGGATCGCCCCGGACGGAACGCCCTGGATCACCACGGATTCCGACCGGGGTCGCGTCCTGCGCCTCGTCCCCGCCGGATTCGAATCGCAACGCGCCACGGAACCCACGACATGAACGACCGCAACGAAGACGCACCATCCCGCACCCGGCCGACGCTGCTCCCGAGAATCGCCATGCTGGCCGGCTTCCTGCTGTTCGCCGGCGCCGCGATCCTCGGCTACCTTCGTCAGAACTTCACCGAGGTCGTCTCGAGCGTCGGCCTGTTCGGCCTCGGCACGGGCCTTCTGGCGGGCGGCTGCGTCGCGCTCCGGCAGCGACGTGCCGGACACGGCCTGCTGCCGATCGACCGCGATGCCCATCCGTTCTGGTTCTTCGCTGCGGTGACGGTGGAAATGCTGGGCGGCATCGCTGCGCTGGGGATCGCCGCGTGGATGGCGCTCGGCGACCTGCCGATCTGAGCATGACCCGGCCCCCCCTCAGATCGATTCCAGCGCCCGATCGACCGTCTCCCAGGGCAACAGCGCATTGCGCACGCGCGACGGGTAGTCGGCGACGGCGCGCAGCAGGTTGATCTCGCCGAGCTCCTCGTCGTCTGGCAAGCCATCGTCGGCCAGCAACGCCCGGAATCGGGCGTGGGCCGCCCGCAGCGTCCCCACGGTCCGACCCGCGATCCATTCGGCCAGCATCGACGCCGAGGCCGTCGTGATCGCGCAGGCCTCGCCGGTCCACGCGCAGGCCTCGATGCGCGATCCTTCGACGACGAGCCGGACGAGGATGTCGTCGCCGCAGAGCGCATCCGTTCCCCGGGCCTCGTGCGTCGCGCCTTCGAGTTCTCCGCGATGCAGCGGCGAACGGTTCAGTTCGAGGATTCTCGACTGGTAGAGCCGATCCAGCGTCATTTCCGATCGTCGCGGCGCTTGTGCCGGAACATGAGCTCATCGCCCTCGGCAAGGAGATCCTCGATCGATTCGTGACGACCCGGATCGTATTCCACGGCACCGTGGGAGAAATGCAGCGCATACTCCCTTCGGCCTCCGGCATTGAATGCCTCGAGCTCTCCGGCGAAGCGTCGAATCACTTCTTCGGCGCGCTCGCGGCCCGATTCGACGAGCAGCGCGACGAATTCGTCGCCGCCCAGTCGGCCGAACAGGTCCGAGTTCCTCAGGGTCCTGCGCATGAGCCGCACGAAGTCGACGAGCGCCCGATCCCCGGCCTCGTGCCCGAATCGGTCGTTGATCTCCTTGAAGCGGTCGAGGTCGAGAAAGACCAGCGTTGCCCGCATCGAGTGCTTCCGACACATGCGCAGGTTGCGCTGCGCGCGTGCAAGGAATCCGCGCCGGTTCGAAACGCCCGTCAGGTCGTCGGTCGTCGCGAGTTCCGTCACGGCGAGCTCGCGCTCCACCATGGCCGCGAGGTCGACGAGCGTCTTCTCGTCCTCTCCGCCCAGTTCGCGCGGATTCCGGTCGATGATGCAGAGCGTGCCGACGGGCATGCCGTCCGGGGCGCGCAGCGGCACGCCGGCGTAGAAGCCGATGCCCGGCCTGCCCGTCACCAGGGGATTGTCGGCGAATCGCGGGTCGGCAGCGGCATCCTCCACGACGAAGACCCCGGAACCGAGCACGGCGTGGCCGCAGAACGATTCGGCGCGAGGTCCCTGCTCGCGGTTCATGCCCTGCCTCGACTTGAACCACTGGCGATCCTCGTCGAGGAGCGTGACGAGAGAAATGGGCACATCGAAGAGCCTGCATGCCATGCGCGTGATCCGGTCGAAGCGCTCCTCGGGCCGGGTATCGAGGAGCTCCAGCGCGCGCAGTGAAGCGAGACGCCGGGATTCTTCGGGATGCGCATCGGGTTCCTGCATCACGGACTCCGTGAAAGGCGAACGGACCGGGCGAGAGCATAGCAAGCCGGGCGGCCGTTCCGGATTCCCCATTGACGGCGGGTGAAGTTCAGTATATAACTATTCATATACTTGCCGACCGGGCTGGCCCGAAACTGGAGAGAAAACATGGACAATCTGCTCGACTGGAACCGCTGGCTGCACATCGTGGCGGGCTTCGCGGGCCTGGCCGCCTTCTGGATTCCGGTCTTCGTGCGCAAGGGCGGCGAGCTGCACCGCTATGCCGGCCGCGTGTTCCGGTACTCGGCCTTCGTCGTCCTGACCGCCGCCGGCCTGGCCGTGCTCGGGCGGATCGGACACGCGCTCGCCACCGGCACGTATCCGGCCGACAATCCGGAAGCCTGGGCATTCCTGCTGTTCCTCGGCTACCTGGCGCTCGTCACCGGCGGCATCCTCAGCCACGGGATCGGCGTGCTGGCCGCCAAGCGCGACCTGACCGGCCTCGACACCCCCTACAGGCGTCTCACGGCCTGGAGCATGATCGCCGCGAGCATCATGATCGTGTTCTGGGCGCTGTACTGGCGACCCGACAACGCCATCCTGCTTCTCGCCCTCTCGCCGATCGGGATCGGCAACGGCATCGGCATACTGAATCTCGCCCGGGGCCGGAACAATCGTCCCGGCCAGTGGAAGATCGAGCACCTGAACGCGATGCTCGGCTGCGGCATCGCCTTCCATACCGCTTTCGCCGTCTTCGGGGCGAACCGGTTCTTTTCCTACGACATCCCCGGCGCCTGGCAGATCCTGCCCTGGATCGCGCCGGCCGCGATCGGCATTCCCGCCTCGGCGCTCTGGGCCCGCTACTATCGGCGGCGCCTGCCCCCGGTGCCGGCATGAGCCTTCCGCACATCCTGCTCGGAATGCTGGACAAGCCGGCCAGTGGCTATGACCTGAAGCATCGCTTCGAGCAACAGCTCTCTCACTACTGGTCGGCGGATCTCGCCCAGATCTACCCGACGCTGAAGCGGATGCGCGATCGCGGGCTCCTGACGGCGCGACGCGAGCCGTCGACCAAGGGTCCGCCCAAGAACGTCTACGCCCGCACCGAGGCGGGCCAGCGCGAACTCGAAGCGTGGCTGACCCAGGGCCCCGACGTTCACGCCGACCGCCTGGGCTGGCTGGCCCAGGTCGGGTTCCTGGACACGCTGGAAGCGCCGGAACGGAGGGCGTTCCTCGAGCGACTGCGCGACGAGTTCATCCGCCACCGCGAAGAACTGGTCGGCATCGAAGCGCACTGGCGCGACGAAGATCCGAGGTTTCCCGATGCGCTGCCGGAGCGCGAACTCTTCGCCCACATGACGTTGCGCCTCGGCCTCGAGAAATATGCCGCGATCATCGCCTGGTGCGAGGAATGCCTGGAGCGCCTGGAGCGCCGCCGGAAGGTGGCCGCAGACCCGCCTGCGTCGAAAGCCGCCGAGCGGTGATACAATACGCAGTTCGCCGCGTCCGATCCGGACCTCCTTCGGCGACCCGAGATCGAGATTCCTCCAGGGCCTGTCCCGATCCTACTCCCTGCCCCGGTGCCGCCGGCACCCGGCAACTGCCCTGTACAAAGAGGAAACTCCAAGATGAAATTCGATGAACTCGGTCTCGCGACCGAACTCCTGCGCGCGCTCGACGACCTCGGCTTTTCGACGCCGACCCCGGTCCAGGCCCGCGCGATTCCGGAAATCCTGTCCGGACGGGACGTCACCGCCTCGGCCCAGACGGGTACCGGAAAGACGGCCGCCTTCCTGCTGCCCACCCTCGATGCACTGGTCGGACGGCCGCCGTGCCGGGAGCCCCGGCTGCTCGTCGTGACGCCCACGCGCGAACTTGCCGCCCAGGTCGAATCCCAGGCCCGAGCGCTGTGCCGCCACCTGCCGCTCCGGTCCATGGCGGTCTTCGGGGGCGTGAACATCCGCCCGCAGGAAAATGCGCTGCGTCGCGGCACCGACGTGCTCGTCGCCACGCCCGGAAGGCTGCTGGACCTCGCCTCCCGGGGCAGCGTTTCGCTGTCCAGCGTCGAAACGCTGGTGCTCGACGAGGCCGACCGAATGCTCGATCTCGGTTTCCGGCCCGACATCGAGCGCATCGTCGGCCGTCTTCCCGTCGACCGCCGCACGCTGCTGTTTTCGGCAACGTTTTCTCGCGAGATTCTCGCCCTGGCAGCACGCTTCCAGCGCGATGCTGTGCGGATCGAGACGGCTGCGCCGAATTCCACGGTCGACCGGATCCATCAGCGCGTCATCCGCGTCGATCAGCGTCGCAAGCGCGAACTCCTGTCCTGGATGATCGGCAGCAACGACTGGCGGCAGGTGCTGGTCTTCATGAGGACCAAGCACGGCGCCAATCGTCTCGCCCGGCAGCTGGAGTCCGACGGAATCCCGGCGGCGGCGATCCACGGCAACAAGTCGCAGGGCGCACGGACTCGCGCCCTGAAGGACTTCAAGACCGGCCGCGTCCGCACCCTGGTGGCCACCGACATCGCCGCGCGAGGTCTCGATATCGAACTCCTTCCCCGCGTGGTCAATTTCGAGATTCCCAACGTCGCCGAGGATTACGTCCACCGGATCGGCCGCACGGGACGGGCCGGTTCCGACGGTCAGGCGATATCGCTGGTCTCCGCGACCGAACGCTCGGACTTCGCCGGCATCCGAAAGCTCGTCGGCCTCGACCTGCCCTACGAAACCATCGACGGCTACGAGCCCGAAGAGAATCCGGCCGAGACCGCAGGCAACGCCAGGCGTGGCGGCGGACGCTCGGCCGGAGAATCCGCGAGACGATCGGCCGGACGCCGGTCCTCGGGACGCGGGAACCGACGCGGGAGCCGGAAGGCCGCCTGACGGGTCGGCCAAACACATCCCGGCGGCCGCGTCAACGGCCTTTCGTCCAGATCGGCAGCGATTCGTCGAAGTTTCGCGGTGACGGCAATCTCACCGCGAAATTTTTTTCGTGATTGCAGTCACAAAGCGGCGCCCGGTTCGCCGGACGACGCTGGATTTTGGCATTTCGTTTCGGTTACAACCGTCCGCGGTGTTCGAGCAGGGCAGTAGGGAACCGCGACCAGACGAGTCTTTCCGTTCTCATCGGTGCAACCCCGCGGGAGTCCCCTGTCCGACCGAACAGGCCGAGGCCGAGTGCCACGGCCGGAGGGGTCGAATCGTCACCAAGGGGCATGCAACACGATGGGAGAGAACCGAATGTTCTGGAAAACACTGACCGCCCTGCTGGGCGCCATCACGCTCGTGCTGGGCACTTACAGCGCGCCGGCCACCGCCGGCGAACTGAAGATCGCCAAGAAGCCCGTGCAGGGGCAGTACATCGTCGTCCTGAAGGAAGACGCCGCGCGCCTGGCCGGCGAGCGCAACGCGCAGCCCGAGGTCGCGCAAGTGGCCCGATCGCTGTCCCGCCAGCACGGTGCGAAACTGAGGGAGAGTTTCACGCACGTGCTGAAGGGATTCGTCGTACAGGCCGACGACAAGTCGCTCGTGCGGCTGCTCAACGATCCGCGCGTGGCCTACGTGGAAGAGGACGGCATCGTCTCGATCCGTGCCACGCAGAGCGGCGCGACCTGGGGCCTCGATCGCGTCGACCAGGCCGATCTGCCGCTGGACGGCAACTACGTCTACAACACCACCGCTTCCGGTGTGCGGACCTACATCATCGATACCGGGGTGCGCTCCTCGCACAATGACTTCGGCGGTCGCGTCCTGAGCGGCTTCACGGCCATCAGCGACGGCCGCGGCTCCGAGGACTGCAACGGCCACGGCACGCACGTGGCCGGCACGGTCGCGGGCTCGACCTGGGGCGTGGCCAAGCAGGCCTACGTGGTCCCGGTCCGGGTCCTCGGTTGCAACGGTTCCGGCACCAACTCCGGCGTGATCGCCGGAATGGACTGGGTGGCCGCGAACCACGTCAAGCCGGCCGTGGCCAACATGAGCCTCGGCGGCGGGGCGTCGACGGCCACGGACAATGCCGTCAGCAACATGCGCAACGCCGGCGTGACCGTCGTCGTGGCCGCCGGCAACGAGAACCAGAACGCCTGCAACGTGTCTCCGGCACGCTCGGCCGACGCGATCACCGTGGGTTCGACGACGAGCAGCGACTCCCGCTCGAGCTTCTCGAACTTCGGATCCTGCGTCGACATCTTCGCGCCCGGCTCGTCGATCACCTCGGCCTGGTACAACAGCAATTCGGCGACCAACACGATCAGCGGGACCTCGATGGCATCGCCGCATGTCGCCGGCATCGCCGCACTCTACCTCGCCGAAAATCCCTCGGCCGGTCCGTCCACGGTCGAGAATGCGATCTATTCCGCGGCCACGTCCGGCACGCTGACCGGCATCGGAAGCGGCTCGCCGAACCTCATGGCGTACTCGCTGTTCGGCGGCGGCGGTGGTGGTGGAGGCGGCGGAGGCGGCCCCACGGTGCTCGAGAACGGCGTGCCGGAAGGCAACCTCTCCGGTGCCCAGGGCTCCGAGACCTTCTTCACCCTGGACGTGCCCTCGGGCGCCAGCGACCTGTCGTTCCAGATCAGCGGGGGCAGCGGCGACGCCGATCTCTACGTCCGCTACGGAGCCGCACCGACGACTTCGTCCTACGACTGCCGTCCATGGCGGAACGGCAACAACGAGACCTGCGACTTCGCCAGCCCGGCGGCCGGCACCTGGCACGTCATGATCCGCGGCTACTCTTCGTATTCCGGCGTCAGCCTCGTGGGCAGCTATACCGAGCCCGGCAGCGGCGGCGGAGCGCCGTGCAGCGGATGCGACCAGTACACGGGTTCGCTCAGCGGCTCCGGCGATTCGGACGTGCAGCCGAACGGGACCTACTACTACGCGTCCTCGGGCGTGCACAACGGCTACCTGCGCGGCCCGTCGAACGCCGATTTCGACCTGTACCTGTACCGCTGGAACGGCAGCGGATGGTCCCAGGTCGACAGCGGCACCAGCGCCGATTCCAGCGAGGACGTCTCCTACAGCGGTAGCGCAGGCTACTACTACTGGCGCGTGCGCTCGTACTCGGGCAGCGGCAGCTACGACCTCTGGCTGGATACCCCGTAAAGGGCCCACCCACAACGGTCATCGACGAGCCCCGGTCTTCCGGGGCTCGTCTGCTTCCGGTACCGGCCCCGGCAGTGCCCGAATCGGCTAGGCTGGCGCATATCCACCCATCCGGCCCCATCCCTTGTTCCCCGTTCTCCGTCGACAGCCCCGCCCACCAGCGCGCCCGGTTCCGCATTGATCCCGATCCGCGAAATCCGCGGCCGAGTGTCGCAGCGCGCCGAAGCCGAAGCCTCCGCATCGCTCCGGCGCGGCGACGCCGCCCGCGCCCTGCGCCTCGTGCAGCGCCTCGTGGAGTCGGAAACCGCCGGCCTGCCGCGAGCGCATCGGGGCCCGCTGGCCTGCCGTGCGGGATGCGACTTCTGCTGCCACCTGCGCGTCATGGCCACGGCGCTCGAAGTCTTCGCCCTGCTGGATTTCGCCGAACGCGAATTCGAACCCGATGCACTGACGCGCTTCAAGTCCCGCGTCGCGGAGACCGAGCAGGCCCTTCGCGAGCTGGCACCGGATCGTGTTCTGGCCGTGAATCTGCGCTGTCCCCTTCTCGGCGAGGACGGCCGCTGCACGGCCTATTCGGCAAGGCCGCTGAACTGCCGCAGCTACCACTCGCTTTCCCGGGAGGCCTGCGAGAAGTCCTTCCGTGCTCCCGAGGACCCGACGCTCGGGCACCCCCAGCTGACGGCGCTGGCCGAACTGCACGCCGGCAGCCAGGGTGGGCTGATCGCCGCACTGCGCGGCGCCGGCCGCGACGAGCGCCAGTACGAGCTCGTCACTGCCCTGGCCGAGGCCATCCGGGATCCCGAAAGCCGGCGGCGCTTCGAGGCCGGCCAGCGCGCGTTCCTGGACCCGCTTCCCATCGAGTGAACCCCCACCGCGCCGCGCTTTCCGGGCGGCTGTAGGACAAAACCCGACACCTCGCTTCCGGCGCGCCGACAGCGCGCTTTCCGTTCGGCCCACGAAACGTTCCGAAGCCCGCCGATACAGGGTTTCGAGGCTTCTCCCTAGTCTGGACCCGTGCGTTGGAGACGGCCATTCGGCCGCTCGCACGCCAGCCAGCCAAAGGTGGGAAGCCAGCCATGAAAAACCGGATTTCGATCCTCGCATTCGCAATCTTCGCGCTCGCCTCGATCGCGGGCGCCGAAGCCCGTTCGCTGCAGTCCGTGGCCGCCGGCCAGCCGATCCCCGGCCAGTACATCGTGGTCCTCGACGAGAGCCGCGTCGTCGCACACGGTCGCAGGGGCGCGGCCGAGCGCCGCGACGACATCCGTGTCGCCGCGGACGAACTTGCCGCCCTGCATCGCGGCAAGCGCCAGCACGTGTTCTCCGAGAGCCTGACCGGATTTTCGGTCCGGATCGACGCCGCCGGTGCGCGGCGGCTCGCGGCCGACCCGCGCGTGGCCATGGTCGCCCAGGATTCGATCGTCGAAACGACGAGCATCCAGACCGCCGTGCCTTCCTGGGGCCTCGACCGCATCGACCAACGCGATCTGCCGCTCGACGACACCTTCCAGTGGGTCGACGACCCCTCCGTATCCGACGTTCACGTCTACGTGCTGGATACCGGCATCCGCAGTACCCACGAGGACTTCGGCGTCCGCGTCGATGTCGTCAACAGCTACGACGTCTTCACGGGCGGGCCGGTCGCTGAGGACTGCCATGGCCACGGAACGCACGTCGCCGGCATCGTCGGCGGCTCGGACCACGGCGTGGCCAAGAACGTCACGCTGCACCCTGTCCGCGTCCTGAGTTGCTCGGGTTCCGGCAGCGTCTCGACGGTCCTGGCCGGCATCGACTGGCTCACCACCCGCGTCATCGACGCCCAGCACGCCGCTGTCGTCAACCTGAGCCTGGCGACCTCGCCATCCACGATTCTCGACAACGCGATCCGCACGTCGATCGAGGCCGGGATCGTCTACGTCGCCGCCGCCGGAAACAACGCCGACTCGGCATGCAACTATTCGCCGGCCCGCGTCGCCGAAGTCATCACGGTCGGTGCCAGCGACTCGGTCGACTCCCGGCTCGCGACGTCGAACCACGGTGAGTGCGTGGATCTGTACGCACCGGGCGCCGGCATCGTGTCCACCTACCACCGCAATGATGGCGACACGATCTCCATGTCCGGTACCTC
>JAWVZQ010000082.1:0-9450 GCA_033722095.1 Wenzhouxiangellaceae bacterium | reverse complement strand
GGCACGGCCGGGACGGGCTCGCCGGCGGGCACCACGAACTTGGCCGGCGCGGCAGCGGCACACTCGAGCACGAAGGCCATCAGGACGCTCGATACGAGCGCCTTGAATCGGAATGCGGTCATGAAAACTCCCCGATGATTCGATGCAGATCGCAAAAGCACGGTGGCGGGGAGTATAGGAGCGCGCGCGCCGGGCGTGCAAATCGTCCGCTTCAGTCCGCGTCGGCGCCGACCTCGCGGCGGAGCTTTCGGGCGCGTCGCCACGTCGAAAGCGGATCCAGCGCGCCGACCGGCGTGACGCGCTCGCGGGCGATGCGCATCGGCCGGCGCAGCAACCTGGCCGCGAGCCGGCGGTCGAGGTGGGCCGACAGCAACTGGTGGCGATGGCGCCAGGCCTCCGCGGCCGGGAGGTCCGAGCGAGCCGACCGCGCGGACTCCACGGCGCCGACGACCACGTGCCTAACGAGCGCCGCGATCCGGTGCCGTGCCTCCACTTCGGCGACCTGGCGGCGCGTGAGCTGGAATTCGGCCTGCAGTTCGAGCGGAATCAACCAGCGTTCCTGGCGCGCGTCGTGCACGAGGTCGCGGGCGACGCGCACGCGATAGCCGGCCCCGGCGAGGCGCTCGAGCGCGTCGACGACGGCATCGGGCGCGCCGTCGTCGACGACGGCGGCTTCGAGCCGGGCCGCGCTGCCGGCAACGGCGCGGGCGTGATGCTCGAACTCGGCGATGGTCTCGAAGCGCGGCGGCTCGATCTCGCGCCCCACGGCATCGATGAGGGCCGCGAAGTCGGCCGCTGCGAGCGTGCCGAGTACGCCGGAGCGTTCCAGCGCGGCAATGGCCGGGTGAGGGAGCCGGCGCTGCAGCGCATCGCGCCACCAGTCGAGCTTCCTGCCGGCCACGGAGGCGTCCGAGGTCTCCCCCGGGATCGCGGCGATTTCGCTGATCGCGCAGCGCAGGGCCAGCAGGGCCTCGCGGCGATCGGGATCGGCGTAGGGCAGCGTGACCGTCAGCGGGTGGCCGGGGACCAGCAGACGATCGCGGCACCAGGCCAGCGGATCGTCAATGGATGGTGCTTCCGCCATCGGGCATCTCCGGCAGCGAGCCCTGCGCCAGACCGCGGACGTCGACTTCGTCGAAGGCGTAGCGCTGGTTGCAGAACTCGCAGTGGACCTCGATCTCGCCTTCGGCGGCAAGGATGGACTCCAGCTCCTCGCGGCCGAGACCGCGCAGCACCGTGGCCACGCGCTCGCGACTGCAGGGGCAATGGAAGCGCAGCGGGCGCGACGGAAACAGGCGCCGACGCTCCTCGTGGAACAGGCGGTGCAGCAGCGTCTCGGCGTCGAGCGAGAGCATCTCCCGCGGGCCCAGCGTGGCGAGCAGGTGGCAGACGCGCTCCCAGGCCTCGTCGTCGCCCTCGCCCGGCATGCGCTGCAGCAGCACGCCCGCGGCCCGCTTTCCGTCGACGGCCAGCAGCAGGCGCGTCGGCAGCTGCTCGGACTGCGCGAAGTAGTTCTCGATGGCCTCACGCATGGACTCGCCTTCGAGCGGAACGATGCCCTGCCAGGTCCTGCCGCGGCCCGACGGCTCGATGGTCATCGTCAGCACGCCGCCGCGCACCAGGTCGGCGAATCCGGTGGCTGACAGGCCCGCCTCCTCGTCGGTCCGCGCCAGGCCGCGCATGCCGCCGTCGTCCGTGCAGTCGGCCATGAGCAGCTTCAGCGGGCCGCCGGAGCGCAACTGAAGGCTGACCCGGCCCTGGAACTTCACGCCGCTGGAACACAGGGCGGTCACGGCCAGCGCCTCGCCGAGCAGGTCCGCGACGGCCGCCGGCAGCGCGGCGCGCTCGCGCACTTCCCGGAAGACTTCGTCGACGCGTACGACGACGCAGCGCGCGTTGGCCTCTTCGAGCAGGACGCGTTGCAGGTGATCGCCCGTCATGCGCGCTCCCGCTGCTGCCAGTCCGCGATGCCCGTCATCAAGGCCGCGGGCGAGGTCAGGCGCAGGTCCGCCCGCCACTCGGTCGGGTCCTCGTCGTCGGGGACGTAGCCCCAGAGCGCGGCCGCAGTGGCCGTGCCGGCCGCCCGCCCGGCCTCGATGTCGCGGCGGTCGTCGCCGACGAACAGCGTGTCCGCCGGTTCGACCTCGAGCAACCGGCAGGCGTGCAGGACGGGATCCGGCGCCGGCTTGCCGCGGGAGACCGTGTCGCCGGCCACGAGGCAGCCGGCGCGACCCTGCCAGCCGGCGGCCTCGACGACGGGTCCGGCAAACCGTGCGATCTTGTTCGTGACGACGCCCCAGGGCAGGCCCAGCGACTCGAGCCGATCCAGGGTCTACGGCACGCCGTCGAAGGGCCGGCTGGCATCCCAGCAGCGCGCCGCATAGTCGTCGAGGAACGCCGCTCGATGCGACTCGCGCTCGTCCTCGTCGAATTCGGGCAGGCCGGCCTCGAGAATGCCCTGGGCACCGCGGCTGACGACGCACCGCAGCGGGCGGGTGTCGATGGCGGGCAGGCCGAGCCGTTCCCGCAGCCGCTCCAGTGCGCCGAGCAGGTCGGGCGCCGTGTCGGCCAGCGTGCCGTCGAGGTCGAACAGCACGGCGGCAAGCCGGCGCTCAGGACGCATCGGATCGGTCCGGAGCGCGCGCGTGGAGCAGGTAGTTGACCCGGGGCTTCCCGCCGATGCGCACGGTGCGCGAGAACGGGTTGTAGTCCATGCCCGCGATCTCCAGGACCTCGGCGCCCGCGGCGCGGACGAAGCCGGCCAGTTCCGACGGATTGATCAGACGATCGTAGCGATGCGTGCCTCGCGGCAGCAGGTTGAGCACGTACTCGGCGCCGACGATCGCGACCGCCCAGGCCAGCGGGCTGCGCCGGATGGTCGAGAAGAACAACTGCCCGCCGGGGCGGGTCATCTCCACGGCGGCGCTCACGACGCTGGCCGGATCGGGGACGTGTTCGAGCATCTCGAGACAGCAGACCACGTCGAACGTCGACGAGGATTCCCCGGCCAGCGCTTCGGCCGTGGTCTCGCGGTAGTCGATTTCCAGACCCGACTCGACCTGGTGCAGGCGTGCGACGGCCAGCGCCTTGCGAGCCATGTCGATGCCCGTCACGCGCGCCCCCCGCCGGGCCAGCGCTTCGGCCAGCAGCCCGCCTCCACAACCGATGTCGGCGACGGCGCATCCTTCCAGGCTCGCGCGTTCGGCGATCCACTCCGCGCGCGGACCGTTGAGATCGTGCAGCGGACGGAACTCGCCCTCGGGATCCCACCACCGGGAAGCGAGCCGGTCGAAGGACTCCGACTCTGCCGGATCGACGTTTTGCTTCTCTCGTTCGTTGGTGGCCATTTCGATCTTCAGGAACTCTCGGTGATGCGGCGTCGCCAGGTCTCGGCTTCGGCCCGGACTTCGTGGACGTCCACGGTGGTCAGCGTACCGCCGGACTTGACGCGGCGTCCGTCCACCCAGACGTCGCTGACCATGCCCGCATGAGCCGAGTAGACGAGTTGGGAAATCACATTGTGGACCGGGGTCGTGGCAAGCGCGTCGAGGCGGACCGCCGCGAGGTCGGCGCGCTTGCCGGGCTCGACGCTGCCGATGCGGTCGTCGAGGCCCAGCGCGCGGGCGCCGTGCAGCGTGGCCATGGACAGCGCCCGGGCCGCCGGGACGGCCTCCGGGTCACCCGACACGCCCTTGGCGAGCAGCGCGGTCGTGCGCATCTCGCCGAACATGTCGAGATCGTTGTTCGAGGCTGCCCCGTCGGTCCCGATGCAGACGTTGACGCCGGCCGAATCGAGCTTCGCGACCGGGCACAGACCGCTGGCGAGCTTCAGGTTGGATTCCGGGCAGTGCAGGACGTGCACGCCGCGTCGGGCGAGTCGCGCGATGTCGTCGTCGTCGATCTGTGTCATGTGCACGGCCAGCAGTCGCGGCCCCAGCAGCCCGAGGCGATCGAGCCGGTCCAGCGGATGCAGGCCGTACTCGCCCCGGCTCGACTCGATCTCGCCGGCCGCCTCGAGCAGGTGGAGATGGACGGAGATGTCGAGTTCCTCGGCCAGCGTGCGGATGCGCTCGAATGCCGAATCGCTGACGCTGTAGGGCGCATGCGGCACGAAGCTCGTCGAGATCAGCGGCTCGTCGACGAGCGCCTGGTGGACTTCGAGTCCTCGCCGCAGGTAGTCGTCCTCGGTTTCGGCCCAGGCCGTGGGGAACCGGATCATCGGCATGCCGACGACGCCCCGCATCCCGGCCTCGATCGCGACCTCGGCCGTGACGTCGGGGAAGAAGTAGTTGTCGTTGAAGCAGGTCGTGCCGCCGGCCAGCATCTCGGCCACGGCAAGCCGACTGCCGGCACGAACGTAGGACGGGCCCATGATCGCGGACTCGGCCGGCCAGATGTGATCCTCGAGCCAGCGCATCAGCGGAAGGTCGTCGGCGATGCCGCGCAGCAGGGCCATCGCCGAATGCGTATGCATGTTGACCAGGCCCGGGATCAGCGCATGACGGTCCAGTTCCACTCGCTCGGCGCCGGCCGCCCGCGCATCGATCTCGTCGAACGGGACCAGGTCGAGGATCTCTCCATCCTCGACGAGCACGCCCGTGCGCTCCAGGATCGCGCCCTCGGGCGCGACCGGAACCAGCCAGCGCGGCAGCAGGATCTGCCGTCGGGCTGTCGTCACTCCTTGACCCGGGAGACGTATTCGCCGGAGCGGGTATCGATGCGCAGCACCTCGCCCTCGTTGATGAACAGCGGAACGCGCACCGTCGCCCCGGTCTCGAGTTCGGCCGGCTTGCCGCCGCCGCCCGAGGTGTCTCCGCGTACGCCCGGGTCCGTCTGCACGACCTTCAGTTCGACGAAGTTCGGGGGCGTGACGACGATCGGATCGCCGTTGAACAGCGTGATCTGGCACTGATCCTCTTCCTTGAGCCACTTCGCGCTGTCGCCGACTGCCGCAGCGTCGGCAGCGAGCTGCTCGAAGGTGTCGGGATCCATGAAGTGCCAGAACTCGCCGTCGGAATAGAGGTACTGGACGTTCTTCTCGAACACGTCGGCGCCCTCGACCGTTTCGTTGGACTTGATCGTCTTCTCGACGACGCGGCCGTTCTTCAGGTTCCGCACGCGGATGCGCGTGAACGCCTGGCCCTTGCCCGGCTTGACGAACTCGGTGTCGGTGATGGTGTGCGGTTCGCCGTCGAACAGCACCTTCAGGCCGTTCTTCAGGTCGTTGAGGCCGTAACTCGCCATGTCTGCTCCCGTTGGATCACTCGATGCTCTAGTAGAATGGACTTCGTCCCGTTCGCCGGCGCCCTTTCGCGCCCGGAACTCCGGTCCGGATAAACCTCCTATGATACCCGTTCGCAAGCCGCTCAACGACCCATCCGACTGGCGCGACCAGTTGCGCGAGGGATGGCGCGACGCGCGTGATCTGCTCGCCCATCTCGGCCTCGCCGATCATCGCTTCGACCTGGCCCGGGACACGGCGTTCCCGGTCCGGGTCCCCCGGGCGTTCAGCGACCGGATGCGCCGTGGCGACCCGACCGACCCGTTGCTGCGCCAGGTCCTGCCGCTGGCCGTCGAGGACGACGAGGTGCCGGGGTTCGTGGACGATCCGGTCGGCGACGATGCGGCCAGCCGCGGCAACGGCCTGCTGCGAAAGTACGGCGGCCGCGCGCTGCTCGTCACCACCGGCGCCTGCGCGGTCCACTGCCGCTACTGCTTCCGGCGCGAATTCCCCTATTCGAGCGACCAGGCCACGCCATCGAGCTGGGATGCGATCGCCGCGGAACTGGCCGCCGACGACAGCGTCGAGGAGGTGATCCTGTCCGGCGGCGACCCCTGGATGCTCGACGACGACCGCCTGGGGCGCCTGACCCGGGCGCTCGCGCGTGTGCCGCACCTTCGCCGACTGCGCATCCACACGCGCATGCCGATCGTGCTTCCCGACCGCGTCGATGCCGGCCTGGCATCCTGGCTCTCGTCGCTGCCGTGGCAGCCCGTGGTCGTGGTGCACGCCAACCACCCCGCCGAACTCGCCGAGGACGTGGCGGCCGCCGTCGCCCGGCTGCGCGAGGCCGGCGCGACGATCTTCAACCAGGCAGTGCTGCTGGCCGGCGTCAACGATTCCGTCGAATCGCTCGAGGGACTCATGCAGCGCGGATTCGAGATCGGCATCGTCCCCTACTACCTGCACCTGCTCGACCGCGTTCGCGGCAGCGCCCACTTCGAGGTGCCCGAGGCGCGAGCGCTCGAACTCCACGAAGCGCTGCGCCGCCGCCTTCCCGGCTACCTCGTGCCGCGCCTCGTGCGCGAACAGGCCGGCGCGCCCTACAAGGTTCCATTACAGGGGGCCGTGCGCGCGGCGTCTTGCACGTAGAATGATTCGCGGCCGCCGGGGGGAGGCCCGCCGCGCGGACCGGGATGCGGCGAAGCAGGGGTCTTCTTCCAGGATCGGGAACTGCAATGGCCAGTGGCAACGACAACCTGAACATCCTCGCCGCCGACGACGATGCCTCGACGATCGGCGAGATCCGCGATCTCGTCGGCGATGCAGCACTGCAATACCTGTTCGCCGACACGCCGAACGCGATCAGCAGGACGATGGAAGAGCACGACATCGACATCGGCCTCGTCCACGTCCACGAGGGCACCCTGCCGCTGCTCGAAGCGACGGCCCGACAACTGCGCAACGAGCGCCGGCCGATTCCGCTGCTCGCACTCGTCGACGCCGATCCGGACTCGGCCGCCGCGGCGGCGCGCGCCGGCGTCGAGGGATGCGTGCGCGTCGACGACCCGAAGGCCATTCCCAGGCTGGTCTGCGAGTGGGTCCGCCTGCTGCGCGAACAGCGCGAGCAGCGCGCCGCGCTCGAGGCCGTCAGCGACATCCAGGAACGCTACAACCTGTTGCTCGAGTCCTCGCGCGAGGCGATCGCGTACCTGCACCAGGGCCTGCACATCTACGCCAATCCGAGCTATCTCGAGAAGTTCGGATACGAGGACTTCGAGGAGCTCGAGGGATTGTCGGTGCTCGACCTGCTCTCCTCGTCCGGCGACGTGGACCTGAAGAAGCTCCTGAAGTCGCTGGCCCGGGGCGAGATTCCCGAAGCGCCCATCGAGGTCGTGGCGGTGCGCGAGGACGGCGAGGAATTCCACGCCCGGGCCGAATTCTCGCCGTCGCGCTACGCCGGCGAGCCGTGCACCCAGATCATGGTTCGCGAGAAGAGCGAAGCCAGCGCTGAACTCCAGCAGGAACTCGAGAAGCTTCGATCGCACGATCTGCTGACCGGACTGCTGAACCGGCAGGCCTTCATCCGCAGCCTGCACGAGGAACTGTCCGACGCGCCCGAGGATCGGAGCATGGCCGTGCTGCTGCTCATGCTCAGCAACCAGGACGATCTGCATCGCAAGGTCGGCACTTCGGCCACCGACCTGCTCGTCAAGCAGACCGCCGAACTGTTCGGCAAGGTCGTCGACGAGCGGATGCTGCCCACACGGCTTTCCGATCACGTGCTCGCGGCCCGGCTCTGGGTCGAGGACCGCCGCGAGGCCGAGCAGCTCGCATCGCGTCTCGTCGAGGGCTTTTCGGGCCAGATCCTGGAAATCCGCGACAAGTCCCCGACGATCACGGCCAGCGTCGGCATGGCGATCGGCGGCGCGCAGATGTTCTCCGCCGACGAACTGCTGGGACAGGCCGAGAGCGCCATGCAGGAGGCCGAGCGCGCCGGCGGCAACAGCTACGTGCGGTACCGGCCCAGGGCCGACAGCGCCGACGCCGGCGATGTCGCCCAGTGGACGGAACAGCTGCGACACGCCCTGAACAACGACGAATTCCGGCTGGTCCGGCTGCCGATCACGAGCATGGAGGACGACAGCTTCCGGATCCACGAGGTCGAGACGCGGCTGCGCATGGAGGGCAGCGACGAGATCGTGCTTCCCGAGACCTGGCGCCCCGCCGCGCTGCAGGCCGGGCTGGCCCCGGAGGTGGATCGCAATCTCGTCGAACACCTCGTGCAGCTCGTCGAGAGCGGCAATCACTCGGACGACGACTGGCTGCTGCCGCTCAGCGGGCCGACGCTCGGCGAGGATTCGTTCATCGACTGGTTCCAGCAGATCCTCGAGGACGAGCGCCTGCCCGCGCGCAAGCTCATCGTCGGCTTCCGCGAGGCAGAAGTCCGGGACAACCAGCGCGAACTGCAGCGCTTCGTGACGCGCTTCGGGGCGCGCGGGGCCCGATTCGCCCTGCTCGACATCCCGCTCGACGGCAAGGTCGACCTGCTGCTGAAGAACGTCGACGTCGACTTCATCAAGCTCGATTCCGACATCGGCTCGAGGCTCGGGCGCGACGACAGGGTCCGCGAGACCGTCGAGGCCCAGGCCAAGGCCGCCGCCGAGCGAGACGTGCGGGTGATCGCGCCGAAGGTCGAGAACACCAGCGATCTCGCCACGCTCTGGCAGTGCGGCGTCACGCTCGTCCAGGACGACTTCGTCCGCGAGGAGGAGACCTGACGGGACCCCGTCCGGCCACTCCGTCGGCAATCAGCGCGATTCGCGCAGCGCCGCGATCCGTTCCTCGATCGGCGGATGGCTCATCAGGAGCCTCTTCAGGCCGAGCCCGGCCCGGCCCCGGATACCGAAGGCCTCCACCGCTTCGGGCAGATCGGCGCGTTCCCCGCCCCGCTTCAGTCGTTCCAGCGCCGCGATCATCTTGTGGCGCCCGGCCAGCCGGGCACCGCCGGCGTCGGCGCGGAACTCGCGCCAGCGCGAGAACGCCATGACGACGATGCTGGCCAGGATGCCGAGCACGATCTGCAGCACGATGACGACCGCGAAGTAGCCGATGCCGTACCCGCGCTCGTTGCGGAACACCGCGCGATCGATGATCTGCCCCAGCACCCGGGAAAGCAGAAGCACGAAGGTGTTGAGCACCCCCTGGAGCAGCGTCATCGTGATCATGTCACCATTGGCGACGTGGGCGACCTCGTGACCGAGCACGGCCTCGACCTCATCGGCGTTCATGTGGCGCAGCAGTCCCGTGCTGACGGCCACGAGCGAGTTGTTGCGCGAGGCGCCCGTGGCGAAGGCATTGGGGTCGTCGGAGGGGAAGATCGCCACGTCGGGCATGCCGATCCCGCTTTCGGCGGCCTGGCGCCGCACGGTCTCCACGAGCCAGCGTTCGGTACGGTCGGCGGGTTCCCGGATGATGCGCGCTCCCGTCGTCATCAATGCGATGCGCTTGCTCATGGCCAGCGAGACGAGCGCTCCACCCATGCCGAAGACCAGCGCGAAGATCAGCATCGCGGCCTGGTTGAGGTCGATGCCCTGCGCACGCAGCCACGGCTCGAGCAGGTTCATGATGAATCCGAAGACCACGAGAACGGCCAGGTTCGTGGCCAGGAACAGTCCGATGCGTTTCATGTCGCGTCCTTTCGCTCCAGCGGGCATGCCATAGTCTCG
>JAWVZQ010000081.1:0-9478 GCA_033722095.1 Wenzhouxiangellaceae bacterium | reverse complement strand
TGCACGCGAGACCGCCGACTGGTCGACGAGGTCCGAGAAACGCTCGAACTGCTGGCGCGCGAGCCGGGCCTCGGCCTGGCGGGTCTCCAGCGCCGCCTCGTCGGTCTCGGCGTCCAGCCGGAGAAGCATGTCGCCGGCCTCGACGCGCTGGCCCGACTCGAAGGCCAGTTCCTCCACGACGCCGGCGATCTCGTTGGCCACGCGTACGCCGTTGACGGCCCGCAGTTCGCCGATGGCCGACAACGAGGCCGGCCAGGAGCGGGGCTCGGCGCGGACCTGTTCCACGGCGGCAGGCGGAGGAGGCGCCGACATCGCCTCGCGCTGCGCGCTGATCTGCCACCAGCGAAAGGCGAACAGGACGGCGAGCAGCACGACCGCGACGCCGAGGATCAGCAGCCCGCGTTTCAACGACTTCATGGCCGTGCTCCATCGCCGCAGCAGGAGCGCTGCGGCCGTGGCGCCTCGGCCCCGATCGGACGGATTTTCATCGTGCGTCCTCCGCGACGGCGGAACGGGAAACCAGGCCGGGCAGAATATCAGCCCGACGTGCGCGGTCGGACAAGGCGGCGGCAACGCTGCGGCGCGGCCGACCCGGTAAAATACACGGTTGGACCTTCAATCACGGAGTGCTTCATGACCCGTCCCGTTCGCGTTGCCATCACCGGCGCCGCCGGCCAGATCGGCTACCAGCTCTGCTTCCGGATCGCCGCCGGCGACATGCTCGGCCCGAATCAGCCCGTCATCCTCCAGCTCATCGAGATTCCGCCGGCCCTCGACGCCCTGCGCGGCGTCGCGATGGAACTCGACGACGCGGCGCTGCCGCTGCTCCAGGACGTGGTGACGACCACCGACCTCGACGAGGGCTTCAAGGATGCCGACATCGCACTGCTCGTCGGCGCCAAGCCGCGCGGCCAGGGTATGGAGCGAGCCGACCTGCTCAGCGAGAACGGCAAGATCTTCGGTCCGCAGGGCAAGGCGCTCAACGACCACGCCTCGCGCGACGTCAAGGTCCTCGTGGTCGGCAATCCGGCGAACACGAACTGCCTCATCGCTCAGGCCAACGCGCCGGACCTGCCGCCCGAGAACTTCACGGCCATGACCCGGCTCGACCACAACCGCGCCCTGGCGCAGCTGTCTCGCAAGACGGGCGTCCACCACACGCATATCCGGCGGGTCTCGATCTGGGGCAACCATTCCTCGACGCAGTACCCCGACATCAGCGAGACGCTGATCGACGGCGACCCGGCCACGTGGCGCGTCGAGCGCGGCTGGTACGAGAACGAGTTCATTCCGACCGTGCAGCAGCGCGGCGCGGCCATCATCAAGGCGCGCGGCGCCTCGAGCGCGGCCTCGGCGGCCTCGGCCGCCATCGACCACGTCCGCGACTGGGTGCAGGGCACCGGCGGCGACTGGGTCTCGATGGCCGTCCCGGCAGACGGAAGCTACGGCATCGAGCCCGGCGTGATCTTCTCGTATCCGTGCACCTGCGAGGGCGGGCGCTGGAAGATCGTCCAGAACCTCGAGATCGACGACTTCAGCCAGCAGCGGCTCGACGCCACCGAGGCCGAACTGCGCGAGGAACGCAAGGCCGTCGAGGACCTGCTCTAGGATCTGCCTCGGAACCCGCTCCGGGAGCGGCGGGAAGGGGATTCGTGCGGCCCGGGCCTCCCGGGCCGCATCGCGTCAGTCGCGCAGGCTGCGATGCTTGCCGACGATGAGCATCGAGAGTTCGAGCGCCTGCTCGTAGTTCAAGCGCGGATCGACGGTGGTCTTGTAGGCCCGCGAAAGGTCGTCCTCGGCCAGTTCGCGCGCGCCGCCGATGCACTCGGTGACGTTCTCGCCCGTCAGTTCGAGGTGCACGCCGCCGAGCCTCGACCCGCATGCGGCATGGATATCGAAGGCCTGCTCGAGCTCGGAGTGGATGTTCGAGAAGCGACGCGTCTTGAGGCCCGATGCGGTCTTTTCGGTATTGCCGTGCATCGGGTCGCAGATCCAGGTCACCGGGCTGCCTGTCGCGCGCGCGGCCTCGATGAGCGCCGGCAGTCGATCGCCGATGCCCTCGGCGCCCATGCGGTGGATCAGCACGAGCCGACCCGGATCGTCGTCGGGGTTCAGCGTCCGGATCAGGCCCTTGAGCCAGTCGGCCGTCATGCCGGGCCCGACCTTGACGCCGACGGGGTTGCGCACGCCCCGGAACATCTCGAGGTGCGCGCCTTCCATCGAGGCGGTGCGCATCCCGATCCACGGGAAGTGCGTGGACAGGTTGAACCAGCCCCACTGCCTCGGCACCTGTCGCGTCAGCGCCTGCTCGTAGTGCAGGTGCAGCGCCTCGTGCGAGGTGAAGAAGTCGACGCGTCGGATGCTGCCGGGCATCTGGCCCGTGACCGTCTCCATGAATCGCACCGATTCACCGATGGACTCGGCGATGCGGTCGAACTGCTCGGCCAGCGGCGAATGCTCGACCCAGCCCAGGTCCCAGTACTCGGGATGATGCAGATCGGCGAAGCCGCCGTCGACGAGCGCGCGCACGAAGTTCATCGTCATCGACGAACGTGCATGGGCACGGATCAGCCGCTCCGGGTCGGGTCGGCGCGCGCCCGGTTCGAAGGCAGGCGCGTTCACGAGATCGCCGCGATAGCTCGGCAACGTGGTTCCGTCGCGCGTCTCGAAATCGTCGGACCGCGGCTTGGCGTACTGACCCGCGAAGCGCCCGATGCGAACCACGGGCATTTCCATGCCGTGGACCATGACCAGCGACATCTGCAGCAGCACCTTGAGCCGGTTGGCGATGATCTCCGGCCGGCACTCTTCGAAGACCTCGGCGCAGTCCCCGCCCTGCAGGATGAAGCGCTTGCCGGCCTGGGCCTCGGCGAGCTGGTCGCGCAGGTTGAGAATTTCCCACGAAGTCACCAGCGGCGGCAGCGTCTCGAGCTGTGCGAGCGCCTCGCCGAGCGCATCGGCGTCGTCGTAGGTCGCCTGCTGAAGCGCCTCGCGGCGCTTCCAGGAATCGACGGCCCAGTCCCTGGCCGGCGTGATGCTCTTGAGTTTCTTGTCACTCATCGTTCGACTCGGAGGGGCCCCGGCGCAGCGCCAGGACCGTCAGGATCATGAGAGCAACATACCAGACCAGGGTCCAGGCCGGCATCGACAGGCCGAGGAACGACCAGTCCACTTCGGCGCATTCACCGGAGCCCGTGAACGCCGAGACCAGCGCCTCTCCGACCGAGAAGTACTCGAGCATGTAGCCCAGCCCCGGCCCGCAGTCGGGCACCTGGTCCGGCGGCAGGTTCTGCAGCCAGACGTGGCGGCCGGCCGTGGCCAGGCCCCAGAGCCCGCCGGCCAGGACGATGGCGCCCCAGACGAAGCGGGCCCAGGACCGAGAGCCGTGCACCGCGCCGGCCAGCGCGCCGACGGCCATGATCATGAACGCCACGCGCTGCAGGATGCAGAGCGGGCAGGGCTCGTAGCCCAGCCCGTACTGGGAGTAGTACGCATAGCCGAGCAATGCGAGGCAGAGCACGGCGACGGCGGCGAAACCGGTTCTGGGAAAAAGCGCGATATTCATCCGCGTATTGTGCCACGCAGCGTGGGCACGGAATCGCCGTAACCCCTCGCCTGTGTCATCATTCCGGGATTCCCGGGAGAGGAGTTCGACGATGCCCGAACGCATCACGCTGGCGGCGCTGGACCGCGACCTCGATGCGCGCATGAAGGCACTCGCTGTCGACGCTTCGGCGGCCGAGGCCTCGCGGCAACGCGTCGAGGCGGCCCTGGAGCGCGACGAGGCCATCTACGGCATCAATACCGGGTTCGGCGCGCTGGCCCACAAGCGCATCGCGCCCGATCAGCTGGCCCGGCTGCAGAAGAACCTGCTGCTTTCGCACGCGTGCGGAACCGGCGATCCGCTTCCTCGCGAGGTGACGCGCTTGATGATGCGGCTCAAGATCCATGCCCTGGGGCTCGGTCATTCCGGAATCTCGGGTCCCGTGCTGCGCATGCTCATCGACCTCGACGAGGCCGGCATCGTCCCCTGGGTGCCGAGCCGCGGCAGCGTCGGCGCCTCGGGCGACCTGGCTCCGCTGGCGCACATGAGCCTGCCGCTGATCGGCGCAGGCCGGTGCTGGAACGCCGAGGGCAGCGGATCCGAAACGTCGGAGCGCGCCCTGGCCCGCGCCGGCCTCTCGCCCGTCGAACTCGGCGCCAAGGACGGCCTGGCGCTCATCAACGGCACGCAGCTCATGGCCGCCTGCGGCGCCCACGTACTGGCGCGATGCATCGGGCTGCTCAAGGCCGCCGACGTGCTCGGCGCGATGAGTCTCGAGGCGCTGCAGGGCTCGGCCCGGCCCTTCGACGAGCGCATCCACGCGATCCGGCCGCACCCGGGGCAGATCCGCGCCGCGGCCAACGTCCGCCGCCTGCTGGCCGATAGCGAGATCCTGGAATCCCATCGGCACTGCGGCAAGGTCCAGGACCCCTACTCCTTGCGCTGCATCCCCCAGGTCCACGGAGCGAGCCGCGACGCGCTGGCCCACTGCTCGGAAGTCGTGGAGCGCGAGATCAACTCGGTGACCGACAACCCGCTGGTCTTCGAAGACGGCGACATCGTCTCGGGCGGGAACTTCCACGGCCAGCCGCTGGCGCTCGTGCTCGACCACGCGGCGATCGCGCTGGCCGAGCTCGCGAGCATTTCCGAGCGCCGGACCTACCTGCTGCTGGCCGGCCACGACGGCCTGCCGACATTGCTGATGACCGACACGGGCATCAACTCCGGGTTCATGATCCCGCAGTACACGGCGGCCGCACTCGTCAGCGAGAACAAGGTGCTGGCCCACCCGGCCAGCGTGGATTCCATTCCGACCAGCCTGGGCCAGGAGGACCACGTCTCGATGGGATCGATCGGCGCTCTGAAGCTGCTGTCGGTGCTCGACAACGTCGAGAGCGTGCTCGCCGTGGAACTGCTCACGGCGGCGCAGGCGCTGGATTTCCGCGAGCCACTGCGCCCGGGCCGGGGCGTGGAAGTCGCGCACCACCGCGTGCGGCGGGAGATCGGCCATGCCGAGCACGACTACGAGGTGGGCGGAGACATCGAGCGCTGCGCGCGCATCCTGCGCGACGGTGTTCTCGTCGGCAGCGTCGAGGAAGCGATCGGGTCGCTGGACTGAGCGGGCCGGTCAGCCGGCCGGCCGGACCTCGACGTCGACGTACAGGCGGGCATTTTCGGGGCTCGCCGTCTGCACGCCCTCCTCGACGACGGAGACGCTGCCGCGGCGGCCGGGCGGAATGCCGAGCATCGAATCGGTCAGGAATTCCCATTCGCCATCGACGCGCTCCTCGAGGCCCAGCGTCAACCACAGCGCACCCTCGGCGGCACCCTCCACCTCGGCCGGGGGCTCGACGAGCACGCGGAGGCGCCAGCCGCCGCCGGGCCGGCCGACCTCGATCGTGCCCTCGACGCCGGGCTCGACCACGAGCGAGGGGCGCCCGCGGAGCTCGCCGTCGATCCAGACCGATGCCGAGACCTCGTAGCGCCGAGGCGGTTCGGCCGAGGCCAGGCCGGCGAACAGCACCGCCATCGCGGCGAAGTGCGCGAGGCTCCTCATCCGTTGCGGAAGCGCTCGGGAATCGCCTCGGCGCCCGGCTGGTCCGCGCCCTCCTTCTCGACGGGCATGAGGTCCTGCTTCGATACGCCGAGCAGGATGGCCGCGTTGCTGGCGATGAAGATCGAGGAGTAGGTCCCGACCACGACGCCGACGATGAGCGTGTAGGCGAAGGCGTGGATGATCTCGCCGCCGAAGTAGAACAGCGCGATGAGGACGAGCAGCGTGGTCAGCGAGGTCATGACCGTGCGCGAGAGCATCTGGTTGATCGAAAGGTTCGTGAGTTCCACGGCCGTGCCCTTGCGCTTGACGCGGAAGTTCTCGCGCAGCCGGTCGTAGACGACGATGGTGTCGTTGAGCGAGTAACCGATGACGGCCAGCAGCGCGGCGACCACGGTCAGGTCGAAGTTGACCTGGAACAGCGACAGCGTGCCGACGACCACGAGCACGTCGTGGACCAGCGCGGCCACGGCGCCGACGGCGAAACGCCACTGGAAGCGGAACGAGACGTAGAGGAGGATGCCGAACAGCGCGTAGAGCAGTGCCAGTCCGCCCTGCTCGGCCAGTTCCTCGCCGATCTGCGGACCGACGAATTCGACGCGCCGCATCTGGATTTCCTCGCTCGTCGTGGCGAGCGCGGCCAGCACGTCGGTGCTGATGTCGGCGCCTTCCTCGGCAGCCTGGTCGGCCGGCATGCGCACGACGATGTCGGTGGCCGTGCCGAAGGTCTGGACCGTGAAGTCCTCGTAGCCGGCTTCCTGCAGCGCGCCGCGAACGTCGGCAAGCTCGGGGGCGGCCGGGTAGGTCACCTCGATCAGCGTGCCGCCCGTGAAGTCCAGGCCGAAGTTCAGGCCCCGGGTGGCCAGCGAGCCGATGCTGATCAGGATCAGCACGGCCGAGAACACCAGCGCGAGCTTGCGCCGGGCCATGAAGTCGATGGTGGTGTCGGAACGGATGATGTCCATAACTTGATTTCCCGCGGTATTCGAGGCGCCGGCCCGGTCAGATGGCCAGCGAGGCGACGCGCTTGCGGCGACCGTAGATGAGGTGCACGACGGCGCGCGTGCCCATGATGGCGGTGAACATCGACGTCACGATGCCCAGCGACAGCGTGACGGCGAAGCCCTTGATCGGGCCGGTACCGAACATGAACAGCACGAGTGCCGCGATGAGCGTCGTGATGTTGGCGTCGGCGATCGTCGAGAAGGCCTTGCCGTAGCCGGCCCGGATCGCCGCCTGCGGCGTGTTGCCGAGGCGCAGTTCCTCGCGGATGCGTTCGAAGATCAGGACATTGGCGTCGACGGCCATGCCGACGGTCAGCACGATGCCGGCGATGCCGGGCAGCGTCAGCGTCGCGCCGAGCATCGAAAGCAGGGCGACGATCAGGACGAGGTTGGCCGTCAGCGCGAGGTTGGCGATGAGGCCGAAGACCTTGTAGTAGATCGCCATGAGTACCAGCACGAGACAGAAGCCGATGATGACCGACTGGAAGCCCTGCTCGATGTTGTCGCGGCCGAGGCTGGGCCCCACCGTTCGCTCCTCGATGATCTCGACGGGCGCGGCCAGCGCCCCGGCGCGCAGCAGCAGCGCGAGCTGGCTGGCCTCGCGCGCCGAATCCAGGCCCGTCGTCTGGAAGCGCTTGCCGAACGGCTCGCGCACCACGGCCACGGAGATGACTTCCTCGACGCGGCGCGTTTCGCGGACTTCCTCGCCGTCGACGATGCGCGTCTCGGGCCGCTGCTCGATGAACACCACCGCCATGCGGTTGCCGACGTTCTCGCTCGTGAATTCGAACATGCGGCGAGCGCCTACGGCGTCGAGCGTCACCGATACGTTCGGGGCGCCGGACTGCTGGTCGAAGCCGGCCTGGGCGGCGATGAGATTCTCGCCCGAGGCGATGAGCCGCCTCGACAGCAGGATGGGACCGCCGTCACGCGTCTCGTAGAGCCGCGACTGCGACGGAATGCGGCCGGTTCGCTCGGCCTCGAACGGGTCGTTCTGCTCGTCGACGGCACGGTATTCCAGCGTCGCCGTCGAGCCGAGGATGCGCTTGGCCTCGGCGGTGTCCTGCACGCCGGGAAGCTGGACGACGATGCGGTCGGCGCCCTGCTGCTGGATGACGGGCTCGGCGACGCCGAGTTCATTGACGCGGTTGCGCAGCGTCGTGATGTTCTGGCGAAGCGCGGTCTGCTCGAGCTCGGTGAGGACCTCGGGCCGGACTTCTGCGTGGAGGTTGTAGGTGCCGCCGGCATCGACGCTCTCGACTTCCAGTTCGGGCAGGTCGACGGCGATCTGCTGGCGTGCCGTCTCGCGGTCCTCGGCCGTGCGCAGCTCGACGACGAGACGATCGCCCTCGACGCGCACCGAGCGATAGCGGATGCGCTCGTCGCGCAGCAGGTTGCGGATGTCGTCGACGAATCGCTCGAGCTGCTGCTGGCGAGCCGTGTCCATGTCGACTTCCATGAGGAAGTGGACGCCGCCCTGCAGGTCGAGGCCGAGCACCATGGGCTCGGCATCGACGGCGCGCAGCCAGTCCGGCGTGGCCGGCGCGAGGTTCAGCGCGACGACGTAGGCGTTTCCGAGTTCGGCGCGCAGCGCGTCGGCCGCGCGCAGCTGGACCTCGGTGTCCTGCAGTCGCACGAGCAGCCGCTGCGGCGAGAAATCGAACGACTCCGGCTCGATCTCCTCGCGCTCGAGCACGTCGGTGACGACGTCGGTCAGCGCGGGATCGAGTTCGAAGCCGCGGGCCGACGAGACCTGAACGGCCGGGTCGTCGCCGAACAGGTTCGGCAGCGCGTAGAGCGCGCCCAGCGCCAGCACGGCGACGAGCAGCAGGGTCTTCCAGACGGGATAGCGATTCATGGCGTTCCGATGGTCCTTCGGGGTCGGACCGGGCCGGCGCGCCGGCCCGGGTGATACGGGCTAGAGCGACGCGTCGAACGTGCCCTTGGGCACGACCTGGCCGACCGAGTGCTTCTGCATCTTGACGATGACGCCGTCGGCCAGCTCGACGAGGACGAAATTGTCACCGACCTCGGTGATGCGGCCCAGCAGGCCGCCGGCGGAGACGACCTCGTCGCCCACCGAGAGATTCTCGACGAGTTCGCGGTGCTGCTTGTTGCGCTTCATCTGCGGGCGGATGATGAGCAGCCAGAAGATGACGACGATGAACACCAGCGGCAACAGGGAACCCCAGACGCTGGGTTCTCCGGCGGCGGCCTGCGCCATCGCCGACGGGATGAAGAAGTCGATCAGGGATTCGATCATGGTCTTTTCGCTCTCCTCGATGCGGAATTCGCGCACGCATGCGCGTCGATACGGGAAGCCACGGGGCGCGGATTATCCCACAATCCCGGGCGCGGCCGTCGGGCCTGCGCTCAGTCCGGCTTGCCGTGACACTGCTTGTACTTCTTGCCCGAGCCGCAGGGACAGGGCTCGTTGCGCCCGATCTTGCGGCCGTCACGGACGAAGGTCTGCCCGGCTTCGCCCGGGTTGGGCTGCGGCGGCTGTGCGCCGCCTTCCGGCCCGGCCGGCGCGGCGGCCGCGCGGTGCTGGAATTCCATCGGGGCCTCGCGCCGACGCTGGTCGTCGACGGCCTCGACGTCCTCCTCGGACTTCACCTGCACGCGGGCCAGGATCTTGATGACCTCGTGGCGCATGCTCGCGAGCATCTCGGTGAACATCTCGAAGCCCTCGCGCTTGTATTCCTGCTGCGGCTTCTTCTGCGCGAAACCTCTGAGGTGGATGCCTCGGCGAAGGTAATCCATGCTCGCCAGGTGCTCCTTCCACTGCTGGTCGAGGACGTTGAGCATGACGGCCTTCTCGAAGTTGCGCATGACCTTTTCCCCGGTCTGGCGCTCCTTGTCGGCGAGGTGCTCGAT
>JAWVZQ010000080.1:0-9719 GCA_033722095.1 Wenzhouxiangellaceae bacterium | reverse complement strand
GTCGAAATCCGCCAGCGGCATCAGTATGCGGTTGGCGATGCGCGACCACAGGCAGGCCCGGTAACCGTCGCGCAGCGTGCCGCCGAACGATGCGCCGCCGCGCTCGACGCGCACCTCGCCCGAGACCAGACCGCGCAGTTCGTCGGCCAGCAGTTCCTCGAGCCCGCGCGGGGCCGTGGCGAAGAATCGGGATTCGGCGGTCATCGATCGGCAGTCCACACGAGGCGGATGGAGAGTCCGACCCATGCTACCGGGATTTCCCGCGAGCGCGGCCCCGGCTCGCCAGGAAGGTTTGGTGGGCCCTGCAGGACTTGAACCTGCGACCTACCGATTATGAGTCGGCTGCTCTAACCAGCTGAGCTAAGGGCCCGGGACCGGATCAGCCTCCGCCGTTCTTCTTGTCGGACTTCTCGAGTTCGTCGGCGTACGGCGTGGTGACCGGCTGGCCCTCGCCGCCGAGCGGCTTCGGGTCCTTGCCGGCCTGCTGGAGTTCGTGTTTCTTGCGATCCTGGATGTAGGCCAGGTTGTTGCGGTACATGCCCGCGACCTTTTCGACGCCCTCCGGGCCGAGGAAGCCCTCGTTGCCGGCGGCGATGAAGGTGGCGTAGACGCCCGAGGCGGCCATGAGGCCGGCGGAGACGATCTTCGGATCCTGGTCGTCTTCCTTGGCGAGCTTGTTGGCCAGGTCGATGAACGCGGCCGTGGCGCGGTTGTGGGCCTCGATCTGCTTCTGCTGCTTCTGCTTCTGGTCTTCGCTCATGGTTTCTTCGGCGGAAAAAAGGGGAGCAGGTTACCACGCAGCCCCGACTCCCGTCGCCGGCGGGTGCCGGCCCGTCAGTCTTCCTCGGCCGGGCCTTCCAGCGCCGCGACGATGTCCTCGTAGCCGCCGGCGTTGACGAAACCACCGTAGCCGCGATTTCGCAGTTCGTCGACGACCATCGCCGCGCGCCGACCCGAACCGCAGTAGACGACCACGGCGGCGAGCATGTCGTCGCCGAGGAAGGTGGCGATCCGGTCGGTCTCGTCGTGCGGGATGTTCTCGGCACCGTCGACGATGCCGCTCTGCTCGATTTCCTCGGCCGAGCGGACATCGAGCACGCGCACGCCGAGGTCGACGAGCGGCGCGGCGAGGGTCGGGTAGATGTGCGGATTGCCGTTCGAGTCGAACTCGAGCGGATCGGGATCATCCCAGTCGATAGCCGGCGTGGTGTCCTGCGCCAGCAAAGGCGACGCCGGCAGCAGGGCGGCGAAGAGGAAGATTCCAAGGGGCTTGATCATGTTCGAGGTCCTCCGGTTCCGGAAATCGGCCTTCGGTGTCTACCGATCGATGATAAAGCTTACATCGGCGCCCGTGTCGCGTTCGCCGGATGTCGCACGCAGCCCCCAGCGCCGCGACAGCTCCCAGCGCACGGCCAGCACGTTGCCGGTGTCGAACAGACCGAGCCCGTAGCTGACGAACACGTTGGGCAGCACCCAGAAGCCGACGCTGAACGCGCCCTGCCCCGCGGCGTGGTCGAAGTCCGCGCCGGTCAGGATGTAGGCCAGCGCCTTCTCCCGGCTGGTCGGCGGCGAGGTGAACAGCTCGATGACGGGGTCCTGGGCCGGGCCCCGGATCTGCACGCCGGCCCGCTCGACCTGGGGGTCGCCGAAGATCTCGCGGACCGCCACGATGTCGAGGCGCGGGTTCGCGACCGGGTGCCCGGTGAACAGGATGTCGCCCTCGGCGACCTCGAGGTTCTGGCCGTAGGCCTGGTACGAGCCCTCGCGCAGGTGCAGGCTCCCGCGCCCGACCGGCATCGGCTCCGGCGGCTGCCAGTTCAATTCGAGTTCGCCGGACAACTTGGACTCCAGCCCGGCGGCCTCGACCCGCACGTCGTCGCCGAGGGCCAGGACGACATCGCCGACGATCTCGCGCCTGGGCAGATCGGCGGCCTCGTCCTCGTCGTCACTGCCCTGCCGGCCGGCGACGACGACGTCGTCGGTGGCCGTGACGCGCTCGTCGGCGCCGGGCGGCACGCCGAGCCGCGCGCGGTCGATCGCCAGGCGGCCACCGAGACGGAGCCGCTGCGGTCTCACTGCAACCTCGAGGTCGGGGCTGAGCGTCATCTGCAGCCATTCGACGTCGAACAACCGCAGGTCCTCGCCTTCGACGCCGATGGTGGCTTCCCAGCCGTCGCCGTCGAGGCGGTCCAGCCTGCCGCGCAGGTCGGCCGTTCCCTCCCCGGCCGAGAACGATCCCGAAAGCCGGCCGCCCGTCTCGTCGGCCGCCGCGGTCAACGCCAGGTTCTCGATCCGCGTACCCAGCGGCGCGTGGACGAGAAACGCTTCGCGGAGGCGAAGCTGGCCGTCGACGGCCAGCGCCGCCAGCGGGCCCTGCACGACGAGTTCCGCCTCGAGCCGGCCGCCCATCTCGTCGAGTTGGGGCACGAGCCGATTGAACGCCGAAAGGTCGGGCAGGTCGAGCCGAGCCAGCGTGTCGAGCACCACGCCTTCGGGGGAATTCAGGTCCGGGATCGAGGCATTCGCGACGATCCGGCTGTCGGCCTCGAGCATCATGGACAGCGAGACGTCGAGCCCCCCCGGTTGCGGGGAATCGAGCAGCACTCGGGCGCCGCCGATGGAGATCAGGGGATCCTCGGCGCCCAGCGTCTGCAGCGCACCGGGGCCCGCACGGATCTCGCCCGAAACGCTCGCGAGACCGTCGGCGCCGAATTCCAGGCTGGCCTGCCCGTCGAGGGGGCTGCCGACCTGGAAGACCGGATTCAGCGGCAGCAGCAACAGGTCGACGGGCACGGAGTCCAGCGCGACGACGGCGCGCTGGGCGCCGCCGCCGAATTCGAGGCTCCGGAGACAGAATCGCGCCACGCGGTCGGCGCCGGCCAGGCAGCCCGGCCCGGCGCGGAGGCCGTCGGCGCCGTAGGCGATCGGGACCGGCTCGGGCAGTTGCCAGGTCCCGGCAATCGTTCGGGCCAGCGCGAACTGCTGCAGCCGGCCGTCCCAGGCCAGGGGCGCGTCGAGGCAGTTCGGAAGCGCACCGAAGAGCTGTACGGCGAACGTCGCGCGACTGCCGGAAGCGAAGGCCACCAGCTCGTGATCGGCGCAGGTGCCCGAAAGTTCGAGGACCACGTCCTCGAGGCGCTCCCATGGGTTGAGGTCCACGTCGGCCGCGACGATCTCCGCGTCGACCGATGGCGTGCCCGACCAGGTCAGGCTTCCCGAGGATTCCAGCGAGCCCAGGCGGCGCTCGGGCAGCATGACGCCCGGGCTCTGCAGCACCCAATTCGCGGTCCCCGCGGCCGGATCGAAGATGAAATGCCCGGATAGCGCGCCGGCCAGCTCCGGCCACAGCGTGTCGAGCCGCTCGGCTTCGACGTCGACGCGCCAGGTCTCGCCGGCCGGCGTCGAGAGCACGGCCCGATTCTCGCCGAGGGCAATCTCGAGATCGGCGCGCTCCACGGCGTTGTCGGTCACCGTCAGCGCGCCGGAGCCGCTCAGCGGCTGGTTGCGCATCGAGCCGCCGAGTTCATCGATGGCCAGGCGGGCCGAAAGCGGGCTGACGGACTCGAGATCGACATCGAAGCGCCCGCTGACCCTGCCCGGCAACTGGGGAACGAACACGCCGGGATCGAACTCGGCCATGGTGACGGTAAGGTCCGCGTTCGGCGCACCATCGGCGTAGCGGATCGAGCCGCTGAGGCCCAGCGAGCCGGCGCGCTCGATGTCGACCTCGCCGGTGCGGATAAGGGCCTGACTTTCGCTTCCGGTCGCGTCGAGCCGCACCTCGGCGCGCGGCTGTCCGGGCACGGCCAACCAGCCCTCGATCTCGGCCTGCCACTCGGCCAGCGTTCCGCTGGCCTGCAGGCGACCGGATTCACTCGATAGCAGCGGCTCGGCCTGTTCGGATTCCAGTACGGGCGGCCAGGTCAGCGACTGCCATTCGAGCGCGACCTCGAGGCGCTCCGTCTCGGGCACCAGCGAGGCGCTGCCGCTGAGTTCCAACGGCGAGGGCGGCGCCTCCAGCGCGATGTCGTCGAGTGCCAGGCGCCGGCCGTCCCAGGAGGCATCGAACCCGCCCGAAAGCGCCGCCTGCTCGGGCCATTCGGGGTACATCGCCGTGAAATCCAGCGCCTCGAGGCGGAGGCGTGCCCGGGCCGTGATCGGGTCGCCGAGCAGGGCTTCGCCGGCAAGCGTGATCTGCCCGTCGAGCGTGTCGATGCGGCCACGCGAGATGCGGATGCGCTCGGTGTCCCCCTCCAGCGCCAGGTCCACGGCCGAAGGCGGCAGGTCGGGCCAGACCGGCGCCGCGGCCAGCTCGGCCTGCCACTGCGCCGGCGTGCCCTCGGCGCGCAGCGAAAACGATTCGATTCGTCCTTCGATGCCGGGCCAGCCCGAGGCGCGGCCCTCGACGTCGATGCCCAACCCAAGGCCCGCGTCGCCCAGGAGTCCCGTTGCCGAGGCCGTGCCGTCGGCATCGACCGGGCCACGCGCCCTGAGCGCGGCGCGCAATTCGGCCAGCGTGCCGTCGATCTGTGCCTCGACGCGCTGCGTCGTCTCCGGGTCGACCTGCACGGCTCCCTGCAGGTCCAGGTCGACGGGCCACGGATCCAGGAGTCCGGCACGGCCCGCCACCGACAGCGTGAACTCCTCGGTCTCGACGGACAGGTCGTCGAGCACGATCGCCTCCGAAACCTGCCCCGAAAGTGCGATACGCCGGACGGCGGTCTCCTCTGCGCCGTCGGCGCCGGGCGCGCGGATCACGAGGTCCGAGACCGCCGCGTCCTCGATCTCCACGTAGAGGGGCATCCGGATCTCCGGCATGCGGAACGGCTCGTCGGGCGGCGGCTCATCGGGCGCCGGGGGCAACGTGACCGTCACCTCGTCGGCGCGCATGCGCTTCACGGTCACGCCCAGCGGAACGAGCGAAAGCCCTGCGGCCAGTTCCAGTCGGTCCACGTCGATCTCGAGACCGGCCTGCGAGAAGCGCAGGTCCTCGAGCACGACCCCGTCGGCCAGCCCGCCGTCGAGACCGCTCCACTCGAGATGCTCGACGCGACTGGCGGCCTGGCCGAGCAGGAACGACGCGCCGGCCCGCGTCGACGTCGCCCACCAAAGCGCGACGACGGCGACCAGCAGCACCGTGAGAACGGCGAGCAGGACGAGGCTGGCGATGCGGGCTGGGCGGTTCACAGGAGTTTCGTCCCGATCGTGAAATGGATGCGGAAGCTGTCGTCGTCGAGCGCGCGGGCCACGTCGAGCTGGACCGGCCCGATCAGCGTATACCAGCGCAGGCCCAGCCCGGCGCCGCGCTTGAGCTCCGGCTCCGAGAAATCGTTGAAGGCATTTCCGACGTCGTAGAACGCCGCAGCCGACCACTTGTCGAACAGCCGGTACTCGTATTCCACGGACCCGACGAGCGTGTGGTTCGCGCCATTGCGGTTCGTCGACAGCGCCTCGTAGCCGTAGCCGCGCACCGAGCGGTCGCCGCCGGCCTTGAAGCGGAACAGTTCGGGAAGCTCGGTGATCTCGAGGTCGAGCTGCCGCGGATCACCGGGAATCGACAGGTCGAACTTGCGCGTACTGGCATCGGTATAACCCGCTTCGCCGCGCACGAGCAGCTTGTGCCGCTCGCCCATGAGCCAGTGCCAGCGGCCGGACAGGTAACCCTGCAGGAACGTGACGTCGGACCCGAGCGTCTCGGAAGCGCCGAGCAGGCGCGCGCGCAGGTTGACGCCGTGCGTGGCGAAACCGTCGCCGAGGATGCGGAACAGGCTCCACTCACCGCCCAGCGCCACGGTCTGCGTATCGGTGTCGAGAAACGGGCGCAGGCCGGGATTGGCGTCCAGCAGGGCCTGCTGTTCGTCGTTCAGCGAGCCGGCCGAAAACGCGTCGAAGCGCTCCTGAAGGAAGGTCACGAACAGGCGCTCGGACAGCGGACTGAAGCCCTCCTCGAACAGCCAGCGTTCGCGCAGGCGCCCGACGCTGACCTGGCCCTGCCATCGCGAGCCGCCGAACGAGTCGAAGACCGGCTCGATGCGATTGGCGTCCTCGAAGCGGAACCGGTCCTGCTCGCGCTTGACGAGCAGCCCCGTGGTCAGGAAATTTCCGGGCCGCCCGCCGATCGGGCGCTCGTAATCGGTGCGGAAAAGGAATTCCTGGTCGGTCTGCTGGGCGCCGAAGCGCGTGTCGAGGCGCCCGCCGGCGTCGGTCAGGTAGTGCCGCGTCCAGCCGAGCTGGATGCGCGGGCCGGTGTCGGTGCCGAAACCGGCCAGCGCGCGATAGGTGTTCGGCGGCCGCTTCTTCAGCCGGTAGACGAGATCCACCTCGCCCTCCGCGCTGTCGCGTTTCTGTTCCACGACGACCTGCTCGAAGTAGCCGGCGCGCACGAGCACCTCTCGCTGGCGGTCGATGTCGTCGCTGTCGTAGGGCTCGCCGGGCCGAACGATCGTCAGCCGCTGCATCAGTGCGTCCTCGAAGCCCGTGTCGCCGGTATCGACGTCGCCGATCACGTAGCGGCGGCCGGCGTCGTAGTCGACGCGGATCTCGGCCTGGTTGCGATTGGGCAGGACGCGGATGCGCCGCTCGGCGAATCGCCCCTCGAAGAATCCGTGGGTGCGCGCGATCTGCTCGAGCTCCGAGAGACTCTGTTTCCACGGCGGGTGCCGCAACGGGGCCCCGACCGGCAAGGGCCAGGCCGCGAGCCACTCCTCGAAGGCCTCGAGCTCGGAGGCCGGCTCGCTGATCGCCAGGTCGACGGACTCGACGAGGACCGGCTGGCCCGGCGCGATCGTCACGCGCGCCCGCCACGGCGCGGCTTCACCGCCCTCGCCGTCCGCCTCCTCGGTCTCCTCGGGATCGACGAGCCGGACCGTGATGTTGGCGTTGTAGTAGCCGAACGGCTCGAGCGCGCGCCGGACTTCCTCCCGGGCGCGGGAGGCCATCTGGCGCAGGCGCCAGACCGAGACCGTGTCGAGCTCCTCGGCCCGCTCCAGCGACAGCATCGAGCGGACGTTGGCCAGCAGCTCGCCGTCGACGCCGACGATCTCGGTCTCGACGGTACGCGGCCACGCCGCCGCGGACAGCAGCAGCGTCGCCAGCGCGATGGCCAGGCGATGTTTCATCGACATGACTTTAACGCGCCGGGCCGCCGGTTTCGGTGAAACCTCGGTTCAGATCGGGGACCGGTCCAGCTGCCGGTAGCCGATGGCCTCGGCCAGATGGGCCTGCCCGATGCGCTCGGCCCCGTCGAGATCGGCGACGGTGCGCGCGACCTTGACGATGCGCTGGTGGGCGCGCGCCGAGAGCCGGAGCCGCTCGCAGGCGCGCTCGAGCAGCGCCTCGCCGCCGTCGGGCAATCGGCAGTGCTCGCGCACCTCGGCGGGCTCGAGCGCGGCGTTCATGGACCCTCGCGACCGCTGCCGGTCCCGCGCGGCGACCACGCGCTCGCGGACCGAAGCCGACGGCTCGCCGTCTCCGGCGCGGCGGAAGTCCTGGCGCGGCACCTCGACGTGCAGGTCGATGCGGTCGAGCAGCGGCCCCGAGACGCGCGAGCGGTAGCGCTGGACCTGGTCCGGACTGCAACGGCAGCGGCCCGATTCGTCTCCCGCATAGCCGCAGGGGCACGGGTTCATTGCCGCGACGAGCTGGAAGCGGGCCGGAAACTCGGCCTGCAGCGCGGCACGCGAGATGACGATGCGCCCGGACTCCATCGGTTCGCGCAGGACCTCGAGCACGCGCCGGTCGAACTCCGGCAGTTCGTCGAGGAACAGCACGCCGTGGTGGGCCAGGGAGATCTCGCCTGGGCGCGGCCGCGTGCCGCCGCCGACGAGCGCCACGCCCGAGGCCGTGTGATGCGGCGCGCGGAACGGCCGCCGCTTCCAGGTCCTCGGATCCGGCGAGCGCCCGCCCACCGATGCGATCGCCGCGGCCTCCAGCGCCTCGTCCTCGGCCAGCGGCGGCAGAATGCCGGGCAGGCGCGAGGCCAGCAGCGTCTTGCCGGTACCGGGCGGCCCGACGAACAGGAGGTTGTGACCGCCGGCCGCGGCGACTTCCAGCGCCCGTCGCGCCCGCGCCTGACCGCGCACGTCGGCGAGATCGGGCAGGCCCTCGGCCGGGTCGGCATCGACGGGCTCGGGGCGGCCGAGATCGGCCTGACCGGCCAGCGCTGCGCAGACGCCCGCGAGGTCGATTCCGAGTCTGCAGTCGACATCGGCGACGAGTCCGGCCTCGGCCGCGTTGCCGTGCGGCAGCACGAGCGTGCGGCCGGCGCGTCGCGCCGCCAGCAGGGCCGGCAGGCAACCCGAAACCGGTTGCAGTTCGCCGGCCAGCGAGAGCTCGCCGACGAATTCCATTGCGGCGAGGCCGTCGGCCCGCACCTGCCCCGAAGCGACGAGGATGCCGAGCGCGATCGGCAGGTCGAAGCGCCCGCCGTCCTTGGGCAGGTCGGCCGGCGCCAGCGAGACGGTGACGCGCCGCGCCGGCGGCGTGAAACCGGAATTGACGATGGCCGCGCGCACGCGGTCGCGGGACTCGCGCACGGCCGTTTCCGGCAGACCGACGATGCTCATGCCCGGCAGGCCGCCGGCCAGGTGGACCTCGGCACGCACCTCGGGCGCGCCGACGCCGACCTGCGCCCGGGTCTGGACGATGGCGAGGCTCAAGCGGTTCTCCGCGGCGGGTACGGAATCCAGACTGCCGCGCCGGGGGCGTTTCCGGCATCGGCAGATCGACCCGCCGTGGGGTAGGAAAACGGCTGACCCGGCGAGGCCTCAGCGGCCGGTCGGGTCCGTGCCGTCGCCGAGCTCGGCGAGACGCTGCTCGAGCTGCTCGAGCTTCTCTCGCGAACGCTCGAGCACGCGCTTCTGGATCTCGAACTCCTCGCGTGTCACGAGGTCCAGCCGCGCGAGCTGGGTTTCGAGGATGCCGCGGAATCGGCCGCGAAGATCGTCGCGCGCCGCGCGCACCTCTTCTGGCAGTGCTTCGGAGAGCCTGCGCGTGATCTCGTCGAGCGTCTTCAGGTCGGGTCGGGCCACGGCGTCGTTCCTTCGGGAATGCGATTCCATTCTATCCAAGGCACGGAGAGACCGGTCGGATTCCGGTACGCTGTGGGGGTTCCCGCGAACCCATGGAGCCGCCGCCGTGAAGATGATCACCGCCATCATCAAGCCGTTCAAGCTCGACGACGTCCGCGACGCGCTCGGCGACGCGGGAGTGACGGGCATGACCGTCACCGAGGTCAAGGGCTTCGGCCGGCAGAAGGGCCATACCGAGCTCTATCGTGGCGCCGAGTACGTCGTCGACTTCCTGCCGAAGCTCAAGCTCGAGATCGCGGTCTCCGACGACCAGGCCGAGCGCGTCGTCGAGATCATTCGGGAAACCGCGGCCTCGGGCCGGATCGGCGACGGGAAGATCTTCGTCACCTCGATCGAGCGGGCGGTCAGGATACGCACCGCCGAGGAAGGCGAATCCGCTTTGTAGTGCGGGGGCCGCGTCTTTTCGTTCCTGGCGGCGCTTCGTCGGCCGGGAGGAATCCTCATGTACACGAGTACACTCCGGTTCCTTCCGGGCTCCTCATCACCGCCAGGAACGAAAATCCATCGGCCTTCGAACGTCGAGGGCGGCCGGGCAAGCGGTGGACTTCGTGAGGGCTGGGCCGCGTCCTTTCCTCCGTGCCGGCGCTTCGTCGGTCGGGAGGAATCCTCGGCAAGGCACGGCGCCGGGGG
>JAWVZQ010000079.1:0-9876 GCA_033722095.1 Wenzhouxiangellaceae bacterium | reverse complement strand
GTCTCCCCCCCTGCCCGGTTTCTGGCCTCCCGGCGCGACGCGCACATGACGCGTACAGGCGCCCACCATCTGCGTGTACAGCGACACGCAACGCCCCGCCGCCTCCACCACCCCCTGCGAAGACGCCGGCCATCGCGCCGGCGTTTTTGCGTCCGGGCATCGCCGAGCGGAAATCGAACCCTCATTCGCCTTCGGCTCACCCAAGGGGCGTGGCCCTTGGGCTACATCCGTGCCCGGATTCTGGATTCACGGCGCGACTGGACCATGACGGTTACAGGTTGATTGCATCTGCGTGTACAGCGACACGCAACGCCCCGCCGCCTCCACCAACCCCTGCGAAGACGCCGGCCCCTGCGCCGGCGTTCTTGCGTCCGGAGACGCCTTGGCGGGAATCGAACCCGCCTTCCTGTTCGAACGGGCGGTTCATTGCCGCCCTGTACGCCCCGGGCAATCGATGGCCATTGCCGTCGCGATCGATTCGCCCGCGAAACGACCGGGATGAAAGCAGGCGGCCGGGGTGTTACGGTCGACGGGCAGTCTCGTGGCCAGCAGTGCTTCTCATCGGGGGATGGGGTGCCGGGAAGGCTCCGCAACAGGCTCGATTCGTGCGCAGCCCTTCCGGATCGCCAAAGAAGGAGGAGGCACGATGATGCATCCGAAGTTTCTAGCGATCCTCGCACTGGTGTCCCTGAGCAGCGCGACACCGGCCTCGCTGATCCTCAGCGAATTCGATCAGACCAGCGGCACGGGCCTCGGGGCGGTGAATACCGTCTTGACCATGGAACGCGACCCCCAGGCAGGCGGACCGGAGTCGGGCTGCGTGGCCTGGGACGGAAGCATGGACGTGCTCGGAAACGCCGCATGCCCGCCCGGATCGACCATTCCCGGCGGTGACGAAACCGGGATCACGGAAACGCGCACGATCGCCGAAGTCGGAATCAGCAGCGCCTTCAACCTGCGCGTGGTCTTCAACTTCAACGAGCGACAGTCCGGCCAGCAGGTCGACAACGTCGTGCTCGACGATCTCGTCCTGACCATCTTCGACACCGACGGTACGGTCTGCTTCGGCTCCGGGCCCTTCACACCCGTGACATTCGAGGATCCCGCCTCGGGGACCGGCAACGCCGGCTTCGTGTTCCGACTCGACGCCACCCAGGCCGCCCAGGCCGACGCCTGCTTCGCCGACCCGGATCGACGCATCGGCCTGGCCGCCGCAGCCACCAACGCGAGTTCCGACGGCGGTCCCGAGACGTTCTTCGTCGCCGACGCGGCCGACATCCTGCCTGCGGCGGCCGACCTTGCCGTCGAGAAGACCGACTCGCCTGATCCCGTTGCGGTATCGAGCACCCTGGAATACACGCTCACGATCACCAACAACGGCCCGAACAACGCGGAGTCGGTACTGGTTTCGGACAATCTCCCGCCGAGCGTGACCTTCGTCTCGGCCGTCCCGGACCAGGGAACCTGCAGCGAGAGCGACGGCAACGTCGAGTGCTCGGTGGGTCCGCTCCCGGCCGGGGAGTCCACCTCGATCCTCATCACGGTCACGACCGGGACCGCCGAGCAGACGATCACGAATTCCGCGACCGTCGTGGGCTCGCCCGACGATCCCGACACTTCGAACAACACGGCCACGGAGCAGACCGTCGTCGGCGTCGATCCGGGACTGCTCGCCGACGTATCCATCGTCAAGAGCGACTCCCCGGATCCGGTGCTCGTCGGCAACACGCTGACCTACACGCTGGTCGCGAGCAACGCGGGCCCGGACACGGCCGTCTCCGTCGTCGTCGACGACGACCTGCCGGCCACACTGGGCAGCATTACCGCATCGACGGCCGACGGAACCTGCACGGTCAGCGGGAGATCGGTTCGCTGCGAGTTGGGCGATCTCGCGGCCGGCGCATCCGAAACCGTGCAAATCACGGCCGTGCCCTCGGAGACCGGCACCCTGCAGAACACCGGCATCGTGGGCTCGGACACGACCGATCCGGACACGACGAACAATGCCGACGACGAACAGACCGCTGTCGAAGCCTTGCCCGCACCGTCGGCCGATCTCTCGATTTCGAAGACCGACGCCATGGATCCCGTCGCCGCGGGCGGCACGGTCGAATACACGCTGACGATCGTCAACGACGGACCCGATCCCGCGGTTGCCGTGACCGTCACCGACAATCTGCCGTCCAGCCTGAGCAATCCTTCGGCCACGCCGTCGACGGGCAGTTGCTCCATCGCGTCGGGCACCGTGGAGTGCACCCTGGGGGACCTGGCCGTGGGCGCCACCGCCACCGTCGTCATCATGGCCACGGCGCCGAACAGCGACACGACGGTCACGAACAACGCCACCGTGGGGGCCGACACGTCCGATCCCGACACGGCCGACAACAGTGCGTCCGAGCAGACCGAAATCGGTCTCGGCAGCGGGGCCAGCGCCGACGTTTCGGTGACCAAGAACGACACGCCCGATCCGCTCGTCGCCGGCGACGTGCTGACCTACCGGCTGACGGTCCGGAACGCCGGTCCCGACGCGGCGGCCGGCGTCGTGGTCACGGACGCCCTGCCCGCCTCGCTGGCGGGCGCCACCGCCACGACGACGCTTGGCACCTGCTCCACCACGGGCGACGACGTCCGCTGCGAACTCGGCACCCTGCCGGCGGACACGAGCGAAACGATCACGATCCAGGCCACGACCACGGAGCCCGGCACGCTGTCGAACACGGCCCAGGTCGGCGCGGACACCTCCGATCCGAACACCGGCAACAACTCCGCCACGGAACAGACCGAGGTCACGGCCCCCGGAGGCGCGTCGGCCGACGTTTCGGTCACCAAGACCGACAGCATGGATCCCGTGATGCTCGGCGAATCGTTCTCCTACGTGCTGACGGTGGCGAACGCGGGTCCGGATCCGGCCACCGCGGTCGAGGTCTCGGACTCCGTGCCGGCTTCGCTGGCGGTGGTCGCTGCCACCGCGAGCCAGGGCAGCTGCACCGTTTCCGGTCAGCAGGTCGCGTGTGCGCTCGGCGAGATCGGCCCGCAGGAATCGGTCACCGTCACCATCGACGTGATCGCGGAAGCCACGGGTCCGGTCACGAACTTCGCGAGCGTGGCGGCGGACCCGGCGGATCCGCAGCCGGGCAACAACTCGGCGAGTGAAACGACGGCCGTGGGCATCGATACCCGCCGGATCCCCACGCTTCAGTGGCCGCTGCTCGCGCTGCTGGCCGTGCTGCTGCTTCTGATCGGCATGCGAGCCCAGGCGACGCGGTGACGGGCGTGCCGGGCGGCCGTGCCGCCCGGCTCCACCTCCATGTCGAGCAACCCCGTTTCGACCCGCGAGGCGCTATGCTCGTCGAATGAGCGAATCCGACCACGCAAAGCGCGACGCGGCCATCCTCGCCATCGCCGTGTTCGCCGCCTTCTCCGACGGCGAGAAGGACGATCGCGAGCGCGAGGAACTGCAGCGCATCGCCGATGCCCTCCAGCAGGACGACGGCCCCGACCTGCGCCGCATCCTCCAGGACGTGCTGCTGAAGCGCACGACGCTCGAGGACGCCGTGGCCGGCCTGTCCGATCGCGGCGAACGCCACCTGGCCTACGAGATGGCCGTCGGCGTCTGCAATGCCGACCGGTTCATGAACGACGAGGAAAAGGCATTCCTGGAGCGACTGAAGAAGCTGCTGGAGCTCGACCCCTCTGACGCCCAGGAAGTCGAACAGGAGCTTGTCGCGGTCGCCGGGCTCTCCGAGACAGCGGCGCCCGTGGTCACGCGGGACGTTCCGGATTCCGCGACGGCACCCGGGAACGCTGCACTGGACGGCAAGATCCTCAACTACGCCATTCTCTGCGGCGGGCTCGAAATGCTGCCGCGCTCCTGGGCGTCGATGGCCATCCTTCCGCTGCAGATCAAGATGGTCTACGAGATCGGCCAGGCGCACGGCGTGGCGCTGGACAGTGGCCATGTCAAGGAATTCATCGCCACGCTCGGCGTGGGCATGACGTCGCAGTATATCGAGCAGTTCGGGCGCAAGCTCGTCGGCGGGCTGTTCCGCGCCGCGGCCGGTCGCGGCATCGGCCGCCTCGGGCGCGCGGCCACGGGCATGGCCTTCTCTTTCGCAACGACCTGGGCCATGGGCCAGGTCGCGAAGCGCTACTACGCCGGCGGCCGGCAGATGAGCACGGAGTTGCTGAAGCGGACCTTCGAGGAGCTCAAGCCCGAGGCGAAGCGCCTGCAGACCGAGCACGCCCACGAGATCGAGGCCCGCGCGCAGGATCTCGACATGGCCCAGGTCATGAATCTCGTCCGGCGGGGACCCGCCGGATAGGACACCCCGCGTTCGGCTAGCTCGATGCGCGTTCGAGCCGATCGTGCACGGCCGCCCATTCCGGCGCGTCCGGTGGCCGCTGGACGAGCAAGCGTTCCGCGCCCAGGGAATCGAGTTCACGCAGGGCGGCGTAGAGACCGCGTGCGTAGCCGGCCGATTCGGCCGGCAGGCTCTTCCATGCCGCGAAGCCTCCCGGATCCGGCGATCCCTCGAGCGCGAGCACCGCGCACTCCGGATCTCCGCTTTCCAGCGCTGCCGATTCCACGATCGCGACGGGCGTGCGCGGCGCGTAGTGCGAGGCCAGGCGCCCCGGCGCGCGCGGACCCTGCCCTGCCGTCGCAACCGCCACTTCCGAGCCCAGCGCCGCCTCGAGCGCGGCCATCCCGATCATGCCGGGCCGAAGCAGGCGCGGCGGCTCGACCGTGCAATCGACGATCGTCGACTCCACGCCCACCTCGCAGCTACCTCCGTCGATGACGGCCGCGACGCGCTCGTCACCGGCGAATTCCGACTCCACGTGCTCGGCGGTCGTCGGGCTGACGCGGCCGAAGCGATTGGCCGACGGAGCGGCAAGGCCCCCGCCGAAGCGCTCGAGCAACGCCCGCGTCACGGGGTGGGCCGGCACGCGCAGCGCCACCGTGGACTGGCCGCCCGTGACGACGCCGGGAACCCGTTCCCCTCGGCGCAGCACGAGCGTCAGCGGGCCGGGCCAGAACGCGTCGGCCAGCCGGCGCGCGGCAGCCGGCACCTCGGCCGCCCAGTCGGCCATGGACGCCGTATCGGGCAGGTGGACGATGAGCGGATGATCGGGCGGCCGCCCCTTCGCGGCGAAGATGCGCCGGACCGCGTCGCGATCGGAGGCGTCGCCGGCCAGGCCGTAGACGGTTTCCGTGGGCACGCCGACGAGCCGGCCTTCGCGCAGCAGCGCAACGGCACGCTCGAGATCCTCGCCACCCGTGGAAAGCCGGATCACTGTCCCGGTTTGCCGGGCTCGCCGGAAGCGGTGGGGCCCGCCGAATCGAATTTCGCCGGCCGCAGCACCTCGACGTCGGAAAGCACGAGGATCATCGCGTAGTTGTCGTAGTAGCGCCGCTGCAGTTCGTCTGCGATGCGACGCGCCGTCGGCTCGTCGCAGACGACCTCGATGCGGATGTTGCTGTCGGCGTCCCAGCCGGCGCGCCGCACGCCGCGGTGGCCGCGTCCGCGTGCGTTCGTGATCGTGTAGCCCTTCGCGCCCCATTTCGGCAGTTCGCGCGTCAACACGCTTTCCAGCGCGGCTTCGGTCACGACGGTCAACAGCTTGCGGTGATGCCCCGGATGCTCGTTCATGACTCAACCACCTCCGAAGTAGGCGTGCAGGAATTCGGCCAGTTGCCAGTAGAGCGGGATGCCGACGAGCACGTTGAACGGGAACGTGATGCCCAGCGACGCGGTCAGCGACAGCGTCGGATTGGCCTCGGGCACCGAGATACGCATGGCCGCGGGCACCGCGATGTACGACGCACTGGCCGTCAGCGTCGAAAGCAGCATGGTGCCGCCCGGCGACAGACCCAGGACGATGCCCGCCAGCCCCCCGACGACGGCCGAGAACAGGGGCATGGCGACGCCGAATCCGACGAGGAACAGGCCGTAGCGGCGCAGGCTCGCGAAGCGCGCGGCCGTGATGAGTCCCATCTCGAGCAGGAAGATCGCGAGGATGCCCTTGAACAGGTCCACGAACAGCGGCTCGATGGCGCGCAGGCCCTCGGGATCGGAAAGCCAGCCGATGAGCAGTCCGCCGATCAGCAGCACGATGCCCTTGCCGAGGAACACCTCGTGCGCAATCTCGCCGAACCGCACGTCGCGCGTGAGTCCGCGGGCCAGCACGATGCCGACGAGGATGGCCGGCACCTCGAGGATGACGAGCAGCAGCGGCAGGTGCGGCTCGTGGTCGATCCCGCGCGTGGCGACCCAGGCCAGGGCGACTGCGAACGTGCCCACGCTGACCGAGCCGTAGTGCGCCGCGATCGAGGCCGCGTCGGGGCGCGCGAGCTTGCCCAGGCCGCGCAGCACCGGGTAGGCGGCCAGCGGCAGCGCCATCCCCAACAGGATCGTCAGCGCGATGTCGGGGGCCAGCGACAGGAACGGCTGGCGCGCCAGTTCCACGCCACCCTTGAGGCCGATCGACAGCAGCAGCAGGATCGTGACGAACTCGTAGACGGCCGACGGCAGGCGCAGTTCCGAGCGCAGCAGCCCGGCACCGAGGCCCAGAAGGAAGAACAGGATGATCGGATCCAACTCGTATCTCCCAGCCTCTCGGCGTGCTCAGTCGACCAATCGCCAGGCGACACGTCCCCCGGCGCGCAGCGGAACGATGACATCCTCGCCGAGATCCAGCGTCTCGGGCACCGTCCACGCGCGGCGTTCCAGCTCGATGCGCTCCTCGTTGGGCGCGAGGCCGTAGAACGCCGGACCGTGCTCCGAGGCGAAGCCCTCGAGGCGGTCCAGCGCGCCGGCCCGCTCGAAGACCTCGGCGTAGAGTTCGATCGCCGCGGGCGCGCTGTACACGCCGGCACAGCCGCAGTCCGAGTGCTTCGCACCGCGCGGGTGCGGCGCCGAGTCGGTGCCGAGAAAGAACTTCGGATCACCGGAGGTCGCGGCATCGACGAGCGCCCGGCGGTGGCGCTCGCGCTTGATCAGCGGCAGACAGTAGTGGTGCGGCCGCAGTCCGCCCTCGAATAGCGCGTTGCGATTCAGCAGCAGGTGGTGCACGGTGATCGTCGCCGCGACGTGGTCCGGCGCGCCTCTGACCCAGTTCACGGCGTCGGCCGTGGTCACGTGCTCGAGCACCATGCGCAGTTCCGGAAATTCGCGCTGCAGCGGTTCGAGCTCTCGCTCGATGAATACCGCCTCGCGGTCGAAGACGTCCACATCGGCATCGGTGACCTCGCCGTGCAGCAGCAGCGGAAATCCGACCTCCTGCATGGTCTCCAGGACGGCCGAGACGTTGCCCAGGTCCGTGACGCCGCTGGCCGAATTCGTCGTCGCTCCGGCCGGGTAGTACTTGACGGCATGCACGAACTCGCTCTCGGCCGCACGGCGGATCTCGTCGGGAGAAGTGTCGTCGGTCAGGTACAGCGTCATCAGCGGCTCGAAGCGCAGCCCCTCGGGGATGGCGCGCAGGATGCGCTCACGGTAGGTCCCGGCCTGCTCGACGGTCGTGACCGGCGGCTTGAGATTCGGCATGACGATGGCGCGTGCGAACCGGCGCGCCGAGGCACCGACGACGTGGGCCAGCGTGGCGCCGTCGCGCAGGTGCAGGTGCCAGTCGTCTGGACGGCGGATCATCAGTCGCGGTTCGGACATCGGGCCACTCGGAACGAGGATGCTGGCATTCTAACGGGACGTCCCGATTCGCGGAGTCTCCATGCTGCTGTCGCTACTCGCCATCGCCTGCGGGCTCGTCCTGCTGCTCTGGAGCGCCGAGCGCTTCGTCATCTCGGCCTCGGCCGTGGCCGCCCACCTCGGAATGCCGCCGCTGCTGATCGGAATGCTCGTCGTCGGCTTCGGCACCTCGGCGCCGGAAATGACCGTCTCGGTCTTCGCGGCGCTCGGTGACAACGCCGGCATCGCGCTCGGAAACGCCTACGGATCCAATATCACGAACATCGCGCTGATCCTCGGCCTGACGGCGCTGATCAGCCCCGTGGCCGTGCAGTCGCGCGTGCTGCGCGTGGAGCTGCCGATCCTCGTTGCCGTGACGGCGCTGGCGGCCTGGCAGCTTTCGGACGGGATGGTATCGCGCGTGGACGCTGCCGTCCTGCTCGGCGCCTTCGCGTTGCTGCTGGCCTGGAGCATCCTGGAAGCGAGGCACGGCGGCAACGAGCCGCTGGCGGATCAGATGGCCGAGGAACTCCCTGCGGGCGGAGCTTCGATCCGTTCCGCACTCACCTGGCTCGTCGTCGGGCTCCTGGTGCTCGTGGCATCGTCGCGGCTGCTGGTCTGGGGCGCCGTCGACGTTGCCGCCTCGCTCGGCGTCAGCGACCTCGTCGTCGGTCTCACCATCGTCGCGATCGGCACCTCTTTGCCCGAACTCGCCTCGTCGCTCGTCGCCGCGCGCCGCGGCGAGCACGACCTGGCCGTGGGCAACATCCTGGGATCGAACCTGTTCAACACCATGGCCGTGATCGGCCTGGCCGCGCTGGCCCGACCCCTGCCCGTCGGCGGCGAACTGATGTCCCGCGACCTGCCCGTGCTCGGCGCGGTCACGCTGCTGCTCCTGTTCTTCGGAATCGGGTGGCGTGGGCCGGGCCGCATCAATCGCTGGGAAGGCGGCCTGCTGCTGGCCGCGTTCGTGGCCTACACCGTGCTGCTCGTCGTCCAGGCGACACGCTGAACGGCCTCAGAGGCCCTCGAGCACGTCGGCGCCCTCGGGCGGCTCGAACGTGAACAGCCTCGCATCGAGCTCGGGGTTGCGCTCGAGCCCCTCGAACTGCAGACGGGTGGACTGGCCGAATCGATCGAAGAGGTCCAGCGCGAAAGGCAGGCCGTCGACGAAGGTCAGCCGGGCCAGTTCGAACTCGCTTTCCTCTGCAAGCGGTTCGAAGCGCAGCTGGCGCGGATCGTCGGAGGGCAACACGCGGTAGAACCGCTCGAGCAGCTCGGGACGCGTGATCACGAGCATCGGGGACTCCTCGGCCGGCGGCTGCGGCCGCTTCGTGACCTGCTCCAGCGCCTCGTCGTAGTGCCACAGCGTCTCGCCGTCGGCGACGATGAGCTGCGGAAACGGCTCGGAATAGTCCCATCGAATCCGGTCGGGCGCCTCGAAGTAGAGGCGACCGGCGCTCTCGTCCACGACTTCGCCGCCGGGCTCGACGGTGATCTGGCGGAACGAGCCCGACAGGCTTTCCAGCCCCTCGGAGAACGCGCGAAGATCGGCCTCGGCCCCGACCGGGGCCTGCTGGGCCTGGGAAAGCGGCACCAGCGCGAGCAGCGCGGCCGCGGCGGCAAGGATGCGGATGGTCTTCATCGGATTTCGCGGTTTCCTGGAAGCTGCCGACAGTATCACCGCCGGGGCTGAACGGGGGTTGAACGGGGTTTGATGTGGTGGAGCGAGCCCTCGACGGCGGAAATCCCGACCCACGGCCACCGCCTTCGAGTAGCCCAAGGGCTACGCCCCTTGGGATCGTTACCCGAACCGGAAACCTCCGACCGTAAGCCGCCGGCGAAGCCGGAATACCATTCGCTCATCCTTCGGTTCGCTCCCCCGGGGATGTGACCCCGGGCTACGGAACCATCGCCATGCCGGATCTTGGCGTCGACGTCTCAGCCCAAGGGCCACGTCCCTTGGGTGAGCGGCCGGAGGCCGCGAATGGCCTTTCGGACCGGTCGGAAACGGGGTCCGGAGATGTGCTCCTTCCCACCCCAGGGGACGTAGCCCCTGGGCTACTCCTCGTGCCCAATCAGAGGTTTTCCAGCGATCTCCGGGAGCACACGAGTATCGCGAGCACCGTATCGGGGAGCGCCATCCCCGACCGAAGTCGCGGGATGGGGGCTGGGGAGTGACGAGCGCCCC
>JAWVZQ010000078.1:0-9946 GCA_033722095.1 Wenzhouxiangellaceae bacterium | reverse complement strand
GCGCCAAGACTCGAGCCTGCGCCTGGCGCTGATCATGCATGGATCACGGGTATGGAGATGTTCTGTTTCCCACCCCAGGGGACGTAGCCCCTGGGCTACTCGTCCTGCTTTTTTCGAGAATTTCCGGTTTTCTCTTCGCGCCTTTGCGTCTTCGCGCTCATCTTCTAGGAGATTCCGGCACCAGGCCGGTCACTCCTCGAGCCGTTGCTCGAGTGCGGCGACGCGTTCCTCGAGTTCGGCGATGCGGGCTTCGAGAGCGGATTCGTTGACGGGCGAGGCGGGGGTCGGTGGATCGGGGCGGTCGGCGCGGCGCGCGGCATCGGCCGCGACGGGTCCGGCCAGCCGGTGCATCCATCGCTCCTCGCGCTGGCCGGGCCCGCGCGGCAGGCGCACGACGAGCGCGGGCTCGCGGGAGGCCAGACGCTCCAGAGCGTGTTGCACGTCCTCGAGCTCGTCGAAGCGCACGAGGCGCCCCGAGCGCGACGCCAGTTCCGAAAGCGTCTGCGGGCCGCGCAGCAGCATCAGACAGAGCAGCGCGCGCTGCTCGCGCGTGACCCTGAGCCCGGCCTCGATGGTGTGCCGCCAGCGCTCGGCGCGGGCGCCGTACTCGCTGTCCGCCAGGCCGCGCTGCTCGAGCTTGCGCAGGGCCATGCCGACGCGGCCGGACTCGAGTTCCATGACCGGCTCGCGGCTCGTCTTCTGGTTGCAGGCCGAGACCGTGGCGTTGACGGTCAGCGGATAGTTCTCGGGCGTCGTCGCCTCCTTCTCGATCAGGCAGCCCAGCACGCGGGCCTCCTCGGCCGAGAGCGGGGGGTCCAGCGGCAGCGCGTCTTGGTTCATGTTCGAGCTCCGTTCGGGTGGGGCGGCGGTGTCCCTAGATGATAGGCGCGAAGGCGCAAAGGCGCGAAGAGAAAAACCGGAATGCTCGAAAAGGCGACAACGGTTCCGGGGACTGATTCCCGCGGTGGGATTCGAGTCTCTGGCGAGCATCGATCATGTCCGGATCACGGCTGTGGAGATGTTCTGCTTCCCACCCCGGGGGACGGAGCCCCTGGGCTACTTCCCCTGCATTTTTTCAATGACTTTCCGACTTTCTCTTTGCGCCTTCGCGTCTTCGCGCTCATTCTCTAGCGGATTCAAGCGCGGCGTTCGTCGACGCCGCTGTCATCCGGGTGCCGGGCGGAACGGGCGCGGGTTCCAGTCGAGGATCTCGCGGGCCGGCGTGTCGTCGACGGCGAGGTCCATGCGCTGGCGGCGGACCATTTCGGGCGTGATGCCGCGCAGCGCTCCGAAGGCGCGGGCCAGGCGCAGGACGGCCATGACCGGACCGGCAGGCATCCGGACGAGCCTCAGGTCGCGTCCTTCCGCGGAGGCGATGCGGCGCAGGAAGTCCGGGTAGGGCAGCGACTCACCACCGCCGACGTCGAAGGACTCGAGACCGTAGCCGCGCCTCGGTACGAGCCGCAGGCACAGCTGCGCGAGGTCGTCGGCATGGACGGGCTGGCGCAGCCCGCTGCCGCAGACGGGCGCCCAGCCGCGGCTCGCGATCCATGCGCGGACCCGTGCGACGTTGCGATCGCCGGGGCCCCCGTAGATCAGCGTCGGACGCAGCATGGTGAAGTCGATGCCGCGTTGTTCGGCGAGGTCGGACAGCCGCTCCTCGGCGGCGACGAGTTCGTCGATGACGGCGCGCTCGACGGGGTCGCCGGAGCGACGCTTGAAGTGCACGCTGGCCGAACTCAGCGCGACGATGCGGCGCAGTCCGGGCGTGGCGTGGGCCTGGCGCGCGGCCAGGTCCAGCGGGCCGCAGCTGATCAGCGTGCCGGCCTGGACACGGGCGGTCTCGTGCTGCAGATCCTGCTGCATCCACATCACGCCGGGCCGGCTCTCCGTAGGCACGCGGCGCGAGACGGCGACCACGGGTGCACCGGCCTCGGCCAGCCTGGGGACGAGGAAGTGACCGACCTGGGCCGTGGCACCGAGGACGAGGACGGGGGCCACGTCGTGGCCGGGGATCATCGGCGCGCTCCGAGCGCGGCTCGCGCGGAGGCCCAGGCGCCGTGGGCGAGGATCGGGATCGCGAGCATCGGCAACTGCCACGCGCGACGACCGTGCAGGCAGTGTCGGCGCAGGTAGCGCAGCAGGCCGCGATGCTTGGCCCATGCGACGGCGGCCGGCCGCCTGGCCGACGAGACGCCGCCGGCATGCACGATGCGCACGTCGGGAATCCAGCGCAGCGATCGTCCCGCGGCGCGAATCCGCGCGAACAGGTCCAGGTCCTCGAAGTGCATGGGGTAGTCCTCGTCGAGGCCGCCGAGCTCGCGGAAGATCGCGCTGCGCACGAGCATGCAGGCCCCGGAGACGGCCTCGACTTCCACGGACTCTTCGGGCGCGGGCCCGTCGCTTCGGTCGATACCGCCGGGCCGGCCGAGCATTTCGCGGGCCACGCGCCGCGGCGTGGGGAGGACGCGGCGGCTCGCGCGCTGCTCGCGGCCGTCCGCGTCGACGACGCGGCCCGACACGAGGGCGGCCTCGGGGTGAGCGTCGAGTTCGGCCACGAGCCGGAGCAGGTCGCCGGGCTCGAGCAGGCAGTCGGGGTTCAGGATCAGCAGCAGCTCGGCGTCGAGGCGCGCGGCGCCGCGGTTGACGCCGGACGCGAAGCCGAGGTTGCGGCCGGGCCGGTCCACGCTCACGCCGGGCCGCCTGGCCAGTGATTCGAGGTCCTCGCCTTCGGAGCCGTTGTCGACGATGATCACGGCCGGTGCGTCGCTTTCGGCCGGACGCAGGGCGTCGAGGGCGCGCGCCAGCCAGTCGCCGGCATGGTAGTGGACGATGACGGCGCCGACGCGCTGCAGCGCCCCGGGCGGAGCGGCGTTCATCTTCGGCGCGCCAGGCGTCGTCGGATCCGTGCCCACCATCCGGGCCGGGACGCCGTCGCCGTTCCGGCTTCGTCCCTGGCGAGCCGGTCGAGCTCGCAGCGCAGCCGCTCGATCTCGGCGTCCCGCTCGGCGAGCAGGTGGCCGGCGCGGATGTGCTTGCGGACTTCCTCGTCGTAATGCGCGTAGACGCTCTCTGCGCGATCGGAGAACGCCGACAGGCCGGGCAGCTCGGGCAGATCCGTGCCCTCGGCGGCCGCGACGGCGATGTAGTAGACGGGATCGGCCGCGGGGCGCCGAGAGGCATGGACATCGCCGTCGTCGTCGGCGGTCAGGATCGTTGCGCCGGCGTCGCCGTCATCGAGCGGCCAGAGCAGCGACTGGAAGGCGAGCTTCTGGCCCACGAGACGGAAGTTCGGGAAATGGCGGCCGAGCAGTTCCTCGAGTTCGTCGCGGTAGAGCTCGCGGACATGGAACTCGTTGACGTGGCCGGTCTCGTCGGAATACGTACGCTTGTCGGGCGAGGACAGGAGCAGCAGTCCATCGGGCCGCAGTACGCGGCGGAACTCGGAGAGCAGTGCATCGTGCTCGGCCAGGTGCTCGAGCGTCTCGAACGACACGACGGCGCCGAAGGCGTCGTCGTCGAAGGGCAGGTCCAGCGCATCGGAGGCGACGAAGCGGATCGTCTCGGCGCCGTAGCGCTTGCGCGCATGCTCGATCGTGGCGGCATCGACGTCGACGCCCGTCACCGACCGCGCGCTTTCGGCCAGCAGCCGGCTGCCGTAGCCCTCGCCGCAGGCGCAGTCGAGCACATCCCTGCCGGCCACGAGGGACCGTGCCCAGGCGTAGCGGTGCCAGTGCTCGTAGAAGATCTCGCGTACGCACTCCGGCGTGAAGCGCTCGCCGGTGAATTCCAGCGCGTCGCCGTCGCCGCGGGTCATCGCCGGACCGGGTGGCGCGCCGGGACCACTACAGCCGGAACTCCTGGCCCAGGTACACGTTGCGGACGTCCTGGTCGGCCAGTACCGCATCGGGCGTGCCCTGGGTCAGCACACGGCCTTCGGAGATGATGTAGGCGCGATCGCAGATGCCGAGCGTCTCGCGAACGTTGTGGTCGGTGATCAGGATGCCGATGTCCCGATCGCGCAGGTGCGCGACGATGCGCTGGATCTCGCCGACCGAGATCGGGTCGACGCCGGCGAACGGCTCGTCGAGCAGGATGAAGCGCGGATCGGCGGCCAGCGCGCGGGCGATCTCGACGCGCCGTCGTTCGCCGCCCGAGAGGCTCACGCCGGGCTGGTCGGCGAGGTGGCCGACGTTGAACTCGTCCATGAGCCGGCTGAGTTCGCGCTGGCGCTGTTCGCGATCCAGGTCGTCGCGCAGTTCGAGAATCGCCAGGATGTTGTCGCGCACCGACATGCGCCGGAAGATCGACGCCTCCTGCGGCAGGTAGCCGAGGCCACGTCGGGCGCGCTTGTGCATGCTGGCCTTCGTCAGGTCCGTGCCGTCGAGCTCGATGCGCCCGCCGTCGGCCGGGACCAGCCCGACGACCATGTAGAAACACGTGGTCTTGCCGGCGCCGTTCGGGCCCAGCAGGCCGACGACCTCGCCGCGCTCGACGTCGAGCGATACGCCGTGCACGACGGCCCGGCCGCGATAGCGCTTGACCAGCTGCCGGGCCGAGAGCATCAGCCTTCGTCCGTCGCGGTTTCGGGCTCGATCACGACGCGCACGCGGCCGTCGCCCTCGCTGCGGCCGGCAAGGCTCTCGGTGTCCAGGTCGTAGATGAGTTCGTGGCCCGTGAACTCGCCCTGGGCGTGCGTGATCCGAGCGTTGCCCGTCAGCGTGACGATGTTTCCGACCACGTCGTAATGGATACGCAGCGCCTCGCCGGTGACGAGACTGCCGTCCTCGAGGCGGTCTCTCCACGTCGTCGGATCGCCCTCGAGTTCGACGACGGTGATGCGGCCGTCCTCCTGCATCACCATGCCGGAGTCGGCGTCGACCTCCATCTCGCCGCGCACGATGCTGACGTTGTTCGTGAACCGCGTCACGCCCGAGCGCAGGTCGTACTCGTTGCTCTCGGAATCGATGATGATCGGGGGTTCGGCGACGGTGATCCCGTCGCCGTCCTGGGCGTCAGTCGACGCGCTCAGGGCGGCCAGGCAGGCCAGCGCGATAGATCGCTTCCACATGATTGTCGAGTTCCATTCGTTGCTCGTCCACCCGGACTGTAAGAGTACCACCGGTCAGATTCGTTCCCGCCTGCTCGATGCGTGCCGCCCCGGGCGAGACGATGGTCCCGGCCGGCCGGTCGACGATCATCTCCTCCGATTCCACGAAAACGGTCCCGCGCGGGTGCGGGCGCTGCAGCAGCACGTTCCCGGTCAGGCGGATCCGCCCGGCCTCGCGGTCCAGCGTCGCCCGGCGCGCGCTGCCCGACCACCCGTCGGCGAGCTCGAAGCTCGGTGCCCGCGCGATCGCCGTGCGGGTCGTGGCCTCGTGGCGCAGTTCGGGGCCCGACAACCGGAGGTCGGGACGGCCGCGCTCGTCGAACGTGCGCAGTTCGAAGTCCACGAGGGCATAGTCGATGCGTGGGGCGCCGGGGTCGACTGCGACGGCGGCGTCGCGGTCGCCATCGGCCAGCCACCACTGCACGCCGACGAGCGCCAGCAGCGTGGCGACGGCCAGCGTCCAGAGCCGCCTGCGGCTCACCGGAACCCGTCGCGCCAGGCGTCGAGGAGTCCATGCCCGGCCAGCAGCAGCTCGCAGGCTTCGCGCACGGCGCCGCGGCCGGCCCGCGCCGAGGTCACGTGGTCGGCGCGCTCGGCGATCCAGGGCTCGGCGTCGGCCGGCGCGAGCTTCAGCGCGGCCTTCGACATCGCCGGCCAGTCGACGAGGTCGTCGCCCATGTAGGCGGCGGCCCCGGCCTCGACGCCGGCCTGCTCGAGGACCTCGAGGAAGGCCGCACCCTTGTCCTCGCGGCCCTGCACGGCCAGATCGATGCCGAGTTCGGCCATGCGGACCTGGACGAGTTTCGAGCGGCGCGCGGTCAGCACGGCCACTTCGATGCCGTGCTTCATCAGGCCCTTGAGCCCCAGGCCGTCGCGCGAGAAGAAGGCCTTGATCTCCTGCCCGGCGTCGTCGCGGTAGAGCCGGCCGTCGGTCATCACGCCGTCGACGTCGAACACGGCCAGGCGGATCGCCGCGGCGCGCTCGAGCAACTCCTGCGGGAATCGCGGATCGCTCATACCACGCCGGCCTGCAGCAGGTCCTGGAAGTTCAGGGCGCCGACGAGCCGGTCCTCGCCGTCGACGACGAGCAGGCCCTGGATGCGCCGAGACTGCATGCGCTCGACGGCGCTCGCGGCCAGCGCGTCGGCCGGGATCGTCTGGGGATCACGCGTCATCAACGACTCGACGGGCGTGGTGCGGATGTCGCCGACGTCGTCGAGGCCGCGCCGCAGGTCTCCGTCGGTGACGATGCCGAGCACGCGGCGTTCGTCGTCGACGACGGCGCACATGCCGAGGCGGCTGCGCGTCATGAGCACGATGGCCTCGCCGACGGTGCGGCCCGGCGCGATGACGGGCAGGTCTTCACCCGAATGCATGATGTCGCGGATGTGCAGCAGCAGGCGCTTGCCGAGCGTGCCGCCGGGGTGCGAGCGCGCGAAGTCCTCGGCCGTGAAACCGCGCGCGTCGAGCAGTGCGATGGCCAGCGCGTCGCCCATGGCCAGCTGGGCCGAGGTCGAGGCCGTCGGCGCCAGTCCCAGCGGGCAGGCCTCGCGGTCTACGCCCGTGTCGAGATGCACGTCGGCGTGCCGCGCGAGCGTGGAGTCCGGATTGCCGGTCATCGCGATCAGCGTCACGCCGAGGCGCTTGATGACGGGCAGAAGGGCCGAGATCTCGCCGGTCTCTCCCGAGTTCGAGAGCGCGACGACGAGGTCGCCGGAGCGGATCATGCCGAGGTCGCCGTGGCTGGCCTCGGCCGGGTGCACGAAGAACGCAGGCGTGCCCGTCGAGGCAAGCGTCGCGGCGAGCTTGTGGCCGATGTGGCCGGACTTGCCCATGCCCGTGACGATCAGGTGGCCGTCGCAGTCGAGGATGCGCCGGCAGGCCTCGACGAAGGCATCGCCGAGGCGGTCCGAGAGCGCCTCGATGGCGCGCGACTCGGTGGCCAGCACCTCGCGCGCCCGTTCCAGAAGGGATTCCGAATCGTTCATCTCTGTTCCATTGTGCCCGCTCAGGTCAGCGCGCGGTAGAAGACGGCTACCTGGTAGGTCGTGTAGGTCACGATCAGCATCGTCGCGCCGATCCGTCCGACGCGGCCCGATGTGTAGGCCATCGCAGCGAGCATCGCGAACACCAGCGCCATGACCGGAAGGTCGCGCCAGATGAGCTCGGACTCGATCGCCATCGGGTGGATCAGCGCCGCGATGCCGAGCACGCCGAGCAGGTTGAAGAGGTTCGATCCCAGGATGTTGCCGATGCACAGGTCGTCTTCCTTCTTCAGCGCCGAGGCCAGGGCCGCGGCGAGTTCGGGAAGGCTGGTGCCCAGCGCGACGATGGTCAGGCCGATGACGGCCTCGGACACACCCATGAGCACGGCCAGCCCCACGGCGCCGTTGACGAGGACCTGCGCCGACAGCGGCAGCACGACGAGACCCACGACCGTCCAGCCCACGGCCGTGCGCGTTGCCATCTCGGCGGGAATCTCGGCCAGCAGCGCCTGCGTGGCGGGATCCTCGACGCGCGGGCGCGTGCCGCGGAACACCATGGAGCCGACGAACAGGGCGAGGCCTGTGATCAGCAGCACTCCGTCGAATCGCGTGAACGCCGCGTCGAGCATGAGCACGGCCACGCCGACGGTGCAGACCGCCAGGATCGGGAACTCGCGCTCGCGGGCCGTGCCTTCGACCGCCATCGGGTAGATGAGACCGGTCAGGCCGAGGATGAGCCCCACATTGGCGATATTCGAGCCCAGCGCGTTGCCGATGGCCAGCGACGGGTTGCCTTCCAGCGAGGCCAGGGCCGAGACGAGCATCTCCGGCGCGGAGGTCCCGAAGCCGACGATGGTCAGGCCGACGACCATCGGCGAAACGCCGAGATTGCGTGCCAGCGCCGAGGCGCCGGCCACGAGGCGGTCGGCGGACCACATGAGCAGCACGAAGCCCGCCGCGATCTGGACGAGCGCGATCAGCACGAGGCGACGATGCGGCGGACTGGGCGAGGGGTCATTTCGGCTACCATGTGGGGTCTTGTCAAAGCGTCCCGTCCGGACTCCCGGTCGGGAATCGAACGGGAAACTCGAAATATGGACAGCGACCGGATCGGACAACTGCTGCGAGAAGCCTTTCCGAGTGGCAAGGTGGTCGTGGACAGCGAGGACGACGTCCATTTTAGCGCCAAAATCGTCGACGAAGGTTTCGAGGGGCTGAGCCGCGTCGCGCGCCACCGGCGCGTGCACGATGCGATCGGGCCGGCGCTGGGCCGCGAGATCCATGCGCTGACGATGAAGCTGCGCACGCCGGACGAAGACGGCGGGTCCTGATGGCGAGGATCCAGATCGACGGGGGCGTGCCGCTGACCGGCAACGTCCAGATTTCCGGCGCCAAGAACGCGGTACTGCCGATCCTCATGGCGAGCCTGCTCACCGAACGGCCCTGCAGGCTGAAGAACGTCCCGCACCTCAAGGACGTGACCACGACGATCGAATTGCTCGCGCAGATGGGTGCCGACGTGGGACTGGCCGACCACTGGGCGATCGAACTCGATACCTCCGGCGTGGATCGCCAGGAAGCCCCCTACGATCTCGTCAAGACCATGCGTGCCTCGATTCTCGTGCTCGGCCCCCTGCTGGCGCGATTCGGCCGCGCGCGCGTCTCCCTGCCCGGAGGCTGCGCGATCGGCGCGCGCCCCGTCGACCAGCACCTGCGCGGACTGACCGCGCTGGGGGCCGAGGTCGACGTCGAGGGCGGCTACATCGTCGCGCGCGCCGACCGGCTGCGCGGCGCCCGCATCGTCCTCGACACGGCGACGGTCACGGGCACCGAGAACATCCTCATGGCCGCGGCCCTTGCCGAGGGGACGAGCCTCATCGAGAACGCCGCGCAGGAACCCGAGGTCGTCGACCTGGCGGAGTGCCTGAATTCCATGGGCGCCGACGTCGAGGGTGCCGGAACCCGCACGATCCGCGTGACCGGCCGCCGGACGCTCGACGGCTTCGACTACAGCGTCCTGCCCGATCGCATCGAGGCCGGGACCTTCCTCGTCGCCGCGGCGATGACGGGCGGTCGCGTCACGGCGCGCAGGGCCGATGCCGGCACGCTCGATGCCGTGCTGCAGAAGCTCGAGCAGGCCGGGGCCAGGATCTCGACGGGCGACGACTGGATCGAGCTCGACATGGAGGGGCGCCGGCCGAAGGCCGTCAACGTCACCACGGCGCCGTATCCGGGCTTCCCCACCGACATGCAGGCCCAGTTCACGGCGCTCAATGCCATCGCCGAGGGCACCGGTGTGGTCCGCGAGACCGTCTTCGAGAACCGGTTCATGCACGTGCTCGAACTGCAGCGGCTCGGCGCCGACATGCGCGTGGAGGGCAACACCGTGGTGATCCGAGGCCGCGAGCGCCTGACCGGGGCGCCGCTCATGGCCACCGATCTACGGGCCTCGGCCAGCCTCGTGCTCGCCGGCCTCGTGGCCGAGGGCAGCACGATCATCGATCGGGTCTACCACATCGACCGCGGCTACGAGAACATCGAGGAGAAGCTGGGGCAGTTGGGGGCGAGGATGCGGAGGTTGCCCGCCTGAGCGGGCCCCAGGCACGGCGCTGGCCGGGTTGTCCTCGGTCGCCGCGCCACGCCGTAGCGCTGCTACGCCTGCGGGCGGCTCGGTCGGAGAACCCGGCCAGCGCCGTGCCTGGGACCCGCTCAGGTCCCGGTTCGGGGGAGGCGCTACTCCCGTTCGAGCGCTTGCTCGGTCGCGGCTCCACGACGTAGTTACACTACGCCAGCGGGCCGCACGGGTGCGAAAACCACCCATAACCCCACCAGGAACCCCCCCCACAAGTGG
>JAWVZQ010000077.1:0-10027 GCA_033722095.1 Wenzhouxiangellaceae bacterium | reverse complement strand
CTGGTGGCTCGATGCACTGAGCCTGCGCGCCGTGGCCGGCTGGATCGGCGGTCTATGGCTGCTGGCCGGCACCGTGGCCTTCGTCGCGCGCCAACGGCGCCGCTCCGGCCGCCTGTTGCGCGGACAGTGGGGCATGGCGCTTGCACACGCCGGCGTCGGCGTCTTCGTCATCGGCGTCTCGATGGTCGAGACGGCGACCACCGAACGGGACTTCCGCGTCGAGCCCGGCCAGGTCATCGAGACCGCGGGGCTGGCGTTCCGCCTCGACGAGCTGGCCGTCGTCAAGGGACCGAACTGGTCGGCCGACGAGGCACGCTTCACCGTCCTCGACGGCGATCGCGAGATCGCGCGCATGACTCCGCAGAAGCGCCGCTACTACCGCTCGGGCCAGGTCATGACGCAGGTCGCGCTGCGGCCGGGCGTGTTCCGCGACCTCTACCTGGCCATGGGGCAGCCGCTGGATGGAGACGCCTGGTCGATCCGCATCCACGTCAAGCCGTTCATCCGATGGATCTGGGGCGGCGCCGTGCTCATGCTCCTCGGCGGTTTCGTGGCCCTGACCGACGGGCGCTATCGAAGCCGGCAGGCCACGGAGGCCGCCGTGCGGGCCACCCAACGAGCGGCGGCATGACGCGTTGGATACTGGTCGTGCCCGTGCTGGCCTTCATGGCACTCGTCGCCGTGCTGCTGGGCGGTCTGGAGACGGCCGACGAGCGCCAGCTCATCGACAGCCCGCTCGTTGGCAAGCCCGTGCCGGACTTCGATCTGCCGACGCTGCACGAGCCCGAGCGCCGGGTCCGCGACGATGACCTGGCCGGCGCGCCCTACCTGCTCAACGTCTGGGGCAGCTGGTGCCCGGCCTGCCGCATCGAGCACCCGTGGATCGTCCGCCTCGACGAAGAAGCACCGGTGCCGCTGATCGGGCTGAACTGGAAGGACGAGCGCACCGACGCGCTGCGCTGGCTCGAGGCCTTCGGTGATGGCTGGGACCTGCACCTCGTCGACTACGTCGGCGACACGGCGATCGACCTCGGTGTCTACGGCGCCCCGGAGACTTTCCTCGTCGACGCCGAGGGAATCATCGTTCACAAGCACATCGGCCCCATCGACGAGCGCTCGTTCGCCGACCTGATGCAACGCGCCGCGGCGCTGGCCGACGGCGGGGAGGAAACGTGAGGCAAATGCTGTTCGCTCTGATCCTGCTGCTGCCGGCCCCTGTGCCGGCGCAGGACGGAACCGACAACCCCATCGCACCGCTGGAGTTCAGGAGCGAGACCGAGCGCGCCCGCTACCACGCGCTGATCGGCGAGTTGCGCTGCACGGTCTGCCAGAACCAGGCGCTGGCCAGCTCCGATGCGCCGCTGGCCGCCGACCTTCGGCGCACCGTCTATCGCCAGATTCACGCCGGGCGCACGGATACCGAGATCCGCCAGTTCATGCGCGATCGCTACGGTGATTTCGTGCTCTACAACCCGCCGCTGGCCGGCCACACGCTGCTGCTCTGGGCGGGCCCGCCACTGCTGCTGATCATCGGCGGCATTGCCGCAGTCTTCATCGTCGCGCGGCGGCGCAGAATGCTGGCGAGAGCCGACTGAGGAAACCATGTTCGTACTCCTGACCACGCTGGCCGTGCTCGCTGCGCTGGCCTTTCTCGCCGTTCCGCTGCTCAGGTCGCCGTCCGAGGCCGCAGCGATCCGCCGGCGGCTTCGGGCGCTCGACGCGCTGGAGGGCGACCTCGACGACGCCGAGCTCGACGCGCGGCGCACGAAGCTCCGTGCCGAACTCGTCGAAGCCGGCGGAGATGGGCGGCCCTGGCCACTCGTGGCGGCATTGCTGCTCGCCGTGCCACTGGCCGTGGCGATCCTCTACGGCATGATCGGCACGCCCGAGGGACTGGAGCCGGCCGAAGGACGGGCCGCAGAGGTGCGCGAGGTGCTCGGCGAGCTCGCCGAGCGCGTGCGCCGAGAGCCCGAGGACGTCGAGGCCTGGTCGCGGTTGGGCATGGCCTGGAAGGGGCTGCGCGAATGGCCGTCGGCCGAGGCCGCCTGGCGCCGCGTGCTGTTCCTCGAGCCCGGGAACGACCTGGCCCGCATCGAACTGGCCGAGACGCTGTTGTTCGCCTCGGGCCGGCCCGAACTGCCTCCGGAATCGGCCCGGCTGCTGGCCCAGGTCCTGGCCGAGGATCCGGACAACCAGCGAGCCCTCTGGCTGACGGGCCTGGCGGCATTCCAGGAACAGCGCTGGGAAGGGGCCGTGGCGGCCTGGTCGCGGCTCGTCGAGGTCCTGCCGCCCGGCGAGGTCCGCGAGCAGGTCCGCGGGCAACTTTCCGATGCGCGTCGGCGCCTGGATCCCGATGCCGCCGCGGCGCCGGACCCGGCGCAGGCGCCACCCGCAGATGCCGGTGGGCCGGTGATCGAGGTCACGGTCGATGTCGCACCCGAACTGCGCGAGCGCGTCGGAGCGAACCGCACGCTGTTCGTCTTCGCGCGCGCCAGTGCCGGCCCGCCGCTGCCGCTGGCCGTGCGCCGCCTGCCGGCGACGGGCTTTCCCGTCTCCGTCGAACTGCGCGAGTCCGACGCGATGGCCGACGGGCTGACGCTGTCGCGGTTCGACACCGTCGACGTGGTCGCGCGCGTGAGCGCCACCGGCGACGCCGTGGCGCGTCCCGGAGACGTGCAGGGAACCGTGCAGGGCATCGACACCGGCTCCGGCGAGCGGATCCGCATCGTCATCGACGAACTCGTCGAATAGCACGACGACGCCGCCTCCACCCTGGCGCGGCACGACCCGGCCGGGTGCTACGGACCGTGACCGCAGCCGCAAACGGCTGCTATGGCCGATCAGCCCGGGGCGGAGACTCCAGCATTGCCAGGATCAGCGTGGCGATCGGACCCAGCAACAACGAGACGAGGAACCACACCCAGCCCCTGCGACACTTGCTCTGGGCCAGCACCGCGTTGATCAGCGCCAGCGTGATCCAGCCGACCGCGTAGTCACCGTTTTCCTGCATCGTTCCTGCTCCTCGTTCGGTTGGCCACGACCGGGAATGTTCAACTGCCGGCCTCGAAGGCTCCGTGATACCGCACCTTACCCCGCGGGAACCGGCCGGTGAAGGACCGGGCCTGGAAATACCCGGGCGGCACCTCGGGAAGCACGAGGCCGTCGACCACGCCAAAGCCGAACCGCGCGTAGAAATCGGGCTCGCCGAGCACCACGCAGCCCGCCGCACCGCTTGCCTCGAGCTCATCGAGCGCGCGCTCGATGAGGCGCGAGCCGATGCCCTGACCCTGGAACCCGGGCAGCACCGACACCGGGCCCAGCCCGTACCAGCCCCGCGCACCGTCGGAGAGACGCACCGGAGAAATGGCGACATGGCCGACGACGCCGCCTTCGTCCTCGGCGACGAGCGAGATCGTCAGTGCTCCGGCCTCGCGCAGCGCGAGTAGGATCCGCGGCTCGTTGCCATCGCTGTGCGCGGCGTCCAGGAATGCACGTTCGATGACGGAATGAATCCCCGCCGCATCCTCTTCCCTCTCGGACCGGATCGATACGATCATGGATTCGTTCCCATTCGCGGGTGGAGGCCAGCGGCCGTCGGCCGTTCCCGGGCTGCCGCCGTCACGCTACCGGTCGACGGCGCGGCAGCCGTGCAGCAGCGCCTCGTCGCAGGCCTCGCCGTGCAGGACGGAAATGTCGCCCGTGGTTTCGAGAATCACGGCGCGCACCTTCGAGAGATCGAGCACGTTGGCTTCGCGCAGCTTCGCGACCAGGTCGCTGCGTGCCACGCGCGTGGCGGCCAGCGCGTCGTCGAGGATCTCGCCGTCGCGCATGAGGACCACGGGCCGGTTCTGGACCAGCGACTCGAAGCCGCGCGAAGCCCTGCGCGCCCTCGCGGTGATGTACTGGACCACGAACAGCGCGGCCATGGCCGTCAAGATCTGCGCAAACGCCGCCCAGTCGGTGGCCTGCCCGGCACCGGCCAGCAGCGACCCGACGGCCACCGTCATCACGAAATCGAAATTGGTCATCTTCGAGAACGACCTGAGCCCGTTGACGCGCACCAGCAACACGACCCAGGCGAGACCGAGTGCCGTCAGCACCAGGCCCCGGACGAAGATATCGAAGTTCGGATTCTCGAGAAACATGGCGTCGGCCCTCCGGCCTCCGAAGATGGAATCGCGTCGCCGCATGACGAGCCATGATATCGGCAACGCCACGACGGGCAGGCTACTCTAGTCCGCCCGCGGCCGCCCCTCCTCGCAGGCCCGGACGAGGTCGCGCGAATAGAGGTCGGGATTCTCGTCGAGGATTTCGCGCATCACGGGGCTCGACGAAATCGTCCGGTACACGAATCGATTCCAGGCCGAGAACTCGTCATCGCGAAGGCTGCCGCGCTGGATGACGAGGTGCTCGAGGTAGTTCAGGAACTCCTCGGCGATCGTGCGCACGCGATGGTAGTCCTCGGACTCCGGATCGATATTCCTGCCTTCGTAGAAGTACCTGCGAAGCGACGGATACTCGATCAAGGCCGAGCGAACGCTCGACGACTGCTGGTACAGCGAAGCCTGCGCGGAGACGCGGATCGAGGCGTTGACGCGCCGCAGCTGGACGATGACGACGACCAGTCCGATCAACTGCAGCGCAAGCCCCGCGAAAAGACCTGTCGTCCTGAGAGTCTCCGGATCAGCCACCTTCTTCCCCTTCGATTTCGGTTCGTGCGGATCGGAGGGCATGCCCCCCGAGGATGACTCAGACTAACCCAGGCCGGGACGCGATAAGGGGGCGCCGGCCTCCCTCGAGCGTCGTGGCACGAGGCCCTATCGGTCCGCTCGATCCTCGTGCCGGGTGCCGACCGTTCCCCGCATGCGACCCAGCGCCTCGAGGTCCATGCGGATCTGCAACGGCACCGCATCCTCCGAGGTCAGGTCGCCGCGGAACGCGCCGATATGGAGATGGGGATACCAGGACGATCCGTTGTTGCCGATCCGCGCCACCGGCTGACCGGCCGTGACGAAGTCGCCGACCTCGACGAGCACGTCCTGGACGTGGACGTAGCCGACATGCACCGGCGCGGTCTCCGGATCACCGCCCGCCCTTCGGAACAGGACGGCGCTGGAGCGGCCCTCGCCCCACTTCCCCGGCACCGTCGTGACGGGATTGAGGTCGACAAGCGTGACCTCCCCATCGAACGGTGCCAGCAACGGCTGGTTCCAGCTGTGCCAGTCCTCGTTGCGCGTGCCGTCGCCCGTATGGAACGAGACGAACTGCCCATCCGGGCCGCTGTCGCGGCGCACGACCACGCAGTCGGAGCCCAGCGCGTCGCCCACGTGATCCTCCGCCCCGAGGGGGTGCTCGGAGCACTGATAGAGAGCGGCGACCGGAGGATGGATGACGATGGCCTCGATGGGGCCGGAAACGGTCTGAGCGAGCACCGGGCCAGGCAGCCCGGCCGCCAGCAAGGAGAAGGAGAAGCAGATCCTGACCATGGCCTGATCCGCGAATGAGGGGCGCCGATTCTATTCCCGTCCCGGCCGGATGGGAAGATCTCCGGCAACGATTCGCTACGCCGCCTGTCGATTCGACGCCAGCCTCATGGACTCGCCACGAGCAATCGGCAGGAGTCAGGACCCGGGCGGCCCGTGCCGGATCCGGGAATGGGCGATGGCCAGCCAGGCAAGCCCGCAGACGAGAACCAGCAGCGGGAGCAGCCCCGGCTCGTCCTCGACCACGATCATCGCGATCACGCCGGCCAGCCCGACGGCGGTCATGACGATGGCAATCAGGCGCTGCGCGCGAAGGTTCACCGGGGCTCGCCTTCCCGGGCGACGCCCAGGGAATCCGGCCGTCGGCCGGCGGCAAGGGCGAACAGCATGGCGGAAGCCAGGAACAGCACCACGAAGAAGCCGTTGACCATCGCGATCTCGAGCGGCCCGGCATGCGGCTGGCCGAGGCCCATCGCCATCGCGATGACCGCGATCGTGGTCTGTACGCCGGCCATCGCCGTCATCACCACGGCCATGCCGCGCGCACGGCCCCGGACGAGGATGGCGCCGAGCAGGCCCGTGCCCGGCACGGCCAGGTACCATGCGTTGACGGGATTGTCGTCGATCCCGATCACCCCGACGGCCAGGTCGACCCAGATCAGCAGGAACGTGCTCAGCACGGCCAGTCCGCCCGCCGCACGGTAGAGGGGCTCCGGTGAAACCCGCGCCGCGCCCTCGAAACCGAACCCGACGAGCACCAGCAACACGCCCATGATCGCGAAGTCCGAGGCCGTCCAGACCACCTCGTCGGTGAACTGCATCGCCACGAGCGGGACCAGCAGGAACATCCCCAGGATCGACCATCCGGCCAGCCTCCACCGCGACCCGCCGATCTCCGGCGATCTCTCTTTCGTCTGACTCATGTCATCACTCCGTCATCGCGCCTCGGGCGCCGGGATTCCACCATAGTGGCCGGTCCTGGCCGTCGGCGGGCCCGAATGTGGCAAAAGAATGGCGTCCGGGCTCAGCCGCCCTGCTCCGTCCGCACGTGCCGCAGCAGCCAGGGACGGACCAGCCACGCGATCGCGAACAGCGCGAGGATCAGCGACAGCGCGACGGGCTTGGTCGTGGCCAGGCGGACGATCAGCAATGCGCCGATGACGGCCGTGAATCCCATCGCCAGCCACGAGACCCAGGCATGGCCGATACCGCGGCGCAACGCGATCGTGTGGACGGCCGAGAAGGCCGCGAGGAAGGCCAGGCTGGCCGCCTCGACGAGTGCCGCCAGCGAACCGACCCAGACGAGCACCGCGGCGGCGGCGCCGAGCAGCATGATCGGCCGGTCGGGGACGTCTTCGGCGTTGCGGTGATCGAACCACGCCGGCAGCTCGCCGTCGTCGGAAACGCGCCGCGCCAGCTTTCCGGACGAGACCAGCGTGGAAATGATCGCTGCCGAGGTCGCGAAGGCCGCGGCGATGGTCATGACGACGAGCCCGGGCGACCCGGCGGCCAGGACCGCCGCCTCCGACAGCGCGATGCTCTTGTGCTCGATGACGGTACCCGCGCCGGCGATCATCGTCGCGCCCACTGCGACGACGGCGTAGATGAGGACGACGGCGAGCGCCGAACCCACGAGCGAAGGCGCGAGAATCCGCTTCGGGTCACGGACCTCGTCGTACTCGTAGGTCAGCAGCTGGAAGCCCTCGTAGGCCACGAAGATCGCGGCCGCGCCCATCCAGGCGTTCCAGGCCGGCATCGGCCCCTGCGGCGCGACGAGCCGCTCGGGGGACCACCACCCCACGAGACCGACGACGGCGAGGATCAGCAGCACGAGCAGATTTCCCGTCACGATGGTGATTTCCACGCCCTTGACCTTTCCGACGCCCACGAGATTCAGTGCCGTGAGTCCGGCGAGCACGATCAGCGAGAGGACCTTGGGCCACGGCGCGCTCCAATCCAGCGCATGCGAAACGTACTCGCCGAAGGCGTAGGCGTAGAGCGCGATCGTCAACGTGTAGGCCACGAGCAGCACCCAGGACAGCGAGCCGGCGAAACCGGATCGATCGATGTGCTCCAGGAAGCCGAATGCCCCGCCGCTGGACTCGAAGTGATTCGTCAGCGTGGCGTAGGCGTAGGCGGTGGTCACGGCGATGACGCCGGCCAGCGCGAACGACAGCCAGGCCCACTGTCCGGCCGCCTCGACGACGACGCCGAGCGCGACGTAGATTCCGCCGCCGACCATTCCGCCGGTGGCCAGCGATACCAGTGAGGCCGGTCCCAGCCGCCCTCCGGACTTCGATTCATCCGACATGCCCGATCCCTCGATGCGAGTCGCGCGAGCCTCCGGATACCCTACCCGTTCACCGAAGCCGGTGTGGGCCTAAAGGGCATGGGTGGGCGCGGATTCCACGTCGACGAGCACGCGGTTGGCGAGGCTCCGGGCATCGTAGAGCGGCACCCACGGCAACGTCTCTTCGCCATGCGGAAGCCGGATGTGGAGCGAGGCCAGCGCGTGGCGGCGCTGGTACGGACTCTGGCGCACGCGGACCTGCTGGACGCGGTGGCGCTCGAAGCGCACGACCTTGGTCCCGACCAGTCCGCTGCGGATCAGCATTTCGTCGTCGCGCAGCGACCAGCCCCAGCGCCTCCAGCGCCAGTGGATCAGCGGCGGCGCGGCGAGCAACGCGAAGCCGGCCACGCCGGCCTGGATCCAGGCCGGCTCGGACGGCCCGACCACGAGGACCAGCATCAGGAGACCGAGCACGGCCACGGTGCGCCGTACGAACACGTTGCGCATGCGCCGCGACACGGCAGCCCACTCGGGCTCGCGCCACGGGCGCAGTGCGAGCTCGCCGAGCACGTCGTCGCGCCGGTCATTGGCGACGCCGGGAATCAGGAATCGCTGTTCTCCGCTTCCCATGCCATTCATGGCGTCGACGCCGGTCTGGTGGCCGACGACGTGCCAGCGCCGGAAAAGCCGTCCCAGCGCCGTCTGTACGACCTCGAGGCTGTGCAACTTGGCGTGCTTCAGTGTCTTCTCGCGCGCGTCCAGCAATCCGAAGCGCGAACGGAAGCGATCCGACTCGACGCGCAGTTCGTAGCCGTGGAAGCGCACGATCGCCAGCAACCCGGACAGGCAGAGCACGACGGCGACGAGCAGCAGCGCCACGCCGAGCACCATCAGCGCCGCGATCAGGGGTGCGCGCGCCAGCGTCTCGACCTGCAGCAGCCCGGCGGACTCCAGCCAGTCGACGGCCGAGGACAGCCACGACTCGATGCGCTCGGCCAGCGCACCGCCGAACACGCCGGCGAACAGCCAGACCTGGTTCGACGTCAGCCCGTAGCGGAACAGGTCGCCCGGGCGCGCCTTGAACGCGATGCGCCCCGGAGGGTCACCGTCGGCGTCGACGGCCGCGGCGCCCTCCTCGGGCAGGCCGTTTCCGGCACAGGGCGGAGAGACGGCGTGGCTGAAGCCGGAGATGCGCGCGCGCAGCTGCTCGGCCTCGGCGGTCGCGATGCCGGGCAGCGTGACCTCGGTCTGCGACGCGCCAGGCGTCTGCAGCGACAGCCTTGTGAGCTTCAGCGGCTTCAGGTACAGCGGCTGGCTGAATCCGATGTTCTGGACGCGCTCGAAACGGACCTTGATCTCCTTCTGCTCGAGCAGGCCGCTGCGGACGCGCATCGCTTCGTCGTCGACGAGGTAGCGGAATCGCCGATGGTAGACGGCGGCGACGACGAGACCGCCCAGCGCCAGCCCGCCGGCCACCCATCGCAACTCGTCCCAGCCCAGCGAATCGCTGACCGCGAAGCCCGTGCCTGCCCCTGCGAAGACGAACAGGTTCTCGCGAACGAGCTTGACGAGGCCGCTGACGTAGAGTGCGCCGACGGCCGCGATCGGCAATCGGCGCCAGTCGTCCCCGGCGTCACCGAGTCGGTTCATCGCCATCGGCCGACGCGTCGCAGGTCTCGCTGCGGGAATCGCCATTCGAATCGCCATTCGAATCGCCGTGCGGCTCGCCCGCGGCGCCTTCCGCGTGGCGGTCGCGAAGCCGGATCTGCTCGACGAGGTGCTCCCGGACGCGGTCTGCCGTATCGCGATCCATGCCGAGTACCGTGAGGTCGGCGGTCATGCCCCCGGCCGTGTAGAGCTTCAGCCGCGCCAGGTCCAGCGCACGCTCGATCGGGCCGTGGCTCGTCTCGACGTGCTGGATGCGCGCGAACGGCAGGATGATGACGTTGCGCCAGAGGATGCCGTGGCGCTCGGCGAGGTCGTGTTCGCGCAGGGCCCATCCGCGGTGACGTGCATCGGCGCGGCGATAGAGGATCAGCAGCAGCGCAATGACCGCCAGACCTCCGAGGACCATCAGCGGCGTGGCGCCGACGAAGCCCCGCAGTGCCGCCGCGAGGCCGGCGAACGAACCCCAGGGCACGTCGTCGGGTTGCATGGCCAGCATCCCGACGACGAACGACGCGAGCAGGATCGGCGAGAGGATCGCGAGCGTGGACCACACCACGTAGCGCCGATAGGCCGGCACGACGGGCGT
>JAWVZQ010000076.1:0-10139 GCA_033722095.1 Wenzhouxiangellaceae bacterium | reverse complement strand
GCCGAGCGCACGCCGAAGCTTGCTGACGGCGACCGAGAGGCTGTCCTCGTTGACGACGCGGCCGGGCCAGATCTCCTCCAGCAACCAGGTCTTCGTGAGAACCTGGCCGGGCCGGCGGCAGAACGCGTGCAGCAGGTCGGCGACCTTCTGCTCGAGGATCAGGTCCTCGGTGCCGCGGCGCAGCCGGCATTCTTCGGGCGCGAAGACGGCATCGTCGAATTTGTAGTGGATTCGTTCGGTCACGGGTCGGGGGCGCAGCCCGGGCGATGTGCCGGGAAAACGGAATGATAAGTCAGACGGCGCGACTCGGCTGCGGTTCCCCCGGGCCGCTCCTCGAGCCGGCCCCACGAGCCGCCCCCTTCCCGACGATCCGTCAGGGCGGTGGCTCGCCGTCCGGCCCCTCGGTCACGAGGTGGATCACGCCGGCCGGCGAGGCGACCCAGAAGGCCCGCCAGCCGTCGGGTAGCGGCTCGGCGTCGTCGCGGCGCCGGATTTCACGCTTCGCGAGGTAGCGCTCGGCCGCCTCGGCGTCGTCGGTCTCGATCTCGAGCCAGACCTCGGCGCGGTCCATGCCGTCCATCCGGTCGATCCAGAGCACCTTGCCGCCGAAGTCGAAGCGAGTCGATTCCGTCGCGCTCCATGCCGGATCCCGGAGCGGCTCGAGCCCCAGCACCTCCCGGTAGAACGCCACGGTCTGCGCATACTCCTTCGGCGGCACCTTCACGGCGATGTTCCGGCCCGGGCGGAACCGGGGTCGTGTCGTGGGTGGAGTCATTGCGCCTCCTCGCGGCGCCGCGTCGGCAGACACTTCAAGATAGGCCGCCGCCCGGGCGCGGGCAAGCCGGCGATGCTGGCAGGCGAAGGATGCGGTTCGCTATGATGCCGGGCAGGCCATCCCTCGGAGCCCACCATGCAGACCCGCGCCGCCGTCGCCTTCGAGGCCGGCAAACCGCTGTCGATCGAAACCGTGGACCTCGAGGGTCCAAGGTCCGGCGAAGTGCTCGTGGAGATCAAGGCCACCGGCATCTGTCATACCGACGCCTATACGCTCTCGGGCCGCGATCCCGAGGGGCTGTTTCCTTCCATCCTCGGTCACGAGGGGGCCGGCGTCGTGCTCGAGGTCGGCGACGGCGTCCGGTCCGTGCGGCCCGGCGACCACGTCATCCCGCTCTACACGCCCGAATGCCGCGAGTGCGAGTACTGCCTGAACCCGAAGACGAATCTCTGCCAGGCCATCCGCGAGACCCAGGGGCGCGGCCAGATGCCCGACGGGACGAGCCGGTTCTCGCTGGACGGCGACCCGCTTCACCACTACATGGGTACCTCGACGTTCGCCCAGCACACCGTGCTGCCCGAGATCGCCGTGGCGAAGATCCATCCCGACGCCCCGTTCGACAAGGTGTGCTACATCGGATGCGGCGTGACGACGGGCATCGGCGCGGTGATCTGGACGGCCGGGGTCGAGCCCGGGTCACGCGTGGTCGTCTTCGGCCTCGGCGGCATCGGGCTCAACGTCATCCAGGGGGCCCGACTCGCCGGCGCGGCGCAGATCGTGGGCGTCGACCTCAATCCCGAGAAGAAGGCACTGGCGGAGCGATTCGGCATGACCGACTTCGTCGACGCCCGCGAGGCCGGCAACGAGCTCGTGCCGCATCTCGTCGCGCTGACCGGCGGCGGCGCCGACTACAGCTTCGAGTGCATCGGCAACGTGGAGGTCATGCGCCAGGCGCTCGAGTGCTGCCACAAGGGCTGGGGCACGTCGGTCATCATCGGCGTGGCCGGGGCCGGCGAGGAGATCGCCACGCGCCCCTTCCAGCTCGTGACGGGCAGGAACTGGCGAGGAAGTGCGTTCGGCGGCGCCCGCGGACGCACCGACGTGCCGCGCATCGTCGACTGGTACATGGAAGGCCGCATCGAGATCGACTCGATGATCACGCACACGCTGGAACTCGACGAGATCAATCGCGGCTTCGACCTCATGCACCGCGGCGAATCCATCCGCTCGGTGGTGGTGTACTGAAATGCCACTCGAGACGCACGCCTCCCACCGCTGCCACGGCGGAACGCAGGCCTTCCACCGCCACGAATCCGAATGCTGCGGCGGCCCGATGGCCTTCTCGACGTTCGTCCCCCCGCATGCCGACGGCGACCGGCTTCCAGTGCTCTACTACCTGTCCGGGCTGACCTGCAACGAGGAAGTCTTCATGATCAAGGCCGGCGCGCAGCGCCTGGCCGCCGAACTCGGCCTCGTGCTGGTCGCGCCCGACACGAGTCCGCGCGACACGGGCATCGAAGGCGCCGATGAGGACTGGGACTTCGGCGAGGGTGCCGGCTTCTATGTCGATGCGACCGAGTCACCGTGGTCCGAGCGGTTCAACATGTACTCCTACGTCGTCGAGGAACTGCCGCGCCTCGTCGCCGACCACTTTCCCGTCGATGCCGATCGATCCGGCATCTTCGGCCATTCCATGGGCGGACACGGCGCACTGGTCTGCGCGCTGCGCAATCCCGATCGCTACCACTCCGTTTCGGCATTCGCGCCGATCGTCGCCCCGACGCAGGTGCCCTGGGGAAACAAGGCCTTTCCGCGCTACCTCGGCGACGACGACTCCGCCTGGCGCGACTACGACGCCTGCGCGCTCGTCACTCGCCAGCGCCGACCCGGCACGATCCTGATCGACCAGGGTCTGGCCGACGGATTCCTCGAGGAACAACTGCAACCCGAGCGCTTCGAGATGGCCTGCATCGAGGCCGGACAGGCACTCGAACTGCGCCGCCACCACGGGTACGACCATGGCTACTTCTTCATCCAGACCTTCATCGACGACCACCTGCGCCACCATGCCCGCGCGCTGGCCTGATCGGGCGTGGACCGTGCTGGCGCTGCTCTGGCTGGCGGCCGCCTCGCTGCCGGCCCTGGGCGGCGACGATCACCACTTCGACGGCATCGAACGCGTCGTGGCCATCGGCGACGTCCACGGGGACTGGAACGGCTACATCGCCACCCTGCGTGCCGCCGGGCTCGTGGACGACCGCGAACGCTGGAGCGGCGGCGAGACGCACCTGGTGCAGACCGGCGACATCGCCGATCGCGGGCCCGACACGCGCCGCATCGTCGAGCACATGCAGCGCCTGACCCGCCAGGCGAGGCGGGCCGGCGGCCGCGTGCACCAGCTCATCGGCAATCACGAGGCCATGAACGTCTACGGTGACCTGCGCTACGTCACCGACGGCGAATTCGCGGCCTGGGCCACGCGGAGTTCGTCCCGTCTCCGGCAGCGCTACCTCGACGAGGTGCTGGCGCGCATGGAGCGCGACGACCCCGAGGCCCACGCCGCCCTGCCCGAGGATTTCCGCGAACGCTGGCTCGCCGAACACCCCGAGGGCTGGCTCGAGCACCGGTATGCCTGGAGCCCGGTCTGGAACGACGATGCCGAGATGTGGGAATGGCTGCGCGACGCCCGCGTGGCCGTGCGCATCAACGACGTGCTGTTCGTGCACGGCGGAATCAGTCCCGATTATTGCGGGGGGGCGCTCGCCTCGTGGACCCAACGCGCCCGGGAAGCCCTCACGGCGACCGGGCCCGACGAGCTCGGCATACTTGTGGACCCGCTCGGCCCGCTCTGGTACCGCGGGCTGTCCGGCGGCGAGCCCGAAGCGGCCCCGGCGGCCGTCGCAGCGATTCTCGAGCATTACGGCATCGATCACATCGCCGTCGGACATACGCCCACGGGCGGCCCGGTCTGGCCGCGCTACGGCGGGCGCGTCGTCCAGATCGACACCGGCATCGGCGCGGCCTACGGTGGGCGAGTCGGCTACCTGGAAGCCATCGGCGACGTGCTCTACGCGGGATACCTCGCCGGCCGTGTCCGGCTGCCGGAACAGGCCTCGGAAATTCCGGACTACGCGCGCGCGGTCGCCGAACTGCATCCGGAGGACGCGCAGATGCGCGAGCGGCTGGCCGCCCTGCTCGCGGAACCCGAGCCCGCGCCGGAGCCCGCGCCGCCCGCCGACACCCCGGACGCCGTGTCGAGCGAAGCGCCGCCGGCCGCGGTCAGCTGCGGCAGGCCCCGCTGATCCTGCGCCGGAACTGGCGATCGTCGGTGAGCACCTCGTAGAAATCGTCGAGGTAGCGAAGCGCCTTCCTTCTACTCCGGTCCGAGAGCCTCGGCTCCGATTCCACGACGGCCCGCAACGCCGGGCGCCGCTCCAGGAATCGCCGGCGTGCCGGCGCCAGCCCCGCATCGTGGAGGCAGAATCCGCGGTACAGCCGCTGCCGGACGTCGTTGATCGGCAGTTTTTCCGGCGGAACGGCGTATCGAGCGTCGACCCAGCCCGAACTGTCGAAGTCGTAGGGCACGGCGTAGAGCGTCTCGAGCGCATCGTCGCCGATGAGCTTGACGTTGTGGCAGCACTCGTCGTCCGGACCGATCTGGGGCGAGAAATCGGTGTTCCCGATCAGGTACTGGAACAGCGAGAAGAGGCTGGTCTCGTCCGCGGGCAGGTCCGAGGCGGCGACCTCTCGCACTTCGATGGCATCCAGGCCGTGCCGGTTCGCGACGAGACGGTCGTCCTCGATCAGGAAACCGAAATGCGGGCCATCGACGTCGTCGCGTTCACCGTCGGCATACACCAGGGTTGCCGGGCGAACCCGGAAGCTGATGTCGGTGATGCGGTTGTAGAGTCGATAGGCCAGGAACTCGAGCACGTAGTACTGCTCCCAGCGGTCACCCTTCCGGCAATGGGTGACGACCTTGATCGACCGGTTGCCTTCGAACGGCGTCCCCTCGACCTCGTCCTCGTCGAAACGGATCCGGATCGGCGGCATGTCGCAGAGTTCCTGGCGCGAGATGCCACGCTTCTCCACGGTTGCCGGTACCGTCGCTGCGCCGTCGCCGATCCGCACCGTGGCCGGGACCGGGCCACGATTCTCCGGCAGTCTGCGTAGTTGCCGCCAGGGCGCCTCGATCGTCAGCGCGATCTCCGCCTCCTCTGCGAACAGCGGCACGGGAGGGTCGGGCGTTTCCGCGTTCCCCGGCGAGCCCGACAGCACCGCGAGGGCGAAGACGACGGACATCCGGGTGCGCAGGCCACGCTCAGGCACCGGTCTCGCTCCGTGGATCTTCATCCTCGGCCGCACGCTCCTCCTCGGCACGCTTCCGGGCCCGCTTTCGCTCGCGTTTGTCGGCCTTTCGGCGCGCGGCGAAGTCGGATTCCAGCCCGTCGCCGAAGCAGCAGACATAGAGCGTGGCGTAGGCGAAGAACACCGACAGCACCGCCGCGATCTCCAGTGCCTCGACGCCGGCCGCGATCCCGGCGCCGATGGCGACGAGGATGAACAGCGTGTCGAAGGTGTCCTGCAGCGCGCGGCGGAACTGGACGCCGGCCACGATGCCGGCCAGACTGAAGGCCAGTGCCAGGCTGTGCTGGACGACGAGAACGATGGCCGCGACCACGCCGGGCAGGACGAGCGTGGTCTCGTCGAGCGAATGATCGTAGGTCTGCGCGCGGTAGATCCGGCGGTGCACCCAGGAGACCGGGAGCATGAGCAGCCAGAGACCGATCAGCGCGATGGTCAGGCGTCGCGCGTAACCGAGCCGGTCGAGTTCTCCCGTGGCGTCGAGCACGGTGCGCACGATTTCCTCTCCGTTGCCGGAGCCGTCGCGACGGGAAGCCTGGCCGGTTTCGAACACGGGACCCTGCTCGGCGAGTTCGCTGACTCCGCCGACCGGCAGGATCTCGGCCAGTGGCGGATGGATGATGATCGCCGTGACGACGAGGACGGTCAGCGCCAGGTGGTAGAGCAGCAGGCGGCGCAACAGCACGAAACCGACGCGCCGCCGCTCGCCGGCCGACGGCGGACCGGATCCGCGAAGGCCGCTTCGTTGGTCCCGATCGCTTTCGCTGCGCATCGATTCCCTCCCGCGATGCACCGGAAGCGGCTCGATCGGCGAGCCGGGCCGGGCACCTGGACGCATGGTACGCCAGCGCGAGCACGCTGCCAAATCGACCCGACACGTCCCGGAACGATCAGGATTTCCGATCGGCGTTCCCGGACGCCGGGCGGGCGCCGGATGTCACGACCCGGTGCAGGAATCCGCGGTGGAGGCGGTTGCCGGTCCGGCCCGGCGGTGAACCGGGACTTCGCCGGCGTCAGGCCCCGCAGAAGGCATCGGGTGCCTCGGCCGTGTCGATGAGTTCCCGGACGAGTGCGTAGCGCGACGTCGGACCGGGGCCCTCGGGGTCTCCCTCGGCCGAGTCGCCGAGCGCCGCCCGCCAGCGCACGCCGTAGCGGCCCGGGATGCGGTTCAGGAATGCGTGCTCGGCGCGCTCGCGCTGCTGCACGGCCGCGCCCACGAAGGTCACCCAGTACCGGTCCGCGACGGCAGCGCCGCAGGGCACGAACCACTGCCCGCCTGCGTCGACGTGATAGGTGCCGGTGACGACCCGGTTCGGGACCTCGTCGAGCGATGGGCCCGCGCAGGCGACCAGCCACGCCGCGGCGAAAAGAACGATGAAGCATCGAAGACGGGTCATGAATCTTTCCCCGGTCAGGATTCGCGGACAGTCTACGCCCGGCGCGGCGTCGCGAACCAGAGCACGTGGCGCGGCCCCTTTCCGGCGCGGTGCGGGCGAACCGTCTCGACATCGACATCGAAGCCTGCGGACTCGAGGCGCCGGGTGAATCGGCGGTCCGGCGTCGCCGACCAGACCGCCAGGATGCCGCCCGGACGCAGCGCAGCGCGCGAAGCGGCCAGGCCGTCCGGGCCGTACAGCCAGTCGTTCTCGGTGCGGATGAGCCCTTCGGGCCCGTTGTCGACGTCCATGAGGATGGCGTCGAAACCACTTCCCGATTCGCGCAGCGCCTCGGCGACGTCGCCCACAAGGACGCGGGCCCGGGGATCGCGCAGCGGGTGCCCTGCAGGCTCGCCCACGAGTTCACGGTTCCAGTCCACGACTTCGGGCACGAGCTCGGCGACGACGACTTCCACGTCATCGGGGCTGCTACGCAGCGCGGCGGCCAGCGTGAAGCCCATGCCGAGCCCGCCGATCAGCACGCGCATGCCGCTGCGCCCGGACAGCCGCTGCAGCGTCATTTCGGCCAGCGCGATCTCCGAGCCGTGCACGCGCGTGTTCATGAGCTCTCCGCGTCCCGGAATCGAGATCGCGAACCGGTCCCGGTGCTCGTGGAGCTTCAGCTCGATCGAGGTATCGGGAATCCGGGCGGTGGCGAGCAGCGTGGATCGGGGCACGGGATGGCTCCTGGAAATAACCTGGCCAGAATAACCGGAGGGAGGCCGCGATGGCCGATCGCGCCCGACTCGACTACACTGCAGCGTCGGATACGGCCCAGGGAGGGCTCCGCATGCCGTACGCAAGGACCGCGGTGTTCTGGTTCATCGCGCTGCTCGCCATCCTGCTCATGGGGTTCTGGCGAACCTATTTCTCGGTCATCTTCGGCGAGATGCACCCGACGCATCACCTTCACAGCGCCGCCATGCTGGGATGGGTGCTGCTGCTGATCCACCAGGCCTGGCGAATCCGGGGCCGGAACCTGCCCGCCCATCGCAAGGTCGGCCAGCTGTCGTGGATCATCGCGCCGCTGGTCGTGATCACCGGCAGCTGGGTCACCCTGCACAACATCGCCAACTTCTCCGACCCTGCGAGCGCACCGGCCATGAGCATCTTCTGGCTGGGCTGGGCCTCGGTGATCGTGTTCGGCATCCTGTTCGCGATGGCGATGAAGCACCGGAAGAATCCCCAGTACCACGGCCGCTACATGATCGCCACCGCGCTGGTGTTCCTCATCCCCGGCCTGGGGCGCGCAGTCTCCCAGTACCTTCCGACGATCGGGCTCCAGGCACCGAGCTTCTACCAGATGCTGTTCGTGCCGCTGCTGATCTCGCTGCTGCTGATCGCCTACGAGTGGCGAACCGATCGCGTCCGTTCACCGTTCATCGTGTTCTCGGTGCTCTGGGGGCTGACCCTGCTGCTCTGGGTGCTGCTCCCGAAGTTCGGGCCCTGGGAGACGTTCACGGTCTGGGCGGCCTCGCTCGGCGCCTGATCCCCGCCGGACACTCTTGCGGAGCCACTGCCCGGGTCCCCGGACCGGCAGCGGCTACGCGGATTCTCGTTTCGCCAGCCAGCGATCCAGCTGGTCGGCGAACGCCTTCCGATCACGGTTGCTCAACGGCGGCGGTCCACCGGTCTGCAGGCCGCTGGCGCGCATCGTTTCCATGAAGTCGCGGACGTTCAAGCGCTGGCGGATCGTTTCGGCCGTGTAGCGCTCGCCGCGCGGCGTGACCACGGCCCCGCCTTTCTCGATGATCTCGGCCGCCAGCGGGATGTCGGCGGTCACGACCAGGTCGCCGGGACGGCAACGGCGGACGATCTCGTCGTCGGCCTCGTCGAAGCCGCTGGAAACGATCACGTGCCGGATGTTCGAGTTCGGCGGCACCTGGATCGCGTGATTCGCGAACGTGGTCAACTCGATCCCGGTGCGATGCGCGGCCCGGAACAGGATCTCCTTGATCGCGCCGGGACAGGCATCGGCGTCGACCCAGATTCGCGCGGCGTCAGCCGCATCAGCCGCCTCAGCCACCGAAGGTCAACTCGCCGTCCTCGGCATCCACCTTCACCGTGTCCCCCGGACCGTATTCGCCGGCCAGGATCTTCTGCGCCAGCGGGTTTTCCAGTCGGCTCTGGATGGCTCTTTTCAACGGTCTCGCGCCGTATACGGGATCGAAGCCGGCCTCACCGAGCAGGTCGAGCGCGGCGTCGGTGATCTCGAATTCCATGTCGCGGTCGGCCAGGCGCTTGTCGAGATACCGGATCTGGATGGCCGCGATCTCGCGGATCTGCTCGCGGTCCAGCGGGTGGAAGACGACGATCTCGTCGACGCGGTTGATGAACTCCGGCCGGAAGTGCTCGCCGACGACGTCCATGACCGCCGACTTCATCTCGCCGTAGTCCCGGTCGGCCATGCGCTGGATGCGGTCGGATCCCAGGTTCGAGGTCATGACGATGACGGTGTTGCGGAAGTCGACGGTCCGGCCGTGACCGTCGGTCAGGCGGCCGTCGTCGAGCACCTGCAGCAGGATGTTGAACACGTCCGGGTGGGCCTTCTCGACCTCGTCGAGCAGGATCACCGAGTACGGCCGGCGGCGCACGGTCTCGGTCAGGTAGCCGCCCTCCTCGTAGCCGACATAGCCCGGCGGCGCGCCGATCAGGCGGGCCACGGCGTGCTTTTCCATGAATTCCGACATGTCGATGCGGATCAGCGCATCCTCCGTGTCGAAGAGGAAGCTCGCCAGCGACTTGCAGAGCTCGGTCTTGCCCACGCCCGTGGGACCGAGGAACAGGAACGAGCCGTTCGGACGGTTCGGATCGGCCAGCCCCGCCCGCGAGCGGCGGATGGCGTCGGCGACGGCCTTGACGGCTTCGTCCTGGCCGACGACACGATCATGAAGAGCCTCTTCCATGCGCAGCAGCTTGTCGCGCTCCCCTTCCAGCATCTTCGAGACCGGGATGCCGGTCCAGCGGCTGACGATCTCGGCGATCTCCTCCTCGGTGACCTTGCTGCGCAGCAGCTGGAAGTGATCCGTGGTCTCGGCCGACTCGGCCTGCTCGAGCTGCTGCTCGAGCTCGGGAATCTTCCCGTGCTGCAGTTCGGCCATGCGCGACCAGTCCTGCGCGCGGCGCGCGTTGTCGAGTTCGGCGCGCGCGCGCTCGAGCTCTTCCTTGATGTGCGTGGCGCCCTGCACCGAGGACTTCTCGGACTTCCAGATCTCCTCGAGATCGGCGAACTCGCGCTCGAGCTCGGCGATCTCGCTCTCGAGATCCTCGAGGCGCTTCTTCGAGGCCGGATCGGTCTCGGCCTTCAGCGCCTCGCGCTGGATCTTGAGCTGGATCAGGCGCCGCTCGAGACGATCCATGGCCTCGGGCTTGGAGTCGATCTCCATGCGGATGCGGCTGGCCGCCTCGTCCATGAGGTCGATGGCCTTGTCGGGCAGGTTGCGGTCGGTGATGTAGCGGTGCGAAAGCGTGGCCGCGGCGACCAGCGCCGGGTCGGTGATGTCGACGCCGTGGTGGACCTCGTAGCGCTCCTGCAGGCCCCGGAGGATCGCGATCGTGTCCTC
>JAWVZQ010000075.1:0-10156 GCA_033722095.1 Wenzhouxiangellaceae bacterium | reverse complement strand
GATCGGCTGCCGGACCGAGATGCCGTCCGTCCAGCCGATGTTGATATTCGAGGCCTGGTTGCGGTCCAGGCTCTTGCTCGTCAGCAACGGCAGCGTCATCGTGCTCTGCTGACGCCCGATGCGCAGGCGCGTGCCGGCATCGCCCCGGTACTCGACGAACAGTTCATCGAGCGTCGCCGTGCCCGGCTCGACCTCGGTGCCCGACTCGCGCTCGGAGCGCAGGTAGAACTCCGGGTCGTTGCCCTCGTCTTCCCAGGTGGTCGCGAAGCGCGTCTGGAACGTCCAGTGCTCGTTCAACTCGCGCTTGAGCCGCAGCCGGAAGCGGGCGCCGATCGGGTCGGATTCGGACTCGCCGCCCGAGCGCGTGTCGCGCCATGCGGGGTTGTACATGGTGCGGAAATCGCCGCTGACTTGCCAGGCGGGCGTGCGTTCTTCGTCGTTGGCCGACGCGGCCGCGGCCGGCAGCACCAGGGCAGCCGCGAGGGCGACCGTTCGGTAGCGTTCGTTCATCTGCATCGGGAGCTCCCCATCAAGGACTGCGCGCAGGCTAGTCACTGTTGATGACAGAAATGTTTCAATATTGCAGGTTCGTGGCACTTTCTTGACGTCCCGGGTCCGCGAACCGCGACATGCCATCGACGGTCCAACGCCCAGAATGCCGTTCGACCCTTGTCCGGAGATGCCCGTGTCCGAACGTTCCATCGCCCGCGTTCTCGAATCCGTCCCGACGTCCGACGGCGCGGGCGTGCGCCTGCGCCGCAGCCTCGGCGGCCGGCCCGGCAGCCAGGCCGACCCGTTCCTCATGCTCGACGAATTCTACTCCGACGACCCGCGCGACTACCTGGCCGGGTTTCCCGACCATCCGCACCGGGGCTTCGAAACCGTCACGATCATGCTCGAGGGCCGCATGCGGCACCGCGACCACATGGGCAACACCGGTGACCTCGGCCCCGGCGACGTCCAGTGGATGACGGCCGGACGCGGTGTCATCCACTCCGAAATGCCGCAGCAGGAGAGCGGACGCATGCGCGGCTTCCAACTGTGGATCAACCTGCCGTCCGGCGAGAAGATGCAGCCGGCGAACTACCGCGACATTCCGGCCGAACGGATTCCGGGCGCCGAACTGGCGTCGGGCGGCCGGGTGCGCGTGATCGCCGGGCGGGCGGACATCGATGGACAGTCCGTCGCCGGCGCCGTCAATGCCGACGGGGATGCGAGCACGAATCCGCGACTGCTCGACGCGGCGCTGGACGCCGGTGGCTCGCTGAGCCTGGCGGTCGATGCCGACGACAGCGTCGTCGTCTACGCCGCCGACGGGGGGATCTTCGTCGGCGACGACGAGATTCCGCCGCATGCCGCCGCGGTGCTGGGCCCCGGTGAACGCCTGCACCTCTCGGCCGGACGGGACGGCGGGCGCGCCCTTTTGCTGGCCGGTCGCCCGATTCGCGAACCCGTCGTTCAGTACGGGCCGTTCGTCATGAACACGCGCGAGGAGATCGAGCAGGCGCTCGAAGACTACCGCTCCGGTCGCCTGGCCGCCCCGACGGCCTGAACGCGGGCCGAGGGAGCCCGGCGAGCCGGCCTCGTCCGCTGCACCTTCACCTGACCGAGGGACTGTTCATTGATACAGTACGGGCATGCCTGCCCTGCCCGACTATGCCGAACTGCACGCACTGAGCAACTTCAGCTTCCGGCGCGCGGTCTCGCACCCCGGCGAACTCGTGGCGCGGGCCGCCGAACTGGGCTACCGCGCGATCGCGATCACCGACGAATGTTCCATGGCCGGCATCGTGCGGGCCTGGGAAGCCGCTCGCGAACACGGCATCCGGCTCGTCGTCGGCAGTGAATTCCGCACCGTCGACGGACTGCACCTCGTGCTGCTGGCGCGCGACCAGCCCTCCTACGCGCGGATCTGCCGGCTGATCACGACGGCCCGGCGGCGCGCGGCCAAGGGCGAATACCGGCTCGAGCGCGGCGACCTGGCCGACGGCCCGGACGGCGTGGGTGTGCTCTGGAAGCCCGGTCCGGAAGCCGCCGAGGCCGACGCCGAGTGGCTGGCCGCGCGCTTCGACAAGCGCTGGGGCATCGGCGCGACGCGGCTGCTGGCGCCCGGCGAGCGCGAGCGGTTCCGGCGGCTCGAGCGCCTGGCCGCGCGCTTCGGCGTCGACTGCGTGGCCTGCGGCGACGTGCGCATGCATCGGCGCTCGCGCCGCGCGCTCATGGACGTCATGACCGCGCTGGAGTGCAGGCGGCCCGTGGCCGAGTGCGGCCTGGACCTGGCCGCCAACGGTGAGCGCCACCTGCGCGAACGCGGCGTGCTGGCCCGCCTCTATCCCGAGGCATGGCTGGCCGCGTCGGTACGCCTGGCCGAGACCTGCCGCTTCGATCCGGGCTCGCTGGACTACCGCTACCCTGCCGAACTCGTGCCGCGGCCCTACACGCCCGCGGGCTGGTTGCGCCGGCTGACGCTGGCCGGCATGCGCCGGCGCTTCCCCGACGGCGCACCGACGGCGGTCCGGGCGCTCGTGGCAAGAGAGCTCCGGCTCATCGAGGAAATGGGCGTGGAGGCATTCTTCCTGACGGTCCACGACATCGTGGAGTTCGCGCGCTCGCGCGACATCCTCTGCCAGGGCCGGGGCTCGGCGGCCAACTCGGCCGTCTGCTACTGCCTGCACATCACCGAGGTGGACCCGGCCCGCCAGCAGTTGCTGTTCGAACGCTTCATCTCGAAGGAGCGCAACGAGCCGCCCGACATCGACGTGGACTTCGAGCACGAGCGCCGCGAGGAGGTGCTGCAGTACATCTACGACAAGTATGGCCGCGAGCGCGCCGCGCTGGCGGCAACGGTGATCTGCTACCGGCCGAAGAGCGCGCTCAAGGACGTCGGGCGGGCGCTGGGCCTGGATCCGGAGCGCATGAACCGGCTGACCTCGTCGCTGGCCTGGTGGGACCAGCCCGATGCGTGGCCCGAGCGCCTGCGCCAGTGCGGCTTCGATCCCGGGGGCGAGACCGCGCGCCGGCTGCTGGCACTGACCTCGGAATTGATCGGCTTTCCGCGCCATCTCTCGCAGCACGTGGGCGGGATGGTCATCGCGGACGCGCCGCTGCACGAGCTGGTGCCCGTCGAGAACGCAGCGATGGCCGACCGCACCATCATCCAGTGGGACAAGGACGACCTCGAGACGCTGGGCCTGCTGAAGGTCGACTGCCTGGCGCTCGGCATGCTGACGGCGCTGCGCAAGTCCATGCGCACCGCCGACGACTGGCGGCGACGAGTCGACGACGATGCCCGCCCGCTGTCGCTGGCGAACATCCCGCGCGAGGATCCGGAAACCTACCGCATGCTGTCGCGGGGCGACGCAGTGGGCGTGTTCCAGGTCGAGTCGCGCGCCCAGATGGCCATGCTGCCGCGACTGAAGCCCGACTGCTTCCGCGACCTCGTCGTCGAGGTCGCCATCGTGCGCCCCGGTCCGATCCAGGGCGACATGGTCCACCCCTACCTGGAGCGGCGCGCCGACCCCGGCAAGGTCTCCTATCCCAGCCCGGAACTCAGGCAGGTGCTCGAGCGCACGCTGGGCGTGCCGATCTTCCAGGAGCAGGTCATGCAGATCGCCATCGTCGCGGCCGGCTTCACGCCCGGCGAAGCCGACCGCCTGCGCCGTGCCATGGCCGCCTGGAAGCGCCGCGGCGGGCTGGAACCGTTCCGCGACCGGTTGCTGTCGGGCATGCGGGCGCGCGGCTATTCCGACGAGTTCGCCGAGCGCATCTACAGCCAGATCCTCGGCTTCGGCGACTACGGCTTTCCCGAGTCGCACGCGGCGAGCTTCGCACTGCTGACCTATTTCTCGGCATGGATGAAGCGCCACCACCCGGCGGCCTTCACCTGCGGGCTGCTGAACAGCCAGCCGATGGGCTTCTACGGTCCCGCGCAGCTCGTCGCCGACGCCCGGCGCCACGGCGTCAAGGTGCTGCCCGTGGACGTGCGCGCCAGCGCGGTGGACTGCACGCTCGAGGCCGTGCGCGATCGCACCGAGCCGGCCCTTCGCCTGGGGCTGCGCATGGTCCGCGGCCTGCGGGCCGAAGCTGCCCTGCACATCGTCGAGGCCCGCGCCTCGGGGCCCTTCGCCGACGTCGAGGACCTCGCCGAGCGGGCCCGGCTCGACGCCGGCCAGTTACGCGCGCTGACCGAAGCCGGGGCGGCCCGTGCGCTGGCCGGCCATCGCCGGCGCGCGCGCTGGCAGGCCATGGCGGCACGGCACCAGGGCGACCTGCTGTCGGGCACGCGGATCCGCGAACACCAGCCGCGCCTGCCGCTGCCGTCGGTGCGCGAGGACGTGCTCGACGACTACGCGGCCACGGGGCTGAGCCTGGCAAGCCATCCGCTGGCGCTGCTCCGGCGCCGCCTGGGCCGCGGCGTGCACACGGCGCGGACGCTGGCCGGCACGCCCGACGGCACACCGGTGAGCGCAGCCGGACTGGTGACCCATCGCCAGCGCCCCGGCACGGCCTCGGGCGTGATCTTCATGTCGCTCGAGGACGAGACCGGAATCGTCAACGTCATCGTCTGGCCGAAGCTGGCCGAGCGTCAGCGTGCCGAAGTGCTGCAGGGGAGGCTGCTCCGTGTTCGCGGAACGCTGCAGAATGCCGACGGCAGCCAGCACGTCATCGCCGAGCGACTCGAGTCCCTCGACGCGTGGCTGGACGGGCTGGCGGCCGATTCGCGCGACTTCTGCTGAAGACGTCCCGGGTGCCTCAGTTCGCGGCGCTGGCCGACTCCCGGGAACCCGGGTCGATGAGCAGGAAACCGCAGGTATGGCAGGCGTTCAGGAACTCGATGACGTCGCGCCGGTCGGCGCCGCCGGCATCGACCAGCTCCTCGACGGTCATCGGCTGCTTCATCAGCGTGCGGGCCTGCCGCGAATAGGCGGTATCGGAGAGGGCCTGCAGCGGCACCTGGGGCATCATGAGGCGAACGCCGTCGGCGAGGTCCGGGTGCAGGGAGCGACTCGAGAGCGCCAGGCCGGCGCGCCACTTCAGGTTCGAAAGCGTCTGCTGTTCGAGCCCGTTCGTGTGCTCGACGAGTTCCGAGCTGCTCAGCGGTCTCGCATCGGAACGCGGGAAGTTGCGACGCAACAGGATGGCGAGTTCACGATCCGAGGCGCTCGAGTACCAGACGCCGGCTCCGGAATCGACGACGAGTTCGGGCAGGTCACCGCCGCCGATGAGCACCGGCTGATCCCAGTTGCGGCGGCGAAGGTGCTCGGCGAGCGGCAGAGGCGCGTCGTCGCCGCCGAATTCGAGGTGGGTCCACTCCCCTTCCTCGGGCTTCCCGTCCGTGGCCACGGACAGCCTGCCGAGCAGGCCGATCAGCTGCTGGGAACGGATGGGCTTGTGCAGCAGCAGGCGAGCGGGAAATTCCCGATCCCGCGAGTACGCCACGGCGGGCGGGCCTTCTTCGTCGAGATCGGACCAGTGGGCCGCGCCCTCTTCGTCGTCGACGTCGACGAGGACGGCATCGCCATCCTGGCCGTCGGTGGCGATCTCCCAGTCCTGCTGGATCTTGCTGCTGGCCAGGCCGAGCAGCGAGCGCAGGACCTTGAGGTCCTTGTCGGAGACGTGCGCGACCCGGAGAAGGAACGAATCTGCCATCTAATCGGCCCGGAAGGAATGGAGACGATGCCCGGTGTTCATGGTACCGGAGTCGCCCGAAGTGCGCCAAGACGATTGCCGCGATGACGATCACAGATCGAATCCCGGACCGGAAAGGCATGCACAGTTCCCGGCCGGCGCTCGGCCGAGCGGGGGTCAGTCCCCTCCCAGCGCACCGGCGACCCGGCGAACGACCTCGCGCACGCTCTCCATGGCTTCGTCCAGCACGGCGTGGATCTCGTCGACGGAGATCGTCTCGGTTCCGACGCCGGCCGCCGGGTTCGCGACGACGCAGAGCGAGGCGTAGTCGAGGCCTGCCTCGCGGGCCAGGACGGCCTCGGGCATGCTCGTCATGCCCACGAGGTTGCAGCCGTCTCGAGCCATGCGCGCCACTTCGGCGGCGGTCTCGAGCCGCGGCCCGTTGGTCACGGCCACGCAGCCGCCGTCGACGCCATCCTCGGCCGCGGCGAGCAGCGTCTCGCGCGTGCGCCCCGCGAACGGCTCGGTGAAGTCCACGTGGCGGAGGGGCGAGGAACCCCCCTCGCTGTAGGTCTGCAGGCGTCCACTCGTGTAGTCGATGAGCTGGTCCGGCACGACCAGCGACCCGGGCCGCAGGGCGGCATCGACGGCACCCACGGCATTGATGGCCAGCACGTTCGTCACGCCCAGCGCCCTGAGCACGTGGATGTTGGCGCGGTAGTTGACGCGGTGTGGAGGAATGCGATGCGGCGTACCGTGGCGGGCAAGGAACCAGGCCCGCTTGTCTCCGAAGCGGATCTCGCAGGGGCGGGCCGACGGCGCACCGAACGGCGTCGTCATCTCGCTGCGCCGCTCGACCGGAAACAGCTCCACGGCTCCGGTCCCGCCGATGATCCCGAGCAGACTCATCGATCGTCCCCCGGCAGCGCCCAGATCTCCGGCAGTTCCCGAAAGCGTTCCTCGAGGTCCATGCCGCAGCCGAACACGTAGCGGTCGGGGACGTCCAGGCCGTGGTGGTCCACCCAGTCACGCGACAGACCGCGCTCGTGGAGCTTGCGCGCCAGCACGGCCGTCACGACGCGATAGCGGTCCGACAGGCGCTCGCGGATGGCCTGCATGGTGTAACCCTCGTCGAAGATGTCGTCGACGAGCAGCACCGTCGATCCCTCGTGCTCGAGGTCCGGCCAGTGCCGCCACTCGATCTCGCCGCCGCGCGTTTCGCCGCGATAGCGCGTGGCGTGGACGTAATCGAAGACGACCGGGTGATCGAGGCGCCGCGCGAGTTCCACGGCCGGAAACATGCCGCCGTTCATGACCGGCAGCAGGAGGACGGTCTCGTCGGGCAGGTCCCGGCCGACGCGATCGGCCAGCGCCACGTAGGCCGCGTCGATATCGGCGCGAGCGAACAGCCGCTCGGCGTCCGCCGGAATCCCGGTGTTCATTCTTTCGCTCCGGCCCGGCCGGCCTCTTCGATCGGCGGCCAGGCATCGACCTTGAGCGTCCGCGTCGGGACCGTGATCGACGCGCCGTGGTCCTCGACGATCTCGCCGATGCGCAGCAGCACGTCCTCGCGCACGCCGTGGTACTCGATCCATTGCGTCGTATGCGTGAAGCAGTAGACCATGATGTCGAGCGACGACTCGCTGAATCGATCGAACCGCACGATCAGGGTTTCCTCCGAAGCGATGCCCTCGTGCTCGACGAGCATGGCCCGGATCGCCTCGACGATGGAACGGACCTGGGCCAGGTCGTCGTAGCGCACGCCGACGTGCTCGGAGATGCGTCGATGCGACATGCGCGACGGATTCTCCACCGTGATCGTCGTGAACGTGGCGTTCGGCACGTACATCGGACGGCGATCGAACTTCATGATCGTCGTCACGCGCCAGCCGATCCGCACCACGACGCCCTCGATGTCTCGATCCGGGGAGCGCACCCAGTCACCGACCGAGAACGGCCGGTCCATGAACACCATGAGCCCCCCGAAGAAATTCGCGAGCAGGTCGCGGGCCGCCAGGCCGATCGCGATGCCGCCGACGCCGCCGGCCGCCAGAAGACCGGAGATCGGGATGTCGAGGATGCTGAGGATCGTCAGGATGCCCGTGACGACGACGGCGATGCGGACGATGCGGCCGAGCACGGCCACGGTGGTGATGTCGAAGTCCTCGCCGCGCGCCTCGCGGCGGCGCACGTAGGCGCGCTCGAAGCCTGCCGCGAGGCGGAAGGCCAGCCACGTCGCCACGGCCACGAGCAACAGCTGCTGGCCGAGGCCGAGCAGGTCCTGCGAAAAGACCACGACCTCGGTATGCGGAGCGATGACGCGCGCCGCGACGAGCAGGCCCTGCCCGTAGATCAGCAGCGACAGGGGTCGCTTGCCGGCATAGACGAGCGCATCGTCCCAGAACCGGTGGTTGGCGTCGGCGGCGGCTTCGAGGCGGTTGACGAACTTGCGGTAGAGGAAGTCGAGCAGCAGCGCAGCCAGGATGACGGCGAACGCCTTCAGCGTCCAGGGCTGCATCCCGATCATCGAGGAAGCCCGTTCCAGCCAATCAGACATCGGCACTCTCCGCCATCGACTTCAGCGAGGCCCGCCAGGCCCTGAATTCGGGGACCGTGGCCTGCTCGGCCAGCGAGAATGCAGGACGCCCGTAGAGTGCCGAGATTTCGGCCCGGCATTCGCGCGGCGAAGCATCGCCGAGCTCGTCGAGCAGCGCATCGGCGGCCGAAGGCTCGCAGACCAGCGCGAGATCGCAGCCGGCCGCCAGGCAGTCCTCGAGCCGCTCGCGCGTCGAGCCGGCCTCGTGCGCGGCCTGCATCTCCAGGTCGTCCGAGATCACGACGCCACGGTAGCCGATCTCGCCGCGCAGGATGTCCTCGATCCAGGTCCGCGAGAAGCCCGCGGGACGCGTGTCGACTTCCGGGTAGACGACGTGGGCCGGCATGATCGCGTCGAGATCGGAGGCCAGCGCGCGGAACGGCGCGAGATCCTCGGCCATGGCGTCGCGATCGCGCCGATCGACGACTTCGGTCAGGTGCGTATCGGCCTCGACGGAGCCGTGGCCCGGAAAGTGCTTGCCGCAGGAACGCATGCCGGCGTCGCGCATGCCGGCCAGGTAGTGGCCCGCCAGCGCCGTGACGGCAGCCGGATCGGCGGCGAAGGCCCGGTCGCCGATGACCTCGCTGCCGCGATCCAGATCGAGTACCGGCGCGAGGCTCAGGTCCACGCCGCGCCCCAGGACCTCCGCGGCCATGACGCGACCGTGCCGGTATGCCGCATCGAGCGCCCGGTCCGGGTGGCTCTCGTACCAGCGACCGAGTTTCGCCAGCGGCGGCAGCGGCGTGAAGCCGTCGCGGAAGCGCTGGACGCGGCCGCCTTCCTGGTCCACGCAGACGAGCAGCCTCGGATCACGCAATGCCCGCAACTCGTCGGTCAGCGCCTCGAGGCCGGCGACCGATTCGAAATTGCGCGAAAACAGGATGACGCCGCCCACGGCCGGGTGCGCGAGTCGATCGCGCGTGGCCGCATCCAGCCGCGTACCGTCGATGCCGATGATCAACGGGCCGAGACTCATTCGCCGGCCCTCCGGAACAGCGCGATCGACTCGACGTGGGCCGTGTGCGGAAACATGTCGGCGATTCCCGCCGACTCCAGCCGAAACCCGTGGTCTCGGACCAGCGTCCCGGCGTCGCGCGCCAGCGTGGCGGGATCGCAGGACACGTACACGATGCGCTGGGCGCCGGTCGCGACGGCCAGCGGCAGGATCTCGGCGGCGCCCGAGCGCGGCGGGTCGACGAGGACGCCGTCGAAGCCACGCTGCACCCAGGGCGCGCCCTCGGTGGCGGGCTGCATGAGGTCGGCGGCGAGGAAGCGGGTCCGGTCCTCGAGACCGTTGCGCGACGCGTTGGCACGCGCGGCCTCGACGAGCGCCGGCTCCAGTTCCGCGCCGACCACGAGCCCCGCTCGGCGGGCCAGGGGCAGCGAGAAGTTGCCGAGACCGCAGAACAGGTCGAGAATGCGCTCGTCCTCGCCGGGCGCCATGAGTTCGACGGCTTTCGCCACGAGCCGGCGGTTGACGGCGGCGTTGACCTGGATGAAGTGCTGGGGGTGGAACGCCATCTCCAGGTCGAAGTCCGGCATCCGATAGGTCAGTTCGCACTGCTCCGGATGCAGCAGGTGGACCGTGTCCGGGCCCTTCGGCTGCAGGTAGACCGCGATTCCGGCCTCGTCGGACCAGTCGCGGAAGCGCTGCAGGTCGTCTTCGGTCAGCGGCTCGAGGTGGCGGACCACGATGGCCGCGGCCTCGTCGCCGGCCGCGCACTCGATCTGAGGAATCCGGTCCGGCGTGCTCAGCGACCCGACGAGGTCCGACAAGGACATGAGCCGATCGGAAAACGCCGGATCGAGCACGTCGCATCGTTCGATGTCGGCGACGTAGCGTCCGCCGACCTCGCGGACTCCCACGAGCACCCGTCCCTTGCCATGGACGAGCCGCGCGCTGAGCCGGGCGCGCCGCCGGGAGCGCCACGG
>JAWVZQ010000074.1:0-10173 GCA_033722095.1 Wenzhouxiangellaceae bacterium | reverse complement strand
GACACCCTCTACCTGTCGGGCCAGATTCCGCTCGATCCGGCCTCGGGCGAGGTCATCGACGGCGGCTTCGAGGCCCGCACCCGGCGCGTGTTCGACAACCTCGAGGCCGTCTGCCGCGCCGCCGGCGGCACGCTGTCCGACATCGTCAAGCTCAACGTCTTCCTGACCGACCTGGGCCGCTTCGCCGAGGTCAACGCGATCATGGCCGAGTACTTCTCCGAGCCCTACCCGGCGCGCGCCGCCGTCCAGGTCGCTGCGCTACCGAAGGGCGTGGACGTGGAGATGGACGCCGTGGCCGTCATCGCGCGCTGAGGCCGGCGGGCCGGACTCCGCGGTGAACGATTCCTCGCACCCGGCCGACGCCCCGCGCCCGATCGATGCGCTGGACGGCATCGGCCCGGCCATGGCCGCGAAGTTCCACGGGCTGGGCATCCGGCGCGAAACCGACCTGCTGTTCCACCTGCCGCTTCGCTACGAGGACCGCACGCGGCTGACGCCGCTGGCCCGCGTCCGCCCGTCGACGTCCGCGCTCGTCGCCGGTCGCGTCGTTCACCAGGAGGTCCGCCAGGGGCGCACGCGCAGCCTGCTCGTGACGCTCGAGGACGAGACCGGGCAGCTCGTGCTGCGCTTCTTCCGGTTCTATCCGAGCCAACGCCGCCAGTTCGCCGTCGGCAATCGCGTGCTCTGCTTCGGCGAGGTTCGCTTCGGCCCCGGAGGCTTCGAGATGGCGCATCCCGAGGCCCGGTCGCTGCGTGACGGCGAAGCGCCACGGCTTCCCGACCACCTGACGGCCGTCTATCCGACCACGGCCGGGCTGGGCCAGAGCCGGCTGGCCGGGCTGATCCACGATGCGCTGGACCGCGCGCTGGCCGGCCGGCTGGCGCTGCCGGATCCGCTCTCGGACGCCGGCCTGCCCGCGCTGACCGAAGCGCTCGTCGCGATCCACCGGCCCCGTGCCGATGCCGACCTGGACGCGCTCGTCGACGGCCGCCACCCGGCCGTGCAGCGCCTCGCCTTGGAGGAACTCGTGGCCCAGCACGTGGCCATGGCGCGTCTGCAGCGCGCCCGGGACCGGCAGCACGCAGAGCCCCTCTCCGACGCCGACGGGATGGCCGCGCGGCTCGTGGCCGCCTTCCCGTTCGAGCCGACGGGGGCGCAGCGGCGCGTGATCGCCGAGATCGATGCCGACCTGTCCTCGGAACGCCCGATGCGACGGCTGCTGCAGGGCGACGTCGGTTCCGGCAAGACGCTCGTGGCCGCCGCGGCACTGGCGCGCGCGATCGGGTCCGGCCGCCAGGCCGCGCTGGTCGCACCCACGGAGATCCTGGCCGAGCAGCACCTGCGGACGCTGTCGGAGTGGTTCGTGCCGCTGGGCATCGAGCCGGTCTGGCTGGCCGGCAAGGTCCAGGGCGCGGCCCGGCGCGATGCGCTCGAGAAGCTGGCAGGCGGCGCGCCGCTGGCCGTCGGCACGCATGCGCTGTTCCAGGCCGGCGTGACGTTCCGCGATCTCCGGCTCGTCGTCGTCGACGAGCAGCACCGCTTCGGCGTCGGCCAGCGGCTGGCGCTGGCCGAGAAGGGCAGCGACGGGGCGCGCATTCCCCACCAGCTCGTCATGACCGCCACGCCGATCCCGCGCACGCTGGCGATGACGGCCTGGGCCGGCCTCGAGGTCTCGGTCATCGACGAGCTGCCGCCGGGCCGCAAGCCCGTCACCACCGCGCTCGTCGACGCGCGCCGGCGCGACGAGGTCGTCGAGCGCATCCGCGTGGCGCTGGCCGAGGGACGCCAGGCCTACTGGGTCTGCCCGCTCGTCGAGGAGTCCGACCTGCTCGAGGCCGAAGCCGCCGAAACCACGGCCGCCGAACTCGAGCGCGCGCTGCCCGGCACGCCGGTCGGGCTCGTCCACGGGCGCATGAAGCCGGCCGACAAGCAGGCCGTCATGCAAGCCTTCAAGAACGGCAGGACGCGGCTGCTCGTCGCCACCACCGTCATCGAGGTCGGCGTCGATGTGCCGAAGGCGTCGCTGATGATCATCGAGAACGCCGAGCGCATGGGCCTGTCGCAGCTGCACCAGCTGCGCGGCCGCGTGGGCCGAGGTGACGAGCGCGCCGCCTGCGTGCTCATGTACCGCGGACCGCTGGGCGAACTCGCTCGGGCACGCCTGGAAGTCATGCGCGAGACCACCGACGGCTTCCGCATCGCCGAGAAGGACCTCGAACTGCGCGGGCCCGGCGAAGTCCTGGGCACGCGCCAGACCGGCATGCTCAAGTACCGCGTCGCCGACCTGCTGCGCGACGCCGACCTCGTCGAGCGGGTGGAGGAACTGGCCGGAAGACTGGAGGCGGCCGACGAGGATCGCCTCATCGACCGCTGGGTCGGCGACGCCGGGCGCTTCGCCGACGCCTGAGCAGGCTCAGTCGAGCGCCACCGCCGTGTGCGGCGGTTTGGATTTCACGCGCGGCTCGTCATCGAATGCCGCCCAGCTGACCACGGCATAGCGCAGCCCCGAATCCACGGGTTGGGCGGCGTGCAGGTAGCGCGCGTCGGACGGGAAGTGCACGAGCATGCCGGTCTTCGGGCGCAGCGTGAACTCGAAGTGCGGGAAGTGCAGGTCGCCGCCCGTGAAATCCTCGTTGAGATAGATGAGCAGGCTGACGTCGCGGTCCAGCGTCTTCTGCCAGCGTCCATCGGGCAGGTAGAGATCGCTGTCGGCGTGGCCCTCGTAGAAGCCGCCGGGCTGGTACTTGAGCAGTTGCGGCCGCTCGTACCAGGCGAAATCGCGACGGTGGGCCGGCGCCACGACCTCGGCCAGGGCTCGCTTGACCCAGCGGTCGAGCACGGCGCGCCTGTCGCCGAGGTTCACCCACTCGGTGACGCGCCGGTCGTCGAGCTTCTGCACCGTCTTCTCCGTCGTCGAGCGATCCGGATCGAAGACCTTGAGGCGCTCCGAGTCGCAGCGGCCGGCATGGTCGACCATCGCGCGGCACTCGTCGGCGGTCAGGAAATCCGGCACGACGCCGATGCCGTGCGGGACCCGGCCGTCGCGACCGGCCGCGCCGCAGCAGTGCTTGAAGCGCTGGCCGCTGCCGCAGAAGCAGCGCGCCGAGCGCCCGGGCGGGAACGGTTCGCGCAGGACGGTGCGGGTCGTCGACGGCATGCGCGCAGTCTAGCCGTTCTTCCCGGGGAGGAGGACGGCGTCCTCGGGCGGGTCGCGGCGCACGCGCGGCGCGCCCTCGATCGAGGCCCAGCTGACCACGGCGTAGCGTTCACCGGCGGTGACCGGCCGGGCCGTGTGCACGTAGCGGTAATCCGAAGGGAAGTGCACGAGCATGCCGGCACGCGGCCTGAGGCTCCAGCCGAAGTGATCGAAACCCAGCCGCCCACCCTCGTAGTCGTCGTTGAGGTAGATCAGCAGGCTGACGTCGCGGTCCAGGTCCTTGCGGATCGCCCCCGTGACCGGATCCACATTGTCGCTGTCGGCATGCGTGTCGTAGCGGCCGCCCGGCAGGTACTTCAGCACCTGGGGGCGCTCGTACCAGCGGAACCGGCAGCCGCGCTCGTCGCCGATCTTCGTCAGTGCCCGCTCGACGAGGGCGTCGAGCGCCGACTGGCGCGGGCCGACGTCGACGCGCTCGGTCACGCGGCGCGGGTCGGGCCGGCGCACGACGCGCTCCTCCGTCGTGGCCTCGACGTCGACGACGGTCAGCGGCTCGGAAGCGCGGTCGCTCAGGAATTCGGCCCAGTCCGCGATCCGGTCGGAATCGAGGAAGTCCTCGACCACGGTGATGCCGTGCGGAGGATCGCGGCGGGACGCGTCCCCGCAGCAGTGCTTGAACCGCCGGCCGCTGCCGCAGAAGCAGGGCTCGCTCCGGAGCGGCGGAAACGGGTCGCGGACGATGCGCGCCGAGGCGCTCATCGACGCTTCTGGCGGATCAGGGCCGAGATGTCGCGCCCCGTTTCGCCGGATTCGACGAGCCGCGCGTAGTCGTCGATCGCCGGGCCGAGGATCGAGGAGGCGAAACCGGCTTCATCGACGACGCGGCGGCAGATCTTCAGGTCCTTGAGCAACAGCGCGGGCGCGAAGCCCGCCTCGAACGAGTCGTCGAGCATGGTGCGGCCACGCTTGTCGAGGAACCAACTTCCGGCCGCACCGCCGCCGAGCAGTTCCAGCATCTGCTCACGGGGTAGCCCGAGCCGCTCGACGAGCGCCAGCCCTTCGCAGGTCGCCTCGGCGATCCCGGCGACCATGAGCTGGTTGACGGCCTTGGCCGACTGGCCGGCGCCGGCCGGGCCCAGCAGCGCCGCCTTGCGGCCGTAGCAGTCGAGGACCGGGCGCAGGCGCTCGAAGACGCTCTCCTTGCCGCCGGCCAGGATCGACAGGCGCCCGTCGCGCGCCCCCTCGACGCCGCCGGTGACGGGCGCGTCGACGAAGTCCACGCCGAGAGCGGCGAGCCGTGCGGCGATCTCACGCGCCGTCTCCGGCGCGACCGTCGAGTGATCGACGACCACGCTGGCTCGGGAGAGTCCCGGCGCCATCGCCTCGACAACGGTCCGGAGATCGTCGTCGGCCGAGACGCAGACGGCGACGACGTCGCAATCCCCGGCCAGTGCCTCGGGCGTTTCGAAAACGGCTATGTCGGCGTGGCGCTCGGCGAACTCCGTGGACTTCTCCCGTGTGCGGTTCCAGACGCCGGAAAGCAGGCCCGCGGCGTGCAGGTGTCCCGCCATCGGGCCACCCATCGCGCCGAGCCCGATCCAGCCGACCCTCACGACCCGGTATCCAGGTAGGTGTAGGCCGACAGCCCCTCGGCCAGCATGCGCTCGACGGCATCGGCATCGGCGCGCTCGAGTCCGGCCGAAGCGACCTTGGCGCGGCACGCGGCCAGCAGCTGGCGCGGCTGGAAGCCGACGAGCTCGAGCACGCTGTCCGCCGTGTCGCCGGGCTTGGGATTCTTGAGCGCGAAGCCATCACCGTCGGCCTGCACGTCGACGCTGTCGGTATCCCCGAACAGGTTGTGGATGTCCCCGAGCGTCTCCTGATAGGCGCCGGCCAGGAAGATGCCGAGCAGGTAGCGCTCGCCCTCCGCCAGGTCGTGGACCGGCAGGGTCGGCTCGAGCATGCCGCGCTCGACGTACTGGTCGACGCGCCCGTCGGAATCGCAGGTCAGGTCCTCGAGCACGGCCCGCACGGTCGGCGCCTCGTCGAGGCGCTGCAGCGGCACGATGGGGAAGACCTGGTCGATGGCCCAGATGTCGGGCAGCGACTGGAAGATCGAGAGGTTGACGAAGTACTTGTCCGACAGCTGGTAGCGGATGCGGTCGCGCAGTTCGCGGTGCCTGCGGTGCTCGGGATCCAGGCGGTCCTGGAGCCGCTCGAGGATCGCGAAGTACAGCGGCTCGAGCCGGGACCGGTCGGCCAGCGGCAGGTCGCCGTAGAGGAACAGGTTGCGGCCCTGCTCGACCGCGTGCTCGGCTTCGAGGAAGGCATCCTCGGGCTCGAGGTCGTCGAGCGATTCGAGCAGGTCGCGCAGGCCGAGCACGACGGGATGGGTGTCCTCGCCGAGCGAGAACTCCAGCCCGCGCGGGAACCGCTCGGTCTCGGTGACGTTCGTGATCAGCACGGCGTGGTGGGCGGTCAGCGCACGGCCGGACTCGGAGATCAGGTCGGGCATCGGCAACTCGCGCTCGCGGCAGAGTTCGGCCACGCCGGCCACGATCGCGTGCGCATACTGGTTCAGCGAGTAGTTCATGGAGCAGAAGCTGCGCGAGCGCCCGCCCTCGTAGTCGACGCCGAGCCCGCCGCCGATGTCCATCCAGCGGATCGGGACGCCGAGGGCGCGCATCTCGGCGTAGTAGCGGCCGGCCTCGCGGACGCCGTTCTGGATGTCGCGCAGGTTCGAGAGCTGCGAACCCATGTGGAAGTGCAGGAGCTGCAGCCATCCGCGGCAGTCCGCCTCGTCGAGTTCCTCGACGAGTTCGAGCAGCTGGCCGGCGTTGAGCCCGAACTTGGCGCGCTCGCCGCCGCTGTTCTGCCAGTTCCCGGAGCCCAGCACCGAGAGCCGCATGCGCGCGCCGAGCACGGGCTCGACGCCGAGCGCCGCGGCTTCGCGACGGATCAGCGGCCACTCGCCGGGCTTCTCGATGACGATGATGACGCCGAGGCCGAGCCGCTGGCCGGTCAGCGCCAGCCGGATGTACTGCGCATCCTTGTAGCCGTTGCAGATGATGGTGCTGCCCGGTCGGCTGACGGCCAGTGCGGCGATGAGCTCGGGCTTGCTGCCGACCTCGAGCCCGAGTTCCGGCTGGGAGGCCAGCGTGCCGACCACCGAAGCCTGCTGGTTGACCTTGATCGGGTAGACGCCCGTGTAGCGTCCGTCGTAGCCGGTCTGGTCGATGGCCTGCTCGAAGGCCTCGCGCAGCCGCGCGGCGCGGCGCTTGAGGATTTCCGGGAAACGGACCAGCAGCGGCAGCCGCAGGCCGTGGCGACGGGCCTCCTCCGCGACGTCGGCGAGGCGTACCGTGGGTCCGTCGTCGCCGCCCGGCCGTGCCTGCAGCATGCCGTCGTCGCCGACGTCGAAGAAGCGATCCGACCACTGCTCGATGGCGTAGCGGCGGCGGGCCTGGTCGATGATCTCGCGGGTCTCGCGCGACATGAGCCGTTCCGATGATCGTGAAAACCCCTCATTGTACGGGCAGCGCGCCCCGCTAGAATGTCGATTCCGCACGCCCCCTGGAGAGTCCCCCATGCCCGAAGATCGAGATTCGTCGCGCTGGTTCGTCGAGACCTGCAAGGAAGCCGGCAGCTCGTTCGGTCTCGAGATCGAGCGCCGGCTCGACCACGTCGAGACCGAGTTCCAGGTCATCGACGTCTACCGGACCCGGCACTGGGGCAACCTCATGGTCATCGACGGGTTCGTCATGCTGACCACGCGCGACAATTTCCTCTACCACGAGATGCTCGTCCACCCCGCGCTGTTCTCGCACCCGGACCCGAAACGCGTGCTGATCATCGGCGGCGGCGACTGCGGGACGCTGCGCGAGGTGCTGGGCCACGGGTCGGTTGAATCGGTCGTGCAGTGCGAGATCGACGAGCAGGTCACGCGGCTGGCCGAGAAGCACTTCCCGGAACTCTGCGAGCGCAACGACGATGAGCGAGCCGAGCTCGTCTTCGACGACGGCCTCGCGCGCATCCGGGCGACCGAGCCGGGTTCGCTCGACGTCGTCATCGTCGATTCCACGGATCCCGTCGGTCCGGCCGAGGGCCTGTTCGGACCGGAATTCGTCGTCGACTGCCATCGCGCGCTCGCCGAAGGCGGCATCCTGGTCCAGCAGAGCGAATCGCCGCTGATCCACCAACCGCTGATCGCCGGCATCCGCGACAACATGGAGCGCGCCGGGTTCGATGCGATCCGCACGCTGGGATTCCCGCAGCCCGTCTATCCGTCCGGCTGGTGGTCGGCCACGCTGGCCCGCAAGGGCGGCGTACTGGCCCCGCCCGACGCGCAGCGGTTCGCCGACAGCGGCATCTCGACGCGCTACTACAACCCCGAGGTGCACCGCGGCGCGCTGGCGACGCAGATGCCCTGAGGCCGGGGCCAGGGATCTGGGGCCGGGGACCGGGAGCCAACCGGTGCCGGGCAGGCGGATCGGGAGCGGATCAGGATTTCCGGGCGCCCTCCAGTCGAGAGCTCGGGAGATGTTGTCCCTCCTGATTCCAGGAGGCGCAGCCCTCGGGCTACTCCACCCGCCCCTTGCGGACGACTCGATGTGCCCGCCCGGCGCCGATGCGCCCTGGCGCGGATCATGGTCGGGTGGGAGCGTCCGGCCGGACCGGGCCCGGGGAACGAACCCGTGACGGGCTTCGCACTCCCCGTGATTGACAACCATTCGTATTCGCATTAGCATGCAGTCATGTTCGTTTGCGTCTGCAACGCCGTCACCGACCACGAGATCAGGGATCACGCCGCGCGCGGCGTAGAGACCCTCGATGAATTGCGCGCGCTCAACGGTTGCAGCGACTGCTGCGGCCAGTGCGCCGACGAGGCCGAGGCCATCCTGCACTCGGCCCGACTGGCCGTGACGCCCCCCGTCGCCGTACTCCCGTTCGCCAAGACCGCGTAACATCGTCGCCCGAACCTCGCGCCTGACCCTTCCCTCCGCAGGATCGCGGGTTCCCGATCGACGTATCAGCCGGTGTTTCGCCTCGCCCCACCCGATTCGAACCTCGCTGCCACGCGTGACACTGCGCCCACGGCGCCGCCGAACACTGCGAAGTTGACTCGATCCGGAGCAGCCCGCATATTCCCGGTGATGTTCGCGCGCATCGCATCGCTATGCCTTCTGGCCCTGGGACCGGGCGGGTTCGCCGAAGCGGCCCGGCCCGGCTGCGAACTGCCGCTCGAGCGCTGGAACCGGCTGGTCGTCACCCATGACGAAGGCCTGCCGCTCGACACGGTCAATGCCCTGGCAGAGGACGGTCACGGGTTCCTGTGGGTGGGAACCGAAGACGGCCTGGCCCGGTTCGACGGCCGCGAATTCGACCGCGTCGATCTCGGGCCCGCGCTGGACTACGCCGCCGAGATCATCCAGGCCCTCGAGCCGGGAGACGCCGGAACGCTGCATGTCGGCACGCTCTCCTCGGGCGTCGTGGAAGTGCACACGCGCGGTCCCGCCCTCCCGAGCAAGACATCGGCCCTGGATCCGCGCGTGTTCGACCTTGCCCGGGCGCCGGACGGCCGCGTTATTGCGGCCACGGGCGGCAACGGACTCCTGATCACCGTGCCCGGCGGCGACACCGAGGAGCCGCGCACGGGCCGGGCCGGCGACGCGGCGCGGGTCGTGGCGCCGCGCGCCCGCGGCGGCTGGTGGGTCGGCTACGACGGCCTGGGCCTGCAGTGGTTCGACGGCGAGCGATTCCACGACGTGCCGGCCGCCGAGACGCTCGAAGATGCATTCGTCACGGCGCTGACCGAGACGCACGACGGCGCGCTCTGGATCGGCACGCGCGAGGGCCTGTTCACGCTCGACGACGCCGGCGCACGTCGCATCGACGCCCTGCCCGCGGACGCGTTCGTCCGCGCCCTGCTCCAGGACAGCGACGGGCGGCTCTGGCTCGGCACCGACGACGGCGCCGTGGCGCGGCTCTGCGAGGGGCGTTTCGACGTGCTGGCCGAGCCCGCCGGCCCCGGCTCGGCCTTCGTCTCCGACCTCATCGAGGACCACGCCGGAGGAATCTGGGTCGCGACCGGCGGAAGCGGCATCGTCCGCCTCGAAAGCCACGGCGTGGTCCCCCTGACGCCGCGCCACGGCGTGCCGGAAGCCCCCGTGCTGCCGATCGTGGAGGACGCGCACGGCACTCTCTGGCTCGGCACCTTCGGCGGCGGCATCGCCGGGTTCGCGGACGGCCGCGTGACGAGACTGACCGCCGACGACGGCCTGCCCTCCGACCGAGTGCTGTCGCTGCTGCCGGCCCGCGGGGGGGTCTGGGTCGGTACGCGCTCCGGCCTGGCCGAGGTCCGCGACGGCACGGTTCAACGCGCCTGGGCATCGTTGGAGGGTCTGCCCCACCTGACGATCGGCGCCATGGCCGACGACGGCGACACCCTCTGGCTCGGCACGCTGGCCGGGCTCGTCGCATTCGACGACGAGGGGATGCGCATCGTCGAGCGTGACTTCGGCGCACCGATCACGGCACTGCGCGTGGACCGCGGCGGCACGCTGTGGATCGGCACCGACGGCGAAGGTGCCTTCGTGCGGCGACCTGGCGGGCCCATCGAACCGGCGCCGTTCTCCGACCGCCTGCCCAGCCCGGCGATCATGGCGCTGTACGAATCGCGCTCGGCTTCGCTCTGGGTCGCCACGGCACTCGGCCTGCTGCGCTGGGACGGCCAGCGCGCCGTCGTCATCGATCGCCGCCATGGACTGCCCGAGAGCCGCGCGTTCTCGATCGCCGAGGACGGAGTCGGCGGCTTCTGGCTCAGCGGCAATCGTGGCGTGTTCCGGCTCGACGCCGCAGAGATGGAGGCCTTCGAGCCTGCCGGCTCCCGGCACCTGTCGCCGGCCCTGCGCATCGACGCCGACGACGGCATGCCGCGGACCGAGACCAACGGTGGATTCCAGCCGGCCGTCTGGCGCGACGGCCGCGGCCGGCTCTGGTATCCGACCAGCAGCGGT
>JAWVZQ010000073.1:0-10218 GCA_033722095.1 Wenzhouxiangellaceae bacterium | reverse complement strand
GGCCAGCGGCGCTCGAATCCTGCGTGCCCCGGGCTCGGGGCGCGGCGCAGCATCGATCAGTGCCTGCGTATACGGGTGCGCCGGCGCCGACAGGACGCGCCCGGCCGGTCCTCCCTCGACGATGCGGCCGAGGTACATGACGCCGACGACGTCGCAGACGTGCCGGACGACGGAGAGATCGTGCGAGATGAACAGCAGCGCGATCCCGCGATCCCGGCGCAGGTCGGCCAGCAGGTTCAGGACCTGCGATTGCACCGACACGTCGAGGGCGGAGACGGCTTCGTCGGCGACGAGCAGTTTCGGCTCGACGGCCAGGGCGCGCGCGATGGCGATGCGCTGGCGCTGGCCGCCCGAGAACTCGTGCGGGTAGCGATCGGCGGCGCCGGCATCCAGTCCCACGGTTTCGAGCAGTTCGAGGACCCGCGAAGGCCGTCGGCGGCGCGCGCCGATGCCGTGCACGTCGAGCGGTTCGCGCAGCGTCTGTCCGACGGTGCGGCGCGGAGACAACGAGGCCCATGGATCCTGGAAGACCATCTGCATGTCGCGGCGCGCCTGCCGCAGGGCGCGCGGGCCGAGTGCGGTGATCTCGGTACCGTCGAGTTGCACGGAGCCCGAGGTGGGTTCGATGAGGCGCAGGATGGCGCGCGCCAGCGTCGACTTGCCGCAGCCCGACTCGCCGACCAGCCCGTAGCTCGCTCCCGCGCGAAGCGCGAGGTCCACGCCGTCCACGGCGCGGACCGGCGGCTCGCGGCGCGCGAAGGGCCGGCGACGCGGTCGGAAATGGCGGGTCAGGCCCCGGACCTCGAGCAGGACGCCGGTCATGGCTGGGGCACCGGGTGGATGCAGGCGGCCGTCGATCGGCCCATGCGGCGCAGCCGCGGCTCGGATTCCCGGCACGCATCGGTGGCGTGAGCGCAGCGATCGGCGAATCGGCATCCCGAGGGCCGTTCGCCGGGCGCCGGCACGCGGCCGGGGATCGTCGGCAGGCGGTCGGCCGGGGCCTCGAGACGCGGCATCGCGGCCAGCATCGCCTCGGTATAGCGGTGCCGCGGGGCGCGGAACAACTCGGCGACGGGGGCCTGCTCGACGATCCGACCGGCATACATGACCAGCGCCCGGTCGCAGGTCTCGGCGACGATGCCGAGATCGTGGGTGACGAGCAGCACGGCCGTTCCGAATCGCTCACGCAGGTCGCGCATCCGGGCCAGGACCTGGGCCTGGGTCGTGACGTCGAGCGCCGTCGTGGGCTCGTCGGCGACGAGCAGCCGCGGGCGGCAGGCCAGCGCCATCGCGATCATCACGCGCTGCCGCTGTCCGCCCGAGAGTTCGTGGGGAAAGGCGCGGACCCGGCGCTCCGGCTCGGGCAGGCCCACCTGGGCCAGAAGTTCCACGGTCGCCCGGTGTGCGGCCCGGCGCGAGATGCGTTCGTGGCGCACCAGCACGTCGGCGACCTGGCGCCCGACGCGAAGCACGGGATTCAGGGCCGTCATCGGTTCCTGGAAGATCATCGACAGCGCATTGCCGCGCAGGCCCCGCATGCGTCGCTCGTCGAGCGTCGCGAGATCGGTGCCGTCGAGGCGGATCGAGCCCGACACGCGCCGCGCGCCCGATGCGGGCAGCAGGCCCAGCAGCGCGAGGGCGAGCGTGGACTTGCCGCAACCCGATTCACCCACGATGCCCAGCGTCTCGCCGGCTTCCATCCGGAAGGTCGCGTCCTCGACGACGCGCAGCGGGCCCTCGGCCGAGACGTAATCCACGGTCAGGTTGCGCACCGAAAGCAGCGGCGCGGTCACCGGCGTTCCTCGCGAGGATCGAGCGCATCCTGCATCGCGTCGGCGAACAGGTTGAACCCCATGACGAGCAGGAACAGGAACGACGAGGCGGCGATGAAGTTCCAGGGCCGGCCCGAGGTGATCTCCGTCGTCGACTCGGCGATCATCAGGCCCCAGCTGATGCCGTCCTCGACGCCGAGGCCCAGGAAGCTGAGGATGACCTCGGACTTGATCGCCGCGACGAATACGATGCTGGCCTGAACGAGCAGGACGTGGATCGTGTTCGGGACGACGTGGCGGCGCAGGATGGTCATGGGCGGTACGCCGACGGCGCGCGCGGCCTCCACGAACTCGCGTTCCCTGAGCCGGATCACTTCGGCGCGGACGAGGCGCGCGGTCGTGGTCCAGAATGTCGCGATCATGGCCAGGTGCATGGCCCAGGGATGATCGTCGAGCGCGAAGGCCACGGCCGCGACGAACAGGTAGAACGGGATGGAATCCAGCACGCCCTTGAGCCAGGCGATGGCGGCGTCGGCCGGTCCGCCCGCGAACCACCCTGCCAGGGCGCCGAACAGTGCTCCCAGCAGTGTCGAAAGGGCCGCGACCACGAGCCCGATCTCGAAGGCCGTGCGCGTCGAGGCCAGCGCGCGGGCGAGGATGTCCTGGCCGAGGATGGTCGTGCCCAGAGGATGCCGCGCCGAAGGCCCTTCCCACTGGCCGCCCGTCGCGAGCACCCAGTCCGTGCCCCAGGCGCCGAGCCAGGACCCGACCGCGATGATCGCGAAGCCGGCGACGATGAGCCCGCCGGCAAGCCCCCAGCCGTCGCGAAGGAAGCGGCGCACGGCACGTCGCCATGGCGTGGCCGGGGCGCGCGGCCGCTCGCGGGGCGGCGGCGCCAGCGGTGCATCGGCGCCGGGGTTCACGACGGGGCGCGCGCTCGTTGCGGGGCCGCGGTCGTTCATTCGAGGGCCACCCTGGGATCGACGGCGCGATAGAGGATGTCGGCGAGGACCTGGATGACGACGAACAGCACGGCCGTCAGCCCGACCACGGCCTTGAGCACGGGCTGGTCGCCCGTGGTGATCGCATCGAAGGTCACCTTGCCGACGCCCGGAATGCCGAAGTAGCTCTCGATGAGCAGGCTTCCCGAAACGACGATGAGCGGGATCGAGAACAGGATCCGTGTCACGATCGGGATCAGCGTGTTGCGCAGCACGTTGTCACGCATGATGACGAGCGGCGGCGCCCCGTAGGCCCGCGCCGTGCGCACGTGGTCGTGGCCGATCTCGTCGACGAACACGGCCCGGAAGAACCGCGTGTTGTAGCCCAGCGCCACGAACACCGAGGCCAGCGTCGGCACGGTCACGTGCGCGAGGTAACTCCCGAGGTCGTGGACGGCCCAGCCCCGGACGGGAAACCAGCCCAGCCAGACGCCGAACAGCCACTGGAAGGCGATGATGACGACGAGGAAGCTGATCGACATGCCGACGACCGAAAAGCCCATGATGGCCTTGTCGATCCAGCGCCCGCGGTGCCAGGCCGCGAGCAGGCCCAGCGCCACGCCGAGCAGGTTTCCGAGCACGAAGCCCGGGGCCAGCAGCGCCAGCGTGACGGGCACCGTGCGGCCCAGCAGCGTGCCGACACGCTCGCCCGTCGACTCGGAGAACCCGAACTCGAGCGTCGCCAGCTCACGCAGGTATTCCGCGTAGCGCACCCAGAAAGGGCGGTCCAGCCCCATCTGGCTGCGCAACTGCGCGATTTCCTCGGCCGTGGGGTTCTTGCCGAGCAGGTTCCAGGTCGGGTCGGGGCCGAAATGGACGATCAGCACGAAGCTGACGAGCGTGACGCCGAGCACGAGCGGGATGCCGGCGGCGACCCTGCGCAGCACGAAGCGGAATCCTTCCATCGCCGTCGCGCCCGCGCCCCGGGCCGTCAGTCGCCGCCGCCGCGTTCGACGTCGACGAAGCGCAGGAAGTGGCCGCCGAGGATCTCGCGGTCCGGCAGCATGCGGACGTCGCGGTCCCAGAGGTGGACGCGCGTGCGGGACAGGCCGCTGATGGCCACGCAGTCGTCGATGACCATCTTGTTCATCTGCCGGTACAGCGCCGTGCGCTCCGGCCCCGGCTGCATGGCTCGGGTCCTCTCGTAGAGCGAATCGAAGGCCGGGTTGCGGTAATTGAAGTTGTTCGATCCCGGCGTCTCGAACGGGCCGTAGAACAACTGCAGCGTGTTCTGTGCATCGGGATAGTCGAGCGACCAGCCGAGGAAGAACAGGTCGAGCTGGCGGTTCTTCATCGCGCGGTTGAAGTCGCCGAAGGCCGCGAAGTTGTCGACGTCGAGCCTGTCCGGCGGGAATCCGAGTTCCACGAGCCGGCTGCGGAACTGCGTCCACATCTGGCGCTGCTGCACGCCGGCGACGAGACCGTAGGTCAGTTCGGGCAGCGTCTCGGCCGTCCAGCCGTAGCGCGCCAGCCGGGCCCGTCCGGCCGCGAGGTCGCGGCGAACCGAAGCGTCGGGCAGGTCCGGGTCGAATTCGGGCACGACGGGGGGAATCACGCCGGGAAAGATCTCGCCGATGCCGTAGTAGAAGGTCTCGTTGCGTTCCTGCCAGTCGTAGGCGTCGCGGATCGCGCAGCGCAGCGCGCGGTTGGCTGCATCGCGCTCGGGGTCGGGGTGGTGGCCGAAGCGCGGATCGGACATGTCGAAGCCGGCGTAGACGAACCCCGCCTCGATGCCGGCGTGGGCGTGGTGATCGCGCAGGATCTCGTCGCGGACCTCGATCGGGTCCCGGCTCGAAAGCACCGCGTCGATCTGTTCGTTGGGGACCATGACGTAGTCGACCTGGCCAGCGCGGAAGCTCGACCAGCGCGCGGCGTTTTCCTGGCTGAAGTGGATCTCGAGGGCGTCGACGAACGGATATCGGCGGCCGTCGAGCGCTTCGAGGTCGTAGCGGGCGTGCAGTGCCGGGTCGTACCCCTCGGCCTCGAGGTCGAGCGGCGGTCGCTCGAAATGCGGATTGCGCCGCATCCGGGTCAGCGCGCCGTGGAAGGTCTCGAGCACGAACGGGCCCGAGCCCACGGGCCGGACGCCGAATTCGCGACCGTAGTGCTCGACGGCCTCGCGCGGCACGAGAGACGAGAATGCCGTGGCCAGCGTGTAGAGCAGTTGCGGATACGGTTCGACGAGCCGGATCTCGAGGGTGCGATCATCGACGACGCGCAGCCCCTCGACGGGCGCATCGTAGTCGGCGCCGTTCGCTCCCCACTCGTCGAGTCCCGCGATGCGGCCCGCCCAGAGCCAGGATCCCTGCGAGCGCACGGCCGGATCGAAATGGCGCTTCAGCGAATAGGCCAGGTCGTGCATCGTGACGGGCCGGCCCCGGCCTTCCGGAAAGGCCGGGTCGTCGACGAAGCGCGCCCCGGGCCGGATCCGGAACGTCCAGGTCAGGCCGTCGTTCGAAACTTCGGGCAGGCCGTCGGCCAGGTTCGGGACGATCTCGTAGGGCCGCGCCAGGTAGGCATAGCGGTAGAGCGTGTCGTAGAGATTGAGCACGACGAAGCTCGAGTAGATCGTCGCGGCCTCGGCCGGGTCCAGCGAAGTGGGCACGCCGTCCAGCGAGTGCCGGTAGACACGGTCGTCTTCGCGGGACGCAGGATCGCCGCAGCCGGCAAGCGCCAGCCATGCGACCGCGACCAGCCAGAGCACCGGCCCCCGTCCAGTGCCGAGCGGGTTCGGGGCGTTCATGGCCGAAAGCATAAACTACCTTCCGTCGTGATCCGGGGGTCCATGCCGTGAATTCGCTGCAGTCGTTCCCTTCCGGCGGCGTGGCCGTCGTCCAGGGCGCCAGCCGGGGCATCGGTCTCGGCCTGGTCCGCGCGCTGCGCGAATCGGGCCGGTTCGACCGCCTCGTCGCCACCTGCCGGAACCCCGACGGCGCCGAAGCACTGCGGGCGCTCGAAGGCGACGGCGTGGATCTGCGTGCCGTCGACGTCACGCGACCCGAGACGGTCGCGGCACTGGGGGCATGGCTCGACGAGCAGGCATTGCGTCCCCGACTCGTACTCAATGCCGCGGGCATCCTGCACGGCGACGGGTTCGGGCCCGAGAAGCGTCTCGAGGACCTCGATCTCGAGACGCTGCGGCGGGTCTTCGAGGTCAACGCCCTGGGGCCGGCAGTCGTGCTGCGCCATCTCGGGCCGCGCATGGCGCGTTCGGGAAAGGCGGTGCTGGCCGCGCTGTCGGCCCGGGTCGGATCGATCGGCGACAACCGGCTCGGCGGCTGGTATGCCTACCGTGCCTCGAAGGCCGCGCTGAACCAGTTCCTGAAGACGGCGGCCATCGAGCTGGCGCGCCGGCGCGACAACGTGATCGTCGCCGCCCTGCATCCCGGGACTACCGATACCGGCCTGTCCAAGCCGTTCCAGGACAACGTTCCCGACGAGCAGCTGTTTTCGGTGGAGCGCGCCTGCCGCCAGCTGCTGGATGTCGTCGACGAACTGGAGACGGACGATTCGGGCGGCTTCTTCGCCTGGGACGGCCAGGCCATCGATTGGTGAGTCAGGTCGTCGCTGCGCCCGCGTCGGGGGGCAGCGGCTTGCCGGCCCGGTCGGGCGGGCAGAAGAAGGGCTCCCGGCCGCGCGCGCCGTGGTAGAGATGGCGTTCGCCGCCGACCTCGAGCACGATCCGGTAGCCGGGCACGAGCGCCTGCGTGTACATCATCCCCGGCTCGGGACAGCCCAGCGCGCCATCGCGCCAGGTCACGCTTTCGGCCTCGACGACACGGATGTCGCCGGCCGGCATGTCGGTGCGCTCGGCCAGGTCGGCGACGGCTTCGGCAATGCGTCGCTGCATGCCGTCCGAACGCGACGCGTCCGGGGCCTCAGGCTCGGAGCCGGTCACGGGCGTCTCGGTCGATCGGGGCGCTTCGCCGGGCTTGCAGCCTGCGGCGCAGAGCACGAGTGCGAGCGCTGCGGCGGCGGCCGCCGACCGGATCGGGGGCCGCGGTTTCTCGGAGATCGATTGCGTCATGGAAGTCACTCACGTCAGAAGGTCTTGAACAAGGCGAGCCAGGCGATGGCGCCGAACGTGGCCAGCGCCGCAAGGTAGAGCAGCACCCCGCGCTCGGGTCGGCGTGCCCGGAAGGCGCCGATGCCGAGCAGGATGTAGACGACGATGAGCACGAGCTTGGCGCCGAACCACCCGTGCGCCAGCGGCGAGTACTGCATGAGCACCCAGAGACTCGCGCCGGATGCCAGCAGCAGCGTGTCGATGACATGCGGGCCGAACCGGACCAGCGGGTGGGCCAGTTCGCGCCGCAGCACGAGCCGGATGAATCCTCTGAGCGCGAAGCCCAGCCCGCTGACCAGGGCCAGGGCCACATGCAGGCTCTTGAGCAGTTCGTAGGTCGCCATGCCGGTACGGCCGTCGGGAACGGTACGCGACGAGTCTACCGAACGCGCGGGCCGCCTGCCGCCCTCACCAGCCCGTGATGCGCGGCCAGCGGGCGACCGCGCTCGATGGATCGTCGGCGTCGAGGACGTGGTAGCCGGCATGCTGCTGGGCCGTGGCGCAGGCGTGGTTCGGCAGTACGCGCAGTCGCGTGCCGATCGGCAGCGCGTCGTCGGGAATCGGACTGCCGTCGCGGCGCGCGACGATGCCGTGCTCCTGGCTCGTGGAACGCACGACCAGTCCCTCGAGCGGCGCGCCGCGTTCGTCGCAGATCTGGCCGTAGCCGTAGTCGACGGCCTGCTTCGCCGTTCCGCGGTCGGCCGACAGCGCCGTCCAGCCCGCGTCGACGATGCGTTCGCCGCCGCGCCGGCCGATGACCTCGCAGAGCACGCTCAGCGCGATGTCGTCGAGTGCGCAGACCCCGAGGTTGGCCATGACCAGGTCCATGAACACGTGGACGCCGGCGCGGACTTCGGTCACGCCGTCGAAGCGCTCGCCGAACAGCGCCGTGGGCGTCGAACCGACGCTGACGATCGGTGCATCGTGGCCGGCCGCGCGCAGCCGCTCCGCGGCCGCGACCGCGCCCCGCCGTTCGGTCTCGGCCATCGCCCGCAGGCCGTCGGCGTCGCCGCAGCCGTACGAGGCGCCGGCATGGGTCATCACCCCGGCGACTTCGCAGCCGCCTTCGTCCAGTGCATCGGCCACGTCCGGGAGCAGGGCGGCGTCGGGCGACAGGCCCGCGCGGGCCCCGTCGACGTCGATCTCGATGAGCGCACGGAAGACGATGCCGTTGCGCCTGCCGCATTCCCCGAGCAGGCGCGCCGTCTCGACGGCATCGACGACCACGATCAGCGGCATTCCGTCGGCGATGCGGCGTGCGCATTCGTCCATGCGGCCGGGCGCGAGCCCGACGGCGTAGAGCAGGTCGCCGAATCCGGCCGAGTGGAACGCATCGGCCTCGGCCAGCGTGGATACGGCGATGCCGGCGTCGCCGCCGCCGACCACCTCGGTCGCGGCGTGGATGCTCTTGCAGGTCTTCAGGTGGGGCCGGAGCGGTACGTCGAAGCCGGCCAGCCGCTCGCGCATCCGGGTCACGTTGGCGCGCATGCGTCGACGGTCGAGCAGCAGGCAGGGCGTGGGCAGGGCGGATTTCGTGTTCATGGTCTGCGCGGCCTCCGGGTCCGCGACGGCTTGTCATGCCTGCTTCGGCAACGAGCCGGACGTGGCAGGACGGATCCATGTCTTGGTAGTAGTATCGGTCAAGCCCACTCGCCGGCGGAGGAAGCCGTGTCCGACCACCGCGAAAAGCCCCGCAACCGCTCCCACGAAGCGCTCGAACGCGTTCGCCGCCTGCCGTGGGGGCTCTGGCTGTTCTCGCGTATCGTGTGCCTCAAGGCACCCTATTTCTCGACCATCCGGCCCGTGTTCGAGGAACTCGAGCCCGGTCGGGCGCGGGCGCGTCTGAAGTGCCGGCGACGCGTGACGAATCACCTCGGCACCGTCCACGCCATCGCCCAGGCCAATCTCTGCGAGTTCGTCGCCGGCACGATGATGGAGATCTCGATGCCGCGCGAGATGCGCTGGATTCCGCGCGGCCTGGAGATCACCTACCTCGGGCGCACGAAGGGGCGGCTCTACGCGTCGTGCAACCTCGACGGCGTGGATCTGACCCGCCAGCAGGACGTGCCGGTGCGCGTCGAGGTCGTCGACGAGCACGGCGAACCCATGGCCGAAGCCACGATCCCGATGTACATCTCGCCGCGCAAGCCGGGTCGGGACGCCAAGGCGTGAGCGCGGCGGACCGATCGCTCGACGAGGTCGTCGGCCGATTGCTCGAGCGCGTCGGGCGGCGTCTCGTGGTCGGCCTGCCGCTGGGGCTGGGCAAGCCCAACCGCCTCGTCAACGCGCTGTACCGGCGCGCCTGCGCCGACTCCTCGATCCGGCTCGAGATCGTCACGGCCCTGTCGCTGGATCCGCCGACGGCCTCGCACTGGCTCGAGGCACGTCTCATGGAACCGATCGTCGAGCGACTCGTCGGCGAGGACTATCCCCGGCTCGACTACGTCGCGGACCTCGAGCGGGGGCGCGTGCCCGGGAATGTCTCGGTCACGGAGTTCTACTTCCAGTCCGGCGGCGCGCTCGGCAATGCCGAGATGCAGCGCCGCTATGTCTCGTCGAATTACACGCACGTCGCGCGCGACCTCGTCGACCGCGGCGTCAACGTCGTCATGCAACTCGTGGCCGCCGACGAGCGCGGCCGTCTCAGCCTGGCCTGCAATCCCGACGTCACGCTGGACCTCGTGCGGCGCGCGGGCGAGGTCGGCCACGAACTGTTCACGGTCGGGCACGTGCACCCGGACCTGCCGTTCATGCACGGCGATGCCGTCGTCGAGCGCGGGTTCTTCGACGTCGTCGTCGAGGAAGATCCGCGCCAGGTGCTGTTCCCGGTCCCGCGCCAGCCCGTCTCGCTGCAGGACCACGCCGTCGGTTTCAACGCCGCGCGGCTCGTCGCCGACGGCGGCACGCTGCAGATCGGCATCGGCTCGCTCAGCGATGCGCTCGTCAACGCCCTCGTGCTTCGTCACGAGCACCCGGACGACCACGCCCGGCTGGCCGAGGCGCTGGACGCATCGGTGCCTCCGGGCATCGGCAGCGACGAGCCCTTCGAGCAGGGCATCTACGGGGCCAGCGAGATGTTCATGGACGGTTTCATGCATCTCTACAACGCCGGCGTCCTCAAGCGCGAGGTCTTCGACGACCTGACCGTCATGCGTCGCATCAATGCCGGCATGAGCGTCGATGGCGCCGGCGAGGGCGCCGTCATGGACGGCGGCTTCTTCCTGGGCAGCCGTCCGTTCTACGCGTTCCTCAACGGGCTGGACGAGACGCAACGGCCGCGATTCAGGATGCACGGCGTCGGCCGCATCAACCAGCTCTACGGTGGCCGCGAGGCCTTGGAGATCGAGCAGCGCCGGCACGCCCGCTTCGTCAATACCTG
>JAWVZQ010000072.1:0-10302 GCA_033722095.1 Wenzhouxiangellaceae bacterium | reverse complement strand
GGCAGCGACACGCCCCCCGGAAGTCGCCGGCTTTGTCCTGACATTAGCGTCAAATGATCAAAAATGCAAATATATTTTTGATGCCCATCAAGGGTTTAGAGCCGCATCTCCCATTCTGACCGTCTCTTCGCGCAGTGCTTCTCGCGAGCGCTCCGAAGCCGAGGAATCCATCGCTCGGTGCGGGTCGTCCTCGACCATGCCCGAGGCCGCACGCCGGGCCCGATGAGGGAATCCGATCCCGGGGCGAAGGCCCGCGCCCCTTCCCGACTGCCGGATGCAGTACATTGGCCGCGTCTCCCCGATTTCCGGATCCTGCGTGGCCGAAGACGGCAAGCATCCCCGCAATACCCCGCTGAAGATCGGCGGCGCGACCGTCGCCCCCGGCGAGCGCCGCACCGTGGAACTGCAGGTGGGTCGCCTCTACACCCACGCCCAGACGACCATGCCCGTGCAGGTCGTCCGCGGACGCCGCTCCGGCCCCGTGCTGTTCGTCAGTGCGGCCATCCATGGCGACGAGCTCAACGGCGTCGAGATCATTCGAAGGCTGATGCGCGTGCGCGCGCTGAATCGCCTGCGCGGAACGCTGATCGCCGTGCCGATCGTCAACCTCCACGGCTTCATCCACATGTCGCGCTATCTGCCCGATCGGCGCGACCTGAACCGTTCGTTCCCGGGGTCCCAGACCGGTTCACTGGCTGCACGCATCGCCAGCATCTTCATGAAGGAGATCGTCGCCCGTTCGACGCACGGCATCGATCTGCACACCGGCGCGATCCATCGCGGGAACCTGCCGCAGATCCGCGCACACCTCGACGACCCCCAGACGCTGCAGTTGGCGCGGGCGTTCGGGGCGCCGTTGATCCTGAATTCCGAACTGCGCGACGGTTCGCTGCGCGATGCGGCCACCGATCGGGGAATTCCCGTACTGCTCTACGAGGCCGGCGAGGCGCTGCGCCTCGACGAAGTCGCGATCCGCGGCGGCGTCAACGGCATCGTGCGCGTGATGCAGGCCCTGGACATGATCCCCGACCGGCGCAAGCGGCGTGTGCCGGAACCGCTGCAGGCCCGATCCAGCCGCTGGGTCCGGGCCCCGCAGAGTGGACTGTTCCGCGCGTTCTCGCGGCTCGGCGACCGCGTCGTCAAGGACCAGACCCTGCTCGGCATGGTCTCCGACCCGTTCGGCGAGCGCGAGCACGAGATCCGGGCCCCGATGAGCGGCATCGTCATCGGTCAGCTGCACCTGCCGCTCGTCAACGAAGGTGACGCCGTCTACCACGTGGCCAGCTTCCACCGCACGGACCTGGCCGCCGAGCGCGTCGAGGACTTCCACGAGACGCTGGAGGCCCGCGATCATCCATACGCGGATCGCCGCGAGCCCGATGCAGGCTGACGGCGCCGCGCCCCTGGAGATCGATGCGCGGCAACTGGTTGCGGTCCTCGATCTGACGCGGCTGTCCGACCATGATCGCGATGCCGACGTCCAGCGGTTCTGCCGCCAGGCCGCCAACTCGTTGGGTTCGCCGGCCGCACTCTGCGTCCATCGCCGCTTCCTGCCCGTCGCGGCAGAAGCCCTGCGCCTCGACGGCCTGCACGGTCGCGTACGGCTGGCCACGGTCGCGAACTTCCCGGGCGGGACGGGAAGTGCCGGAGAGGTGGCCGATGAAGTCGCGGCGGCCGTCGCGGCGGGCGCCGACGAAGTCGACGTGGTCGCGCCCTGGCGCAACTGGCTGGACGGGCGCAGGGACGACGCCGGCGTGCTCGCCGCGGCCCGCGAAGCCAGCGAGGGACGCACCCTGAAGGTCATCCTCGAGACCGGCATGCTCGGCGAGCGCTCGATCGTCCTCGACGCCGCGCGCCGCGCAGTTGCCGCCGGCGCCGACTTCCTGAAGACCTCGACGGGCAAGGCGGCCGTGGGGGCGACACCGGAAGCCGTGGCCACAATGCTCGAGGTCGCGGCCGAGGCGCCCCGACCGATCGGCATCAAGGTCTCCGGCGGCATATCCACGGTAGCCGAGGCGCGTCGCTACGCCTCGATGGTCGTCGAGGGTCTCGGGCTCGAGGCGCTGGATCCGGCGCGGTTGCGAATCGGCGCCTCGTCGCTGCTCGACGCCCTGCTCGACGAGGCCTGAGTCGTCGCGCGCCCCTCGAATATCGCTGCATGAGCGAGGCACGCACGACCCGTGCATGCCTTAGTAAACTGGCGGTCATGATCGCCGCCTTCCGCCGCCTGCTCGTCCGGATCGCCGCCCCGCTGGGCGTGCTTCGCGAATCCGGCACCGTCTGACCGTGGACCGCGAGACGCTGACCGTCGAGACGCGAGGGCGTGGGCTGGTGGAGATCACCGACCGACTGCGCGATTTCGTGGTCGACTCGGGCGTCGATCAGGGCCTGCTGCACGTGTTCATCCGGCATACCTCCGCGTCGCTGCTGATCACCGAGAACGCCGACCCGGACGTGCTGCACGACCTCGAGACGATCTTCGCCGACCTGGCACCCGACGGCGATCGTCGCTACCGACACACGGCCGAGGGTCCGGACGACATGTCGGCCCACGTCCGCTCGGCGCTGACGCAGGTCTCGCTGACGATCCCGGTCGCCGACGGGGCGCCCGAACTGGGCACCTGGCAGGGCGTATTCGTCTGGGAACACCGCCAGCGCCCGCACTCGCGCCGCGTCGTCGTGACCGTCGTCGACCCGGCCGGCGGTTGACCCGCCCCGGGCTTTCGGGCATGTTGACGGGCTGATCAGGCTTCACACCAATCAAAACGAACGAGAACACGGGGAACCCTTCGATGAACCAACCGACACCTGCCGCCGGCACGCCCGGCAAGACCTTCTTCGGCCATCCGGCCGGGCTGGGCACGCTGTTCTTCACCGAGCTCTGGGAGCGCTTCAGCTACTACGGCATGCGCGCCCTGCTCGTGCTGTTCATGACCGCCACGCTCGTCGAGGGCGGCCTGGGCTTCGACGATCCGACGGCCACGGCCATCTACGGGCTCTACACGGCCGGCGTCTACCTGGCCGCCCTGCCCGGCGGCTGGCTGGCCGATCGCGTCGTCGGCCAGCAGAACGCGATCTGGTACGGCGGGATCATCATCGCGGCCGGCCACATCGTGCTTTCGCTGCCGGGCTTCGGGCTCGTCGGCGAGCACTACGGATTCTTCCTCGGCCTGATCCTCATCGTGGTCGGCACCGGGCTGCTCAAGCCGAACATCTCGAGCTGCGTCGGCGAGCTCTATCCCGAGGGCGGCGCGCGCCGCGACGCGGGCTACGTGCTCTACTACATGGGCATCAACGTCGGTGCGTTTCTCGGGCCCCTGGTCTGCGGGTTCCTGCGCGTCAACATGGGCTGGCACTGGGGCTTCGCGGCAGCCGCGGTCGGCATGATCGCCGGGCTCGTCGTCTACCGGGCCTCCCAGAAGCACCTCGGTGATTTCGGCAAGGACCCCCACCCCACTCCGCCGGAGAAGGAAGGCCAGGCGAAGGCCATGAAGTGGTCGGTCTACGTGGGCACGGCCCTGCTGTTCGTGCTGGCCGTCCTCGGCCTCGAAGGCGCCATCGACTTCGATGCGATCGCGCTGTCTCAGTACAGCGTCTACGCCATCGTCGGCGTGGCCGCGCTGTTCTTCGGGCGCGTGCTGCTCGACGGATCGCTGTCGACGCTCGAGCGCAACCGCGTGATCGTGCTCGTCGCGCTGTTCATCGGCGCGGCGCTGTTCTGGTCGGGCTTCGAGCAGGCCGGATCCTCGCTGAACCTGTTCGCCGACCGGTATACCGCGCGAGAGATGCTCGGGATCATCATTCCGGCCGAGGCCTTCCAGTCCTTGAACCCGCTCTACATCCTGATCTTCGCACCGTTCTTCTCGGCGCTGTGGATCAACCTGGGCCGTCGGAACCTCGACCCCTCGATTCCGATGAAGTTCGCGCTCGGCTTCCTGCAGCTCGGCATCGGCTTCGGTTTCATGTGGATCGCCGCGTCCCTGATCCAGGACGGCGACCAGGTGCTGCCGACCTGGCTGCTGCTGACCTACCTGTTCCACACGACCGGGGAGCTCTGCCTGAGCCCCATCGGGCTGTCGGCGACCTCGAAGCTGTCGCCGCGCAAGTACTACAGCCAGATGATGGGCATGTGGTTCTTCGGCGCCGCACTGGGCAACCTGCTGGCCGGCCTGCTGGCCGGAGAGTTCAGCGGGGAGAATGTCAGCGAGTTCCCGGAACGCTTCCGCCAGGTCGTCATCTTCTGCGGCGTCGTGACGGTCGGGTTCCTGGTCGTCACACCGTTCCTGAAGAAGATGGCTGCGCTCGACGAGGTCGAGGCCGAGGATCTCGTCAAGGAAGACGAACCGGGCGCCTACGAAGGACCGGTCAAGCCGCCGAAGTGACGTTGCACCCGGCCGGGTCCATCCCGGCCGGCTTCATGCACCCGCGGGGCCGGCCGATGCCGGCCCCGTTTCGTTGCGGGCCCGCGATCGGAAAACGAGGGTCCGCCAGACGAACAGCGCGGCGGCCTGGGTCGGAAGCAGCCAGGCCAGCAGATCCCAGTTCCACTGGGCACCGGGCAAGAACTTCAGCAGCACGGCCAGGGCAAGGCCCGCCGCCACGATGCCGGCAGCCATCCGCTCCAGCGCGCCGCCGCGGCAGCGCCACAGCAGCGCAAGCAGCGGATTCAGCAGCAGCAGGTTCTCGTTGCGCCAGGCCGCGCGATGCTCGGTGGCGCCCCAGAGGAAGAGCAGCAGAAGTCCGCCGGCGCAGCTGACGAGAATCCACGCACGCAGTCCCGTCGCCGCCAGGCCGGGCCGGCGCCGGAACGCGGCAACGGGGCCGAGAACCAGGCCGAGACTTCCGAGCGCCAGAAGCAGGATCGCTCCGACCGGGGCCGACGGCGAGGCCGGCGGCCGGGGGCGAGTCGAGCGATACAGCCAACGCTCCTCGGCGACGAGCGGCCCGGTCGTCCCGTCGCTGCGACGGACGCGGAGCTCGCCGGCCTCGCGGGCCACGATATCGGGCAGGAACATCTCCTCCCACTCGCTGCGTGGCCGGTCCGCCGGTCGCCCGAGTCCGGCATGGATGCCGAGATAGAGCGGCAGCGAATCCTCGACGAGTCGCCGCGTGTGGGCCCGGAAGTCCATCGAGGCCGGCTCGTTTTCAGTGGCTGCGCGCAGCTGACCGTCGAGGGCGAAGTCCAGCGCGTCGCGGATGCGATTCGAGCAGTTGTTGAAATAGTAGTCGTAGCGGAAATCGCGGTTCTCCGGCGCGACCCGCTCCTCGAGCCAGTCGCCGAGTCGCCGGATGGTTGCCGCGTCGAGATCGAGCCGCTGGGCGCGCACATCGCGATCGCGCCACCGGTAGTACGCAAGTTCCTCGGCCGGGTCACGCGGAATCGCGAAGTAGACCATGCGCCCGAACAGGTACTCCCGATAGAAGCCCGGCTTGTCGAAGTCGAAGAATCCGAAGTTGTAGATGCGATCGATGCCGCGTGCCGCGTCGCGAATCCAGATCGCGTTGTGCCCGAACCGTTCCTCGACGCGATCGCCCGTGCCGTAGGTCATGAGCCAGGCCTGCTGGGCCAATGCCGGCGTCGCGGCCAGTCCGGCGAGCAGCAGCGACAGGGACAGCAACAGCTTCGCGGGATGCGGCGACATGGCGGGACCGGCGCGGAAACCAGGCGGCATGGTAGCAGCCGCCGGGGGCCGGCGGCCGCAGGGAGCGCTGCCCGGTCGATGCCGGGCAGCGCCGCATCGCCCGGACGTCAGGGCGTCTTGACGGGCGGGTCGGGTCGATCCGGCAGCACCGGCGGATCGGCCTCGATGCGCTCGAGCAGGACCTCGATGGCCTTCTCGAGCTGCAGGTCACGGCCGGCCAGTCGGCTGGCCGGGTCATTGAGCACGCGGATGTCGGGCTCGACACCCTCCCCTTCGATGACGTATTCGCCCTCGGTGTTCAGGAAGCCGAACTCGGGCACGTTGACGCTGCCGCCGTCGATGACGGGGCCGTGGTTCGTGATGCCGACGACGCCGCCCCAGGAGCGGACCCCGATCAGCGGGCCGAGGCCCGCGTTGCGGAACTGGTACGGGAAGATGTCGCCGTCGGAAGCGGAGTTCGCGTCCAGCAGCGCCACGAGGTGCCCGTCGTAGGCCTGGTTCGGATAGGTCGACACCAGCGGGTTCGTCCTCGAGTAGCCCAGGGAAAGCGGCTTGCGCGCCAGGCGCTCGATGATCATCTGCGAGACGTTGCCGCCGCCGTTGGACCGCACGTCGACGACGAGCCCGTCGGTGTGGATCTGGCCGTAGAACCACTTGATGAACTCGCGGATGCCGTCGGCGCCCATGTCCGGGATGTGCAGGTAGCCGAGACGGCCGTCGCTGGCCTCCCGGACCTGCTCGAGGTTGCCCCGCACCCAGCCGATGTAATGCAGAGGCTGCTCGTCGTCGATGGGCTCGACGAGCACGGTGCGCGCGTCGCGCCCGTCGGCACGTTCCGAGACCGTCAGCGCGACGGGTCCGTCGCCGAGGCCGGTCAGGATCTCGTAGGGATTGTCGCGCTCGGTCAGCGGGCGCGCATTGACGGCCAGCAGCCAGTCTCCCTCCTCGACGTCGACACCCGTTTCGGTCAGCGGCGAGCGATAGCGCGGCTCGTCGTTCTGGCCCTCGAGGATGCGCTCGATGCGGTAGCGGCCCCGCTCGGCGTCGAGCACGAGCCGGGCGCCCAGCAGCGCAACGTCGGGCCGGTCCGGCAGGCCCAGGTCGCCGCCGGCGACGTAGGCATGGGAAACATTGAGTTCGCCGATCATCTGGCCCATGAGGTCGTTGAGCACGACGCGGTGCGCGACGTGGTCCACGAGCGGGCGGTACTGGTCGCGCAGTGCCTTCCAGTCGTAGCCGTGCATGTTCCCGACGTAGAAGTAGTCGCGGAAACGTCGCCAGACTTCGTCGAAGACCGTGCGCCACTCGGCGACGGGATCGACGCGCGCGACGAGCCCCCGGGTGGCCACCTTGCGACCCTTGTCGCCGTTGCCGGCAACGGGCAGCACCTCGTAGTTGCTGCCCTTGCGGACCAGGACATGCTTGCCGTCCGCGCTGACGTCGGCGCCCGAAATGTCGCTCGCGAGCGTGGACCACTCCTGCTCCTCGAGATCGAACTTCTTCAGTCGCGGTGCCGTGTCCCAGCCGCGGCCGTAATAAAAGGGGTCGACCTCGAAGACCAGCAGCGCACCGGGCACGGCCTCGAGGCCGCCGTAGTTCGACGCCGGTCCGGGCACGCGGATCACGCGATCGGACAGGCCGTCGAAATCGATCGCGACGCGAACTTCGTCATCGGCCTCGCCGTTCTCGCCGTTGTCCTCGTCTCCCGAGTCCCCGTCACCGGCGGGCTCGGCGTCCTCGCCGGGTGCGAACGGATTGCTCGATTCGCCGGTGAGCGCGTAGGCATGCACGGCCGTGACGCGGTTCGTCGCGTAGTTCCACTCGCGCCCCGAGATCTGCGGTGCGAACTCGCGGTCACCGAGGAAGTAGAGCAGTTCGCCGTCGGGCGAGAACGCCGGCTGGTACTCCGAGAACAGCCCCTCCGAGATTCGTCTCGTGCGCCCGCTCTCCACGTCGTGGACGTGCAGCGAACGGAGGTTGTTCTCGCCGGTCAGGCTGAAGGCCAGCCAGCGCCCGTCGGGCGACCAGTCGTAGTCGCGGTTGCGCCAGCCGGGATCCCGGCCGACCTCGACGGGATCGCCCTTGCCGTCGGCCGAGACGATCCAGATCCGGCCCTCCTTGTCGGAGTAGGCGATCCGATCGCCCTCGGGCGCGTGGACGGGCCGGTAGAAGCGGTTCTCGGCGTCTTCGGTCAGCTGGCGCGGCGGCGTCGAGCCGTCGGCCGCGACGATCCACAGGGCTTCCTCGCCCGAGGCATCGGAGACGAAGACGATGGATTGCCCGTCGGCCGACCAGGCGGCCTCGCGATCGTGGGCGTCCGAAGATCGCGTCAGGTTGCGGACCACGCCGTCCTCGACGGGTGCATTGAACAGGTCGCCGCGCGCGTAGAACAGGACGCGCTGGGCCGTCGGGCTCAGCATGGCGTCCCCGATCTGATCACCGACATCGAGCGTGCGGACGCGCCGGTTGACGCCGTCGTCGGGCACGCGGACGGTCAGCGGGCGATCCTCGCCGGACCGCGTGTCGAGTACGCGAAGCCGTCCGCCGAACTCGTAGACGATGCGCCCTTGCGGTCCGGCGGCCGGCCAGCGGACGTCCCAGTCGTCGTGGGCCGTGATGGCGGCGATCTCTCCGGAGGTCGGATCGACGCGGTAGAGATTCAGCTTGCCGTGCTCTCCGCGGTCGGAAGCGAAGTAGCCGGCTCCGTCGATCCACATGGGATCGCGGTCGGTTCGCGGATGATCCGTGACCTGTCGCGCGGTGCCCTCGTCGAGATCGAAGAACCAGAGATCCTGTGCCCAGCCCCCCTCGTAGCGCTTCCAGGTCCGGAAATCGCGTGCCAGCGGCGAATAGAACATGCGTCGGTCGCTGCCGGCGAACACGCCGGACCCTGCCGTGGGCATGGGCAGTGCCTCGGGCAGGCCGCCTTCGACGGAGACCCGGTAGAGTCGGCCTTCGCTGGAATCCCAGGCATCGCGCAGCGAACGGAAGACCACGGCCTTCCCGTCGGGTGTCCAGTCGTGGACCTGGTGGTCGTAGCCCCAGCGCGGCGGCAGCGGGCCTTCGGCGGGGTACCAGGTCAATTGTCGCGGTTCCCCGCCCTCGGCGGGAATGACGTAGACCTGCTCGTCACCGTGATACTGGCCCGTGAATGCGATCCGGGAGCCGTCGGGCGAGAAGCGCGGGAACAGCTCCAGGCCCGGGTGGCTGGTCAGGCGCCGGGCCAGCCCGCCTTCGTCCGACACGATCCAGAGGTCGCCGCCGTAGCTGAACACGATGCGGTCACCGTGGATGTCGGGGAAGTTGAGTAGACGGGTCTCCTCGACGGCGCCGGCGGCCTGCGCGGCGAGGACCAGGGTGGCAATCACGAAATGTTTCACGAAGCGCTCCATGCTCGTTTTCCTCTGTGAACGGACGGCGGCCCGAAAGGGCGCCATCGAAGACGTCAGTCTAGACGTGTCCGCGGAACGGCGCCCCTGCCGATCGGCATGCTTGACGGGTCGACATGCCGCGATCTAGGCTTTTCCCGGACCTTGCGAAGATGCGTTGGAGCGACCATGAAGGGATTCGATTGCCGAAGGACCGTCGCGATCCTGGCCTTGATCCTGCTGGCCGGCTCGGCCTGCGCCGCCGATCGTCTCGCCCCGCCCCGGCTCGGGTCGCCGCAGTATCCCTACAACGAACACACGCCGGCCTACGAGGAAATGATCCGCGCGCAGCGCGCCTATGAAGCCGGACAGCTCGGCGCGGCGTTCACGCACTATCGCAATGCCGCACGCTGGGCCGACAAGTTCGGCCAATTCAACGTCGGCGTGATGTACCTGCGCGGCGAGCACGTCGAATTCGATGCGCTGCGCGGATGGGCCTGGGTGGAGCTGGCCGCGGAGCGCGGATATCCGGGCATGCGCCAGACGGCCGACGCGGTCTGGGACCTGTTCAACGAAAGGGAACGCCGCGCCGCGCGCGGCATCCTGGAGGACGAGCTGCTCCCCGTCTACGGCGACGAAGTGGCCATCGAGCGCACCGCGCGGAAGATGGACCGGGACCTGCGCGACGCGACGGGTTCACGCACGGGCTCGCGCGCGTTCACCGGCTTCATGACGATCATCGAGCGCGGCGGCCGCACGCGCCGGGGCGACGAATTCTACGACCCTGCCAAGTGGGACTTCCGGCGCATCGTCGCCTACGAGACCGACCTGATGCTGAACTGGACCGCCGGCAACGTCGAGCTCGGGGAGCTCGAACTCATCGACGAGGACGAGTCCCCGGGAGACGACGCGGGGCGCTGATTCCCGAAACGGACGAGGCTCCATGCCCGGGTGGACGCGCTACTTCTACCCCGGCGCGAGGGCACTTCGAGCCGATCGGCGACGGGGCCGGATCAGGCGGAACGCGCCTGAACCCCGATCCACCGCCATGCCTTGACGACTCCGGAACGCGGCATGGTCCGGGGGTGATCAGTCGGCGGAGACGCCGCTCCCCTCGTCTGCAGTGCCGGTCTGGCCGGCCGAATCCTCTGCGGCCCCCTCGGCATCCTCCCCCTCTTCATCGGAGACGGCGATTCTCGCCATGCCGATGAGCTGCTCTTCGTCGCCGAGCCGCATCAGCGTCACGCCCTGCGTGTTGCGACCGAGCCGGGAAATCTCAGAGACCTGCGTGC
>JAWVZQ010000071.1:0-10416 GCA_033722095.1 Wenzhouxiangellaceae bacterium | reverse complement strand
CGAGAGTTTCGGGTCGTGTCCCGTGTCACCCAGCGACCGGGGTCGGCGGGGTGGGGACGGACGCAGCTCCGCGCGGGAGGACGGTGCCCGGATCGACAAGCCACTCGCGGTCTCCGATCGCTCACCCGAGGGACGGGGCCCTTGGGCTACGACGTGGATGCCATGCGCAGCGATTGCCTGGGCGGGGGGGGGGCGAATCATCGGCTCAGCGAGCCGCAGCCTCACCCCGGGGGACGTGGCCCCCGGGCCACTCCGACAAGCGCGGGATTCAGTAGCCCGAGGGCTACGTCCATCGGGAGAGTTCGTCTCCGTTGATGAGGATCCCGAGCACCGCAAGGATGCCGTCAGCCCTTGCGTGGAAAGGTCCGGAATCCCGAAACTTGCCGAGAGCTCCGGAGAACCGCGCTGACGGCGGCCTATCCCGGATCGGGGTCCGGGACAGGCTCCGCGCAGGAACCGCAGTGTGCCTGTCGGCACATGAGGATTGCGAGCACCGCAAGGGCGCCGTCAGCCCCTGCCTGGAAAGGCCCGGAATCCCGACACTTGCCGAGAGCTCCGGAGAGCCGCGCTGACGGCGGCCTACGGAGCGCAGGAACCGCAGTGTGCCTGTCGGCACATGAGGATTACGAGCACCGCAAGGGCGCCGTCAGCGCGGTTCTCCGGAGTTCTCGGAGCGGATCGCCGGCCAGGCCGAACAGACATAGATGACCATCGACCAGATCGTCAGGGCGGCACCGATGACGAGCAGGATGCGCCCGATATCGAGCACGGGCAGGCCGAGGGCGGGTTCCCCGTAGAGCAGGAAGCCGATGGCGGTCATCTGGAAGGCGGTCTTCGACTTGCCGACCGACGAGACCTGGACGCGCGCGCGTTCGCCGAGTTCGGCCATCCACTCGCGCAGCGCGGAAACGGTGATCTCGCGGCCGAGGATGATCGCCGAGGACACGGCGATGAGCGTCTCGGGATGACGCTGGACGATGAGGATCAGCGCCACGGCCACGATGAGCTTGTCGGCGACCGGGTCGAGAAACGCGCCGAACGGGCTTGCCATCTCGAAGCGCCGCGCGATCCAGCCGTCGAGCGCATCGGTGACGCCGGCGGCGATGAAGATCGCGACGGTCAATTCGTTGGCCCAGGACTGCGGCAGGTAGAACGCGATCACGAGCACGGGGATCATGACGATCCGCAGCAGCGTCAGCAGCGTCGGGATGGTCAGCAGCAAGGGTCGGCGTTCCGGTCGCGGGAAGGCGCCCATGGTACGACGTTTACTTCCTGAGATGCGCGTAGATCGCCTCCGCGAGCTGCCGATTGACGCCCTCGACGCGCTCCAGCTCCTCGATGCCCGCCGCACGCACGCCCTTGAGGCCGCCGAAATGGCTCAGGATCTTCTGCCGGCGCTTCGGGCCGATGCCGGGGATGGCCTCGAGCGGCGAGTCCGTACCCTTCCTCTGCCGGCGGCGCCGGTGGCCACGGACGGCGAAACGGTGGGCCTCGTCGCGGATGCGCTGGGCCAGCAGCGAGGCCGGGTGATTCGGCCCCGGGACGACCTCGCGATCGGCCAGGATCCAGGTCTCGTGCCCGGCGCGCCGCGCCGGGCCCTTCGAGATGCCGACGACGGGAATCGCGTCGAGACCGAGTCCGGACAGGACCTCGCGAGCCCGCGACGATTGCCCCTTGCCGCCATCGATGAGCACGAGATCCGGAACCTCGTCGGGCGTTTCGTGGAGCATCCGGCGGTAGCGTCTCGCCAGTGCCTGCTCCATGGCCGCGTAGTCATCGCCGGGCGTGATGTCGGCGATGTTGAAATGGCGGTAGAGCTTCTTCTGCATGCCCGACGGCGTATGGACCACGCACGACGCGACGGTCTGGTCGCCCTGCATGTGGCTGATGTCGAAGCATTCGATGCGCGCCGGCGGCGCCGGCAGCTTCAGGAGGTCGGCCAGTGCGGCGAGTTCCCTGCCCTTCTGGTCGCGTTCCTCGCGGCGCCGGCGCAGTGCGTCGACGGCGTTCGCCTCGGCCATCTGCAACCACTTGCGGCGGTCTCCGCGCACGTTGACCGCGATGCGGACCTTGCGCCCGCGCCGCGAGGCCAGCGCCTCTTCCCAGAGACCGTGCTCATCGGGGGAAGGCGCGACGATGATCTCGGCCGGCGGCGGGCGCTCGGCGTAGTACTGGCCGAGAAACGCCGACATGACGCGCTCGGGCGGATCGTCGGGTTCGACGTTGGCGGGGAAGAACGTCCGCCCGCCCACGTTGCGCCCGGCGCGGAACTCGACGACCTGCACTGCCGCCGTGCCTCCGGCCAGCGCCAGCGCGAGCACGTCGACCTCCTCGCCACCGTCGGTGACGAACTGGCTGGACTGGATCTTGCGGATCGCCTGCAGCCGGTCGCGCAGCACGGCCGCGGTCTCGAAGTCCAGCGCCTTGCTGGCCTCTTCCATGCGCTCGGAGAGATGTTCGGCGACGGTCTCGTTCTCGCCCTGCAGGAACGCCGTGGCCGCGCGCACGTCCTCGGCGTAGTCCTCGCGCGAGATGTACCCGACGCACGGTGCCGAGCAGCGCTTGATTTGGTACTGCAGGCAGGGTCTGGAGCGGTTCGCGAAGACGCTGTCGCGGCACTGGCGCACTCCGAACAGGCGATAGACCTGGTTCAGTGTCTCGCGCACCGCTCCGGCGCTGGAATACGGGCCGAAATAGTCCCCGGGCCGGCTGCGGCCGCCGCGATAGAAGCCGATGCGCGGATATTCCTGATGGCTCGTCAGGCGGATCCAGGGGTAGCTCTTGTCGTCGCGCAGGTTGATGTTGTAGCGCGGCTTCAGCGACTTGATCCACTCGTTCTCGAGCAGCAGCGCCTCGGTCTCGGTTCGCGTGATGCTCGTCTCGATGGAGCGCACCTTCGAGACCATCAGGCCGATGCGCGGCCCCTTGTCGCGGCGGTCGAAATAGCTCGAGACACGCTTGCGGAGATTGCGGGCCTTGCCGACGTAGAGCGGCCGGCCCTCCTCGTCGCGCATGAGGTAGACGCCCGGCGACTGCGAGAGCTTGCGTGCCGCGGCCTTGCCGTCGAAGGCCGCCTTGCCGTCGTTCTTCCCGGCCACGGCCGGCTCAGCGCCGGCCTTCGCCGAGTTCGCGGGCCAACGCCCGCGCCGCGGCGTCGAGCATGTCGACGACGCGCTCGAAGCCCTGGCTGCCGCCGTAGTAGGGATCCGGCACTTCGTCGATGCCGTAGTCGGGCGCCAGCTCCATGACGAGCTGGACACGGGCTCGCGCCGAGCCGGGCCGCAGCGTCTCGAGGTGCTCGAGATTGGCGCGATCCATCGCGAAGATCCGGTCGAACCGCTCGAAGTCCTGCTCGGAGACGCGCCCGGCGAGATCGTCGGAAATGTCGACGCCCCAGCGCCGCGCGCTTTCCACGGCACGCGGGTCCGGCGTCGCTCCGACGTGATAGCCGTGGGTGCCCGCGGATTCGCTCTCGAACTCGATGCCGGCTTCCTCGAGCACGCGGTCGAAGACGCCCTTGGCCGTCGGGCTGCGGCAGATGTTGCCCATGCAGACGTAGAGAATGCGAACGCTCATTCGTTGTTCTCCGCGGTTTCGCGTTCTTCGAAACGGCGCTGCGCCGCCTCGAGGTCGGCCGGGGTGTCGATGCCCGGCGGAACGGGTCGGATGGCCGGGGCGACGGCAATGCGCCAGCCGGCTTCGAGCGCGCGCAGTTGCTCCAGCGATTCGAGCCGTTCGAGTCGACTGGCCGGCAGCGCGTTCCACGCCGCCAGCGCGCCGGCGCGGTAGGCGTAGAGGCCGAGATGCCGGCGCGCGAGATCGGCGGGCCACCCGCCGTCGCGGACCGCGGGAATCGGCGCACGGCTGAAATACAGCGCACGGTCTCGATCGTCGCAGACGAGCTTGACGACGTTCGGGTCGCGCCACTGCGCCTCGCTCTCGCAGGCGGCCCACAGCGTCGCCATCTGCGCGTCCCGATCCTCGGCCAGCAGCGCGGCGACCTGGCGAATGCACTCGCCGGGCATCTCGGGCTCGTCTCCCTGGACGTTGACGACCACGGCGTCGTCGGGCAGATCCAGCGCCGCGGCGGCCTCGGCCAGCCGCGAGGTGCCGGACTCGTGGTCGGTCGCCGTTCGGATCACGGCCGAACCGTCGCCTTCCACGGCATTCGCGATCTCCTCGCTGTCCGTGGCCACGTGCACTGACGCGGCGCCGGCACCGGCCACGGCATCGAGCACGCGCAGCACCAGGGCGCGGCCGACGACGGCCCGCAGCGGCTTGCCCGGCAGGCGGGTCGAGGCCATGCGGGCCGGGACGAGGACGTGGAACGCGGTCATCGGCCGAATTGTAGAACATGGTCGACGACGCGCGATCGGACTTCGGCCGGCAGTTCCGCACGCACGTCGAGCACGTAGAGGTCCTCGCGCTGCGGCCCGTCGAGGCGCGCGGCGTCCTTGGCCGTCACGACCACGGGGCCGGCCAGGCCACGCAGCAGCGCGTCGGGAATCGGGGCGTGGTCGGGGAGCGGATGCCGGCGCAACCCGAAGCCCAGCGAAGACAAGGTCTCGAAGAACGATTCCGGCCGCGCGATGCCGGCCACGGCGTCGACCACCGACGGTGGTTCCGGGACCCCCTGCCCGCCTTCGCCCGCGAACCGGCGCAGCCCCTCGGCGCGCAACCGGAACTCGCGGGCGTCTTCGGGCAACCCCTCGGCTTCGCGCGGTGCGCGTACGAGCACGTGGTCGACCTCGTCGAGGCGATCCATGGGCTGGCGCAGCGGGCCTGCCGGCAGAACCTCGCCGTTGCCGAGGCCGCGGCGGCCGTCGAACAGGCAGAGCTCGAGGCTGCGCGGCAGTGCACGGTGCTGCAGCCCGTCATCGGACAGCACGGCGTCACAGCCGGCCGCCACCGCGGCCTCGAGCGCCCGATCCCGCCGCGCACAGACGAAGACCGGGCAGCCGGTCCGCAGCCGCAGTTCGCGCGGCTCGTCGCCGCAGGCCGAGGCAGGGGTCGCGTCGTCGACGATCATGGGGCGCGTGGGTTCGATTCCACCGTACCCGCGCGAGACGATGCCCACGCGCCGGCCGGCCTCGCCCAGCGCCTCGGCCAGCGCCGCCACCACGGGCGTCTTGCCCGTTCCGCCCACCACGAGGTTGCCGACCACGACGACGGGCACGGGCGGCCTCGCCTGTGGCCTTCGACCGCGCCGGCGCAGCAGCGGCGCGAGCCCCCGCGCCAGGACGCGGACCGGCCAGGCCGGCGGTTCCGGACGGAACCAGGCCCGGGCCAGGCGCCGCTCCAGCGGCCCGCGCATCAGTCCGCGGCGCCGCCCGGCGCGTCGGGACCGCGGAACTGAGAGCGGTAGAGATGACGGTAGAGTCCGTCGCGCTCGGCGAGCAACTCGGCGTGCGTGCCCTGCTGCACGATGCGACCGGCGTCGAGAACCACGACCCGGTCGGCCTTTTCCACGGTCGTGAGTCGATGGGCGATGACGAGCGTCGTGCGGTCGGCCATGAGCCGCTCGAGGCCGCGCTGGACCAGCGTCTCCGACTCGGCGTCGAGCGCCGAGGTCGCCTCGTCGAGGACGAGGATGGGCGCGTTCTTCAGCAGCGCCCGGGCGATGGCGATGCGCTGCCGCTGTCCGCCCGACAGCTGGACCCCGCCCGCGCCGATGCGCGTCTGCAGCCCGTCGGGCAGCCCCTCGATGAACTCCATGGCGTGCGCGTCGCGGGCCGCGCGCTCGACGTCCTCGAGCGATCGCTCCGAGAGCATTCCGTAGCGGATGTTGGCCTCGACCGTGTCATCGAAAAGTACGGGATCCTGGCCGACGAGCGCGATGGCCCGTCGCAGCGAGCGCAGACGGTAGCGCTGCAGGTCCGTTCCGTCGAGCAGGATCGCGCCCGAGCTGGGCAGGTAGAAGCGCGGCAGCAGCCGGGCGATGGTGGTCTTGCCCGAGCCCGATCGGCCGACGAGCGCGGTCACGGTGCCCGGCGCGAGTTCGAGGTCGATGTTCGACAGCACCTTCGAACCGTCGGTGTAGGCGAAATCCACGGAGCGGAACTCGATGCGGCCCTCGGGCTCCTCGAGTTCGACGTCGCCGTCGTCGGGCTCGGCGTCGCGGTCGAGCACCTCGAAGATGCTCTCGGCCCCGGCGATGCCCTTCTGGATCAAAACGTGGACGTTGGTCAGCCTCTTCAGCGGGGGAATCGTGGCGACCATCGCGGCCAGCACGGACATGAAGATCCCGGCCGACACCTCGGCGCGCATGAACTGGCTGCCGGCGATGATCAGCAGCAGGACGACGGCCGCGCCGGCGGCCAGCTGGATCAGCGACGACGAAACGAGCTGCGTGGCGCGCAGTTTCAGGTGCAGGCGCCGGTTGTCCTCGTTGGCGCGCGAGAAGGCGTCGGCCTCCTGCTCCATGCCGTCGAAGACGCGAATGGCCTCCTGCCCGTGGACCGATTGCTCGGTGCGCTGCGTGACCGTGCCCATCGAGTCCTGGATGTTCCAGGAGAGCTTGCGGAACCGGCGGCTGACGACGAAGACCACGAAGGCGACGGCCGGCAGCAGCAGCAGCATCGTCAGCGTCAGCCGCCAGGACTGCAGCAGCATGACGACGAGCAGTGCGACGACGGTCAGCGAATCGCGGATCACGCCGAGCAGCGCCGTCGTGGCCGCCTGCGCGACCTGCTCCGTGTTGTAGGTCAGCCGCGAGATCATCGTGCCGCTGCCTTCGCGATCGAAGTCGCGGAAAGGCAGCACGAGATAGCGCTCGAAGAGTTCGCCGCGCAGGTCGGCGATGAGCCGTCGGCCCAGCCATTCCATCCCGAACACGCCGCCGAAGTTGCCCACCACGCGCAGCGCGACGGCGAGCAGAACGAGCCCGGGCAGCAGGAGATCGAAATCCGGCGCCGTGGCCACGAGCGTCTCGTCGATGAGCGGGCGAAGCAGGTAGACGAAGAACGCCTGGCCCGCCGCGTCGAGCAGCACGGCAAGCAGCGACAGCCCGAAGACGAGCCGATGCGTGCCGAGGATTCCCAGCAGGCGGCGGTAGACGCGGGCCGCCCGTGCGCCGTCGATCACTGCGCTTCCCCGTCCTCTTGCACGGTCGCCACGCTGAGCCGGTCGATACCCTGGCGTGCCGCGGCATCCATGGCGCGAACGACGAGCCGGTGCGGTGCCGCGCCGTCGGCACGGATGACGAGCACGGCGTCGGGCCGGGCCTCGAAGCGCTCGGCCAGGACCTGTTCCAGCGTCGCGCGACGATCGTCGACGAGCAGTTGCTCGCCGACGAAGTACTCGCCGGATTCGGTGATCACGAGTTCGACGCGCTCGACCTCGAGCGGCTCCTCGCGCTGCGAGGACTCGGGAAGTTCGACGCGAAGCAGCGCCTGGCGCTCGAAGGTCGCCGAGACCATGAAGAAGATCAGCAGCAGGAAGACCACGTCGATCAGCGACGTGAGGTTGATATCCGGTTCCTCGTCCTGCTCGGTCTGGAGCTTCATCGGCGGCCTCCGCGGGTCAGCCCCAACCCAGTTCCGAGCGGCGCAGCTGCCGGTTGCCGTGCTCGATCGTCGAGATCAGTTCCAGCGCCTGCTGCTCCATGCCGATGACGTAGGCGCGCACCTTGCCCCGGAAGTAGCGGTAGAAGAAGTAGGTCGGGATGGCCACGGTCAGGCCGGCGGCCGTCGTGATCAGCGCCTCGGAGATGCCGCCGGCCAGCGGCGCCGGGTCGCCGACCCCGGCTTCCATGATCGCGGCGAAGACCTTGATCATGCCGATGACGGTGCCGAGCAGCCCCAGCAGCGGCGTGATGCCGGCGATCGTGCCCAGCGTGTTCAGGAACCGCTCGAGGTCGTGCACGACGTGCCGGCCCGTGTCCTCGACGGCTTCCTTGACGACTTCGCGGGCGCGGTCCCGGTTGTCGAGCGCCGCGGCCAGGACCCGCCCCAGCGGCGAGCTGCGGCGCAGCGCCTCGACGTGCTTGCGGTCCAGCTCCCGCTTCCGCGCCCAGGCCGAGACCTTCTCGACGACGCCCGACGGCAGCACGCGGCGGCGGCGAAGCGTCCAGGCGCGCTCGAGGATGATCGCCAGCGACAGCACCGAGCAGAGCACGATCGGCGCCATCAGCCATCCCCCGGCCAGCATGATCTCCAGCATGTCGGTGCATCCAGCGGTCGAATCCAGCCCGCATGATAACGGAGTCCACCGCGGGCCGCGCCGCCCGGGCGAGCACGCTCAGCGTTGCTGGGGACAGCCCAGGGGCCGGTGCCAGAAGCGCGGCGAAGCCTCCGCGCCGGCGCGCCAGGTCGGCGGCTCGCCGGGCCGGAACACCAACTCGATCCACCCGCATCGCCCCGTCTCGAGCACCGTGGCGCCGCGACGGCGAAGGGCCCCGAGCGTCCCGTCCGGGCGCGCCGGGCGCAGCGCGGCGGGCACGACGGCGAGCCGAGGCGAGGCTTCCGCGAGCCAGGCATCGTGCAGCGCATCGCCACGCCCCGCCCGCGCGACGACGACGGCGTCGTGGCCGGTTTCGCCGAAGTGCGCCAGCCGCGCCGTGACCGCGGGCCCTGCCCCACCCGGCAGGAGCAGTGAACCGCCGGCACCACTGACCTCGAGCACGCAGCCCGAGTCGCGGCCGAGATCCGGCAGGCCCGGCGTCGGGTGGAGGAATCGGAACGTCACGCCGCCGCTTCGCCACGCGTCTCCGCGAAGGCACCGGTGCTCCCCGCTACCGCCCGGGAACCTGCGCAGGGCCGACGGCCAGCGCCGGGCCGCGCTGGCAGCACCCCCGCCGTGATCGCGGCCTGCCCCCGAAACGACGACCACGTCGGGCGCGTCCACGCCGAGTGCCGACAGCGAGGGCGCGATGACGGCATCGACGCGGTCCCAGTCGGACCCGCCCGGACCGGTGTCGAAGAGCACGTCCTGCTCGGCGGTCCGGATCAGCACGGCATGACCGTCGCCGAGATCGAGAACGGCGGCGCGGAACCCGCCGGTCTCCGGCACGTCCGAATGCGCGAGCAACAGCGGCAGCAACAGCGGCAGACCCAGCCACCGGGCCGGCCAGCCGCGCGGGGCCAGCAGCCAGGCCACGCCCGCGAAGGCGAGCAGCATCGCGCCCGGACCCGGAGAGGGCAGTGTCCATGCCGACCAGGGCTGTGCGGCGAGCCAGCCCAGGCCGTCGAGCAACCGTCCGAGAACGGCCTCGGACACGGCCACCGGGGCGGAAATCGGAAAGTCCAGCGCATGCAGCGCCAGCGCGGTCATCAGCATCGGCAGCACGGCGAAAGCAACGACGGGGATCGCGACGAGGTTGGCGGGAAACGCGGCCGGAACCCAGTGCCCGAACAGGCCGGCGGACAGCGGCAGCAATCCGAGTGCCAGCACGGCCTGGGCACGCAGCATCCCCGACCCGGGACGTCGTGCGCCGGACACCGGCGGTCGCCAGGCGAACGCCCAGACCAGCACCGCCACGGCGCAGAACGACAGCCAGAACCCCGCCTCCAGCGGCGCCATCGGATCGAACAGCAGCACGGCGAACAATGCGAGCGCCAGCGCATCGCCGGGCCGCGCTCCTCGCCGAAGCCCGGCTGCGCCCAGCGCGACGATCGTCATGACGAGCGCGCGCCGCGTGGGCAGCGAGAATCCGGCCAGCGCGGCGTAGACGGTGGCCATCAGCAACCCGCCCCAGATCGCCGCGCGCTGGCGATCGGGCCGCGCACGACCGGGCAGCAATGTCGCCAGGGCCGCGGCGAGTGCACCGCCGAGCATCGCGACAAGCCCGACGTGGAGTCCCGAGATCGCCAGCAGATGCGCAGTGCCCGTTCGCTGCAGGCGCTCCGAAAGACCGTCGGGCACACCCGCTCGATCGCCGACCGAGAGCGCCCGGTGCAGTGCCGCCACGTCGAGGCGGTCGCTGACGGCCTGCACGCGCTCCGAGAAGGCCTTGCGGAACCGATGCAGCGCTCCGGAAGAGCGCGCTCCCCCGCGGCGCTCGGCCTGCTCGATGCGACCCGCCGCGCCGATGCGGCGCGCCAGCAGCCTGCGCGTCGCATCGAAGCCCGCCGGGTTCACGAAGCCGCGCGGCGGCCGCAATCGGGCGCGCACCGTCAACCGGTCCCCGGCCCGGACGGCCAGCCGCGGCCGGTACCAGTCGAGCCGGACGCGGCGCGGAACTTCCGCGGACCCGGTACCGGTAGAGGTGCGAAGCAGGAACCGCAGGCGATCGCCGTGCCGAACCGGTGCTCCGACGACCTCGCCCGAGAACGTCACCGATTCGCCGGCCCGCTCGGGCGGCCAGGACTCGTGCAGCACCTGGCCTGCCGCGAGCGTGAACCACGCCGCACCGGCCGCGAAGGCCAGCGCCGGACGGAAGGACGGCAGAACCGGCCACAGGGCGACCGCGAGCACGAT
>JAWVZQ010000070.1:0-10438 GCA_033722095.1 Wenzhouxiangellaceae bacterium | reverse complement strand
CTCCTCGTTCTGGGCGCGCGCCATCGGCGCGACCTATGGCTGCGAAATCCGCCCCGAGCCGCCCGGCAATGCCGAGCGGCTCGTCGCGCGCGATCCGGAATTCTGGGATGCCCTGTCCGAGACCCTGCTGCCCGAGGTCGAAGGCATCGAATTCACCGCCGCCGACGACGTGCGCGTGACCGCCGGCGCGGCGCACTCGATGCTCGGGCGGACGGAGTGGTGGATTCGAGCTTTCACCGGTAAGGTCATGAATGTAATGAGATTGATCAAGGCGGCCGGCACGTTTTCCAACGGCCTGGACTACCTGGCCTGGAAGATCGAGCGGCACAGCGGGCAGCGCGTGGAGACCACCGAGCGGATGCGCCGCCACCCGCGGCTGGCCGCCTGGGGTCTGCTGTTCCGGCTCTGGCGCAGCGGGGCGTTCCGATGAAGGTCGAGCGACGCCCCGTCGATGACGCCACGCGGCGCGGATCCGCGGCCATGCTCGCCGCGCTGTTCCGCCGCTACCCGGGCCGCAGTGCGTCGGTGCTGGCCGCGCTGCTCGTCGCGAGCCTGCTCGACGGTCTCGGCCTGTCGACGCTGCTTTCGATGATTTCCCTGACGAGCCAGACGACCGACGATTCCGGCGCCGTGCTCGGCGAGACGACGGATCCTTCGTTGCCCGAGCGGCTCGTGGGCGACCTGTTCGCCGCGTTCGGCCTGGAACCGACGCTCGGCGCCCTGCTCGGCCTCGGCATCGTGCTGATCCTCTGCAAGGCCGGCGTCGTGCTCGTCGCCAACCGCCAGGTCGGCTATGCCGTGGCCCAGGTCGCCACCGACCTGAGGCTGGACCTCGTCCGCGCAGTGGTCGCGAGCCGCTGGCGCTACTACCTGTCGAAGTCGGTGGGCAGCCTTGCGAACGCCATGGCGACGGAGGCCCAGCGCGCCTCCGAAGGCTACCTGCAGGGTGCGATCATGGCCACGCAGCTCATCACGGCCGTCGTCTACCTCGCGCTGGCGCTCATGATCTCCTGGCCCGTGACGCTGGGCGCGCTCGTGGCCGCCGGAATCGTGCTCGGCGGACTGAACCTGCTCGTGCGCACCGCCGGGCGTGCGGGCCGGCAGCAGACCGGCCTGCTGAAGCGCATCCTCTCGGTCATGACCGACCAGCTCGCCGCGATCAAGCCGCTGAAGGCCATGGCTCGCGAGGAGCAGTTCGACACGCTGATGACCTCGCAGACGCGTGAACTCAACCTTTCGCTGCGCCGCCAGGTCTTCTCGAAGGAAGCCATGAAGGCGCTGCAGGAGGCCATCCTCGTCGTGCTCGCTGCCGTCGGCCTGTTCGTGATGCTGGCCCGGTACGACATGCCGCTGTCGGCGGCCATGGTGCTGATCTTCCTGCTGGCCCGCTTCATCACGCTGCTGGCCAAGGCCCAGCGTGCGCTGCAGCACATGGCGATCGCCGAGAGCGCATTCTGGTCGCTGAACGAGGCCATCGCCGAGGCGCGCGCCGAGCGGGAATCGCGCAGCGGCAGCGCAGCGCCGACGCTCGAGTCGGGAATCCGCTTCGAGGACGTCAGCTACGCGCACCCGGGCCACCACGTCTTCGAGCACCAGTCGCTGGACATCCCGGCCGGCCGGCTGACGGTCGTCACGGGCCCTTCGGGCTCGGGCAAGACCACGCTCATCGACCTCGTCGCCGGGCTGCTGCGCCCCGACTCGGGCCGGCTCAGCATCGACGGCATCGACCTGAACGACATCGACCGATTCCGGTGGCGCCAGCGCATCGGCTACGTGCCGCAGGAAGCATTGCTCGTGAACGACTCGGTCTACAACAACATCGCTCTGGGCGCCAGCGACCTGGATCGCGACGACGTCGTCGAGGCCCTGAGAAAGGCCGACGCACTGGATTTCGTCATGGAGATGGACGGGGGACTCGACGCGCCCGTCGGCGAGCGCGGCGGTCGCCTGTCGGGTGGACAGCGCCAGCGACTGGCGATCGCGCGTGCACTCGTCCATCGCCCCGCGCTGCTGATTCTCGACGAAGCCACGAGCAACCTGGACCAGGCGGCCGAGCGCGCCGTGCTCGACGCGATCGCCTCGCTCAAGGGCCAACTGACGATGATCGCCGTCACGCACCACCGCCCCCTGCTCGAGATCGCCGACCGGTGCGTCCACGTCGAGGACGGCCGGATCCGCTGCGAAGAAGGAACGGAGGCGTGAAGCGCCGCTTGCGGAGACTGCGCCGCGGGCTCGGCAGCGCCTTGCTCACGGGCCTGGCCCGCCGCGCCGGACGCCGTGGGCCCGAGGCGCTGCGGCGCCGCGGCGAGCGGCTCGGCCTGGCGCATTACTGGCTGACCTGGCCGTTCCGTGGCCGGCTCCGCCGCGACATCTCGACCGTACTCGGGGTGTCCCGCAGCGAGGCCGCGGCGATCCTGCGCGATGCCCACCGCGTCAACGATCGTGGCGTCTTCGAGGTGCTCGCGGCCGGAGATCCGCACTTTGCCGCCGACGCCCTCGTGGAAGAGGTCGAGGTCCGCGACCTGCACCGGCTCGAGCAACGGCCCGATCAAACCGGGGCGGTCCTGCTCGGCATGCACATGGGCAACGGGATCTTCCTGGCCGCCAAGCTGGCCCGGCTGGGCCTGCCCGTCCGGCTCGTCTATCGCGATCCTCGCCGCCTCGGCGGCGACACTCTCGGCGCCTGCCTTCGCAACCTCGGCATCGAGCCGCTCGAACTCGACCGCGAAAACCCCACGCGGAGCTTCCGGGAGATGCTCGGCGTGCTCAAGTCCGGCGGCCTGCTGCAGGTCCTCATGGATCAGGGCAGCAAGCGCGAGGGCGTCGATCGCCGCTTCCTCGGCAAGACGTTGCGCATGCCCACCGGCATCGCCCGGCTGGCCGGACGCGCCGGGGCGCCGATCTACCCCGTCCATTGCGAAGCCGATCGGCCGAACTGGACATTCCGCGTCCACGCGCCGCTCGAAGCCGAGGACGACGACGAGCGGCTCGACGTCATGGTGGCGAGCATGACCGACGCGATCCGCGCCCGGCCGGGACTCTGGGCTTGGCACCACCGGCGGTGGAAGCGATATGATCTGGATCGCGACACCACTCCCGGTTCCTGATCATGCCCCTGGTCACCCAACGCATCGCCCGCGGCCTCGTCCCGTTCCTCGATCCGACGCTGACGCCGGCACGGCGAACGCGCCCGGAGCGCATCGTGCTCGGCGTGCGCGACGGTCACCGGCCTTCCGACAAGCCGCCGGTCCGCATCTTCCTCGGATCGGAGCGCAACCAGTTCCGCGCCGAGCGCGTGTTCATCTGGTCCGTGGAGAGGCACCGCGACCCGGGCCGGATCTACGAGATCCACCTGCTCAAGGGGCTCAAGGGCTACATCAGCGGGTTCTGGATCACGGGTTTCACGAATTACCGGTTCGCGATCCCGCACTTCTGCGACTATGCCGGCCGCGCGATCTACAACGACGTCGACCAGGTCTGGCTCACCGATCCGGCCGAGCTGTTCGACCGCCCGATGGACGGCAAGGGCTTCCTGTCGATCAATGACCACGACACCTCGGTGATGCTCGTCGATTGCCAGCGCATGGCCGGCGTCTGGAACCGCGAAGCCGTGACGGGCACGACGCGAAAGCGCATCGAGGCGCGCGCGCGCGCCGCCGGCCTCTGGGGCCCGATGCCGGGCCGCTACAACGCGCGGGACAAGGAGTACGAACCCGGCGATTCGGCCTGCGTCCACTTCACGACGCTGCACACGCAGCCCTGGCGGCCGGTCCCGGAGTCGTTCGTCTACGACGACAATCCGACCGGCAACCTGTGGTTCGACCTCGAGGAAGAGGCCGATCGCGCCGGCTTCCTGCCGGTCACGGCCCTGCGCCCTTCGTCGGACTGGCCGGATTTCGCGCTGCGGCTCTCGTCGCGCGAGGACGGACCGGAACTGACCGCCCTGCTGTCTCCGCGCGAGCCCGAGGGACCGCCCGCCGAGCGGCGCTCGATCCGCGGCCTGCTCGAGCATGTACCCGACGCGGACCTGCCCTGGGTCCTGGAGCGGCTGTTCGCCCGTTCCCGCGAGCTGGACCTGCACGTGCGCGAACCGCTCTGGATCCGCGCGGCGCGGCCGCGCCGCAACCTGCATTTCTGGATCCAGCAGCTGCAGCTGGCCTCGAGGCTCCACCCGCGAACGCGCTGGCGAGTCCGGCGACGCGTCGGCACCGCCACGGATCGCCTCGCCGGCGGCCCGCTGCCCGACGGGCCCGTCGTGGTGCTGTCACGTCCCGCGCCGCGGCTGCGAAGCAAGTCCGAAGCCCTCGGCGTCGCGCTGGCGCGCCGTACCGGGCGTGAACTCGTTCGTGCCGCGCTTCCGCGGCACTGGCTGGCCCGCGTTCTGGCCGGCCTGACCGGACGAGGACGGTTTGCCGAGAACGCGGCGCGCGCCGCGATCCTCGTCGCTTCCGGCCGCTCGGCCACGCGCGCGGCGCGCCGACTCGCCGCACGGGCCGAGTCGCCACCGGCGCTCGTTCTCGTCGGCCGCCACGCCGGGCCGCCGCCCGAACACGGCGGAGTCGTCGTGAGCATGGCCCACCACGACCTGCCGCCGCACCCTCACCGCGTCGAAACGCTGCTCGGCTTCGGACACGCCGACGCCTGGCATCCTTCGGTCTCCCCGCAGCACTGGGAAGAATGGGTCTCTGCGGCGCGCCGCGTCGCGCTGCTGATCGGACGACATCCCGAAGGCCGCTGGCCCGACGAAGCGCTGCGCGAAGTCCTGACCCGAACGCGGCGCCACGCCGTCGACCGCGAGGCCAGGCTGCTGATCGTCACGGCCCCCGACGCCGAACTCGATGCCGACGTGCTGCGCGATGCGGCCGATGACGAGACCTCCGTCTACGTTCATGCCCAGGGCGACGACGACAACCCCTACGGATTGGCGCTGGAGCGTGCTTCGGCCCTCGTCGTGGCCGGAGGCAGCCCCGGTGTACTCGCCGACGCGCTGGCCGCGGCGGCGCCCGTCTGGCTCGCGCGCCACCGGGCTCGACGGGGCGGGCTGGGGCGCGTCTGGACGCGCACAGCGCGTTCCGTTGCCGACCGGGCGTTCCGCCCCAGCTACAACAAGCGCGGCAGCATCCGCCCCCAGCAAGGCCGCACCTACCTTTCCGCGCGGCTTCTCGAGCGCGGCTGGGTGACGCCGCCGAACGGGCTCGAGGAATGGCAGGCGCTGCTCGTCGAACGCGGGCTGGCCGCCTGGCTCGGCGACGAGGCCGTTCCATCGGGCCGCTATGCGCCGGAAACCGAGGAACTTGCCGACCGCGTGCTGGCCGGGCTCTCGCCCACGAGCGCACAGAAGCCGGGCCGCGGCGCGCGTCGGCGCACGTCCTGAGGATCGCGCGCGGCAGCGGGAACCTCGCGCCGCCGCCCCGGGTCGAATCCACATGCTTCCGGTTCGCGTCCCGATCCCGTGGCCGGCCCGAAGGGCCATCGCAGCAACCGCGTTCGTGCTGCTTTTCGCGGGCGGGCCCATGCTCCAGGCGGCCGACCGCATCTACCGCTGCGAGCAGGACGACCGTGTCGTGTTCTCCGACCTCCCCTGCTCCGAGAAAGCCGAACCGTACGAACCTTCGGCAAGGCTGAGCGTGGTGGGTGCTTCGGCCGACCTGGAGGTGATCCGGGCGCGGAATCGGAAATTCATCGACGCGCGCGAGGAGCGCCTTCGCGACGCTCGGGCACGGCGCCGCGCCGCAGGGGACGAACCCCGGGCCCGAACCATCGTGCGCGAAGTCCCGATCCCCGTGGCGGTGCGGCCCCGTTTCGGCATCGACCGGCCCTCGGGACCGCAATCCGAACCCGATCCGCGGCGCGAGCGGGCCCGGCAGCAGAGCCGGGCCGAGGCCGACCGGCCCCCGCCCCGCGTCCCGCTGCCCGGCGGCGGCCGCCCCCGCTCGGCCGGCCGCGGCGCCGACGACGAGGAACGCTGACCGCAGCCCGCAGGCGTCCTACCAGTGGATGCCCCGCATCAGGCTCGCGAAGGCCATCTGTTCCTGGGTGACGCGCGCCTCGCCGCGGCTCGGGCGCTCCCCGCGTGCGGCGGCCGAATCCGGGAACATCCGGTACGCGGAATTCATGACGATCTCCGAGATTTTCGGCGCGACGCCGTGCAGCACCTGGCCGAAGATGCCGAGACGCGTGGCGATGCGCTGAGGCCGGTAGATCACGGCCTGCTTGACCATGTCGGCGGCCTCCTCCGGAGTGATCGTGGGCACGGATTCGTAGATCTTGGTCGGCGCGATCATCGGTGTGCGCACGAGCGGCATGTTGATGGTCGTGAAGGCCACGCCGGTGTCGTTGAACTCCGAGGCCGCACAGCGCGAAAACGCGTCGAGCGCGGCCTTCGAGGCCACGTAGGCCGAGAACCTCGGGGCGTTCGTCAGCACGCCGATCGAGGAGATATTGATGATGTGTCCGCTGCGGCGCTCTTCCATGACCGGCAGCAGCCCGAGAATCATCTTCAGCGCGCCGAAGTAGTTCAACTGCATGCAGCGCTCGAAATCGTGGAAGCGGTCGTAGGACAGGTTGATCGAGCGCCGGATGGAGCGGCCTGCGTTGTTGACCAGAACGTCGACGGCGCCGTGCTCCTTCAGGACCTTCTTGCAGAGCCGGTCGGCGGATTCCATGTCGGTCAGGTCGCAGGTGTAGGCGAAGGCCGTTCCGCCGGCGTCCGTGATCTGCTTCTTGGCCTCCATGAGCTCGTCCTCGCGGCGCGCGATCAGCAGGACCTGCGCGCCGGCCTCCCCCATCATCTTCGCCGTGGCGAGCCCGATGCCCGACGAGGCTCCGGTAACGAGCACGACCTTGCCCTTCACGTGTCCGCTCAGCGACCGATCGATGAAGAGTTCGGGGTCGAGGTGGCGCTCCCAGTAATCCCAGAGCACCCAGGCATAGTCCTCGAGCGGCGGCACGGAGATGCCCGAGCCCTTGAGCGCCCGTTCGGCCTCGCGCGTGTCGAAGCTCGTCGGGTAGTTGAAGAAGTTCAGCATGTCCTTGGGAATGCCGAGGTCGCCGAGCACCTGGTTGATGATCCGGCGTACCGGCGGAAGCATGCCCAGTCCCTGCTTGACGGGCTGGGGGATGAACTTGAACAGCCGCGCGTCGATCCGCATCGACATCAGCGGCGCATGCGCGGCTTCGGCGAAGAGATTCATGACCTCGCCGATGCGCTTCGGATGCGGGTCGGTCAGGTGGAAGCAGCCGGAATCCAGCTTCGGCTTGTGCGCGATGTGGTCCATGGCCTTGGCCACGAAGTCCACCGGCACGATATTGATGCGCCCGCCCTCGAGCCCCAGCGTCGGCACCCAGGGAGGCAGCATGCGACGCAGCTTCTGGATGAGCTTGAAGAAGTAGTACGGACCATCGATCTTGTCGATCTCGCCGGTCTTCGAGTGCCCGACCACGATGCCGGGACGATAGATGCGCCAGGGCACCGGGCACGTCTTGCGCACCAGCGCCTCGGAATCGTGCTTGGTCCGGAAGTACGGATGGTCCAGTCCCGTGGCCTCTTCGAACATGTCCTCGCGGAACACGCCGTTGTACATGCCCGCCGCGGCGATCGAGGAGGTGTGGTGGAAACACCGGGCACCCACTGCACCGGCGAACTCCATGGCGTGCCGAGTGCCGTCGATGTTGGCCTTCTCCTGCGCTTCGGCGCTGGCGGCCAGGTCGTAGATCGCGGCCAGGTGGAACACGTGCTTCACCTGGCCCTCGAGCTTCTCGAGTTCGGCCTTCGAGACGCCCAGGCCGGGCTTGGTCAGATCGCCCTTCACGGCGACGACGCGCTCGGCGTGATCGCCCCACCGTTCCGCGACCAGCGCATTGAACTTCCGCTTCGATCCCCGCCGGACCAGCACGTAGACGGTGCCGCGCCGATTCAGCAGTTGATCGATGAGGTTGCGCCCGATGAAACCGGTGCCGCCGGTCACGAAATAGGTCATTCGGTTCTCCTGGATGCCACGTGCGTATCCCGGCCAAGAGTACCGTCGCCCGTTTGGCGATGCCAGCGTTTTTGCCGCGCGCGCATCTTGCGGGGGGCGGCGGAGCCGCTGCAGCGAGCCGACCGTTCGCGTTGACCTCGTCGATGCCGCGTGCTATCAAATGCCGACACACGACCAGGGGAACCATCGGTGAGCGATCTGAACCAGCAGTTCGAGGAGGCTTCGAAGCGCGTCAAGGAACTGGACAGCCGGCCGGACAACGAGACGCTGCTGGAGCTCTACGCGCTCTACAAGCAGGGCTCGGAGGGCGACGTCCACGGCGAGAAGCCGGGATTCTTCGACTTCGTGGGCGTGGCCAAGTACGAGGCCTGGGAGAAACTTCGCGGTACCGACCAGGACGAGGCGAAGCGCCGCTACATCGAGCTCGTCGATTCGCTGACCGACTGACCCGCCCCCGCCGGCGCCCCCGTCGTCCATGGCCCGCACGCGCACGCCGGAACGCATCCTCGACGCAACGCTGGCGCTGTTCAATGCCGCCGGGGAGCCCAATGTCACCACGAACCGGATCGCCGACGAGCTGGACATCAGCCCCGGCAACCTGCACTACCACTTCCGGACGCGCCAGGACCTCGTCGACGCGCTGTTCGGCCGCTTCGAGCAGCGCATGCTCGAGCTGCTCTCCAGTGCCGACCCGCACGAGCCGGACGTCGAGGACGCCTGGCTGTTCCTTCACCTCGTCTTCGAGACCATCGCCGAGTACCGTTTCCTGTATCGCGATCTCAACGACCTCGTGACGCGCTACGACGGCCTGGAACGGCGCTTCCGCGCGATCCTCAAGTTCTCGATGCAGACCGCCGACCGGCTGCTCGCCGGCCTCGAGCGCGCCGGGCAACTGGATTGTGGTTCCGACGAGCGCGAGGCCCTGGTCCGCAACCTCGTGCTCGTCGCGAGCTACTGGATCGCCTTCGACCAGGTTCTCGATCCCGACGCCGAGCCCCGACCCGACCGCGCCGCCTGGCAGGTCATGAGCCTCGTGAGCCCGTACCTCGAGGGAGAGGCGCGCGAGACCTTCGGGATGCTGGCAGAGGCCTACCTGGGCTGACGCGGCACGATCTCCGGATAGGCCGTCGGGCGAATCCGCGCCGGGCGGTGGCGCTTCACGGGCGGGAGTCTCGACGGATCGGGAATCGGACCGGAATCATGCCCTGGCGTCGAGGGAGCGACGCGCAGCGAGCGGGATTCCGGGCGCGTGAATTGCCGCAAATCCCGTTCCAGCGCTTCCGATACCCGTAGCCCAGGGGCCACGCCCCCTGGGTGAGCGGTCGCAGACCGCGAATGAGCCACGTCGAGGACGCGCGACCGAGGCCAACGCGGCCAGCGCTGTGCCAGGAACTCGCGCAGCAGCGTCACTTCCTCGACGCCGGGGTTAAAAAAAAGGCCCGGATCCTGAGATCCGGGCCAAGCAAGCAGCACGTGATGGAGCGAACTCCGGCTGCTTCGGGGTAGACGTTATTGCGGAGAGATCTTCGTTACGAGCTGCTGTCGGAGGCGCCGCTCTTCGAAGACGACTTCGTCGACTTCGGCTTGTCCGGTGCCTTCTGGGCCTTGGCCAGCTCGCGGACGCGCTTGTTCAGTTCCTGGACGCGATCGCTGAGTTCCTGGATCTCGTCGGAGGTCGGAACGCCGAGCCGCGACAGTGCGCGGGCCACGCGATCCTCGAAGACCTTCTCGAGCTTGTCCCAGTTGGTCCGGGCGGATTCGCGCGCCTTGCCGACGCGTCCTTCGACATCGCTCTTGACGCCGCCGACGGCGTCTTCGGCAAGCTTGCGGCCCTTGCCCTCGATCTTGCGGCCCTCGGAAACCAGGCGCTCGAACAGCTTCGAGCCTTCGCTGATGACCTGGCCCGTCGCTTCATTGACGAGCTTGCCGCCCTTGCGGACGAAATTGACGCCCTCTTCCTGCGCCATCGAGAAAGCGCCGAGGCCGGCGAGCCAGATTTCGTGTGCATTCTCCTGCACGCCGCGTCCGGTCTTCTTCGACGCGGTCTTCTTGGATGCAGTCTTCTTGGAAGCCGTCTTCTTCGACGTCTTCTTCTTGGAAACCTTCTTCTTGGCGGTCTTCTTGGCCATGGGTCACACCTCACGCTTGTTTTCGGATTGGTCGGCACTTGGCCGAAGCATGTGCATACCGTACGATGGGAAATTAGAGCGGTCACACTAGGAATTCGCGAGGGAGCGGCGCATGGATACCAGCGGCTGGACGGCGTTCGACGGCGACGGAAGATTCGACTACGGCGCGGACGCGCTGAAGAAGAAGTGGAAGGCCCTGCACGCCGGCGACCTCGAACCCTGGCCGAGCGACGAGAGCCTGCAGGAGGCCTGGAGAAGGTTCCACGCCGGAGACTTCGCCGGGGCCGTGGAGCTGGGCCTCGAGGCCGGACCCGAAGGCCATGCCGTCGT
>JAWVZQ010000069.1:0-10561 GCA_033722095.1 Wenzhouxiangellaceae bacterium | reverse complement strand
TCGCTGGAGATCGAGGTCGACGTCAACGAGGCCTACATCGACCGCGTCTCGCAGGGCCAGCAGGTCGCGGCCGTGCTCGACGCGTATCCGGACTGGCGCATTCCGGCCCGGGTCATCGCCGTCGTCCCCGCCGCCGACCGGCAGAAGGCGACCGTGCGCGTCCGTGTCGGGCTGCTCGAGCGCGACCCGCGCATCCTCCCCGACATGGGCGTCAGCGTGCGCTTCCTCGACTCCTCGACGGACGACGCGCCGGGGGAATCCGGTCCGGCCGCCGGAGCGACGGTGCTCCGGGTACCGGCCTCGGCCGTGATCCGCAGGGACGGTCGCGACGTGGTGTTCGTCGTCGAAGACGGGCGCGTCGAGCGGCGCGCGGTGCGCCTGGCCGGCCGCGACGACGCGGGTACGGTGCGTATCGCTGCGGGGCTCGCGCGCAGCGACCGGATCATCGTCGATGCCGCCGACCACGAACTGGCCGACGGCGACCGCGTGCGCTTGGCCGAGGATTGAGGACAGGGACAACCCGGGGCGCCGAGACGCGCCCTGCAACGAGGAGAACGAGATGAGCGAATCCAGCAGCGGACCCATCGTCGATCTGAAGCAGGTCGTCAAGCACTACCGCAGGGGCCGCGAGACGGTCGAGGTGCTGCACGGCCTGGATCTTTCGATCGAGCGCGGCGAGTTCTGTGCACTCATGGGTCCGTCGGGCTCGGGCAAGACCACGTTGCTGAATCTGATCGGCGGGCTCGACCGTCCCACCTCGGGCGAGGTGCACGTCGACGGGCAGCGCATCGACAGCCTGGGCTCGAGAGCGCTGGCGCGCTGGCGCTCCGACCACGTCGGGTTCATCTTCCAGTTCTACAACCTCATGCCGGTGCTCACGGCCCAGCGCAACGTCGAGTTGCCGCTGCTGCTGAAGAGCATGTCCTCGGCCGAGCGGCGCAAGCGCGCGGCCACGGCGCTGGAGATCGTCGGCCTGGCCGACCGTGCGAAGCACCTGCCGCGCGAACTGTCGGGCGGCCAGGAGCAGCGCGTGGCCATCGCGCGGGCGATCGTCAGCGATCCGGACCTGCTGCTCGCCGACGAACCGACGGGTGACCTGGACCGGGCCACGGCCGAGGAGATCCTCGATCTGCTGCAGACGCTGAATCGACGCCACGGAAAGACCATCCTCATGGTCACGCACGACCCCGTGGCCGCCGACCGCGCCGGGCGCACCGTGCAGATGGACAAGGGCTCGTTGCTGGAGGCCGCCTGATGGGCTGGCTGCACCTGGTCCGCAGGAATCTCGGTCGCAGGAAGCTGCGGACGACTTTCACGCTGGCCTCCATCATCGTGGCGTTCACGCTGTTCGCCCTGCTCGGCGGCCTGAACCGGGCCTTCAACGCCGGCGTCGAACTGGCCGGCGCGGACCGGTTGATCACGACGCACAAGGTCTCCTTCATCCAGTTGATGCCGGTCAGCTACACGCGCCGCGCCGCCGAGGTCGAAGGCGTCGAGGCGGTGACGCACTACACCTGGTTCGGGGCCTACTACCGGGACCCCAAGCAGCAGTTCGGGCTGTTCCCGACCGATCTCGAGAAACTGCCCGAGATCTATCCCGAGTACACCGTCCCCGAGGCGCGCTGGGACGCGCTGATGGGCAACCGCATCGGGCTGCTCGTCGGGCAGGCCATGGCCGATTACTACGGCTGGGAGGTCGGCGACACGCTGCCGCTGTTCTCGAGCATCTATCCGCAGACCGACGGCGACTACGACTGGGAATTCGTGCTCGAGGCCACGTTCACGGGCACGGGCAACGAGGCCGACGAGATGCAGGCCTTCGCGCACTACGAATATTTCAACGAGGCCCGAGCCTTCGGCACCGATCTCGTCGGCTGGCTGGTCACGAAGATCGAGGATCCCGAGCGCGCCCCGGAGGTCGCGGCCGCGATCGACGCGCGCTTCGCCAATTCGCCGACCGAGACGCGCACTTCGACCGAGGCCGGCTTCGCGGCCGCGTTCACCGACCAGTTCGGCAACATCGGCCTGATCATCCAGTCGATCCTGGCCTGCGTGTTCTTCACGCTGCTGCTGATCACGGGCAACACCATGGCCCAGTCGGTGCGCGAGCGGACTTCGGAGATCGCGGTGATGAAGACGCTGGGCTTCACCGACCGGCTCGTCCTCGCCCTGGTCCTGGCCGAGAGCCTGGCGATGGCCCTGGTCGGCGGGTTGATCGGGCTCGCGATCGGGACGTTGCTCATCGACGGCATGGCTGCGGCCATGGCGCAGTTCTTCCCGGGCCTGGCGCCGAGCCCGGCAGCGCTGGTCACGGGAGTCGGCGCGGCGATCCTGCTCGGCATCGCGACGGGCGCGCTGCCGGCCTGGCGCGCGGCCCGCCTGCGCGTCGTCGATGCGATGGGGAGACGCTGACATGCGACAGATCCTGGAAATCTCCTTGCAGAACCTGAAGTCGCTGCCGAGACGCCTCGGCCCCTCGCTCGTGGCCGTGATCGGCGTGGCCGGCGTGGTGGCCGTGCTCGTGGCCGTGCTGTCGATGGCGCGCGGGTTCGAGCGTACGCTGATGTCCGGTGCCTCTCCCGACAACCTCGTCGTGCTGCGCTCGGGGTCGAGCTCGGAGCTCGATTCCGGTCTCCCGGGCGACCAGGCCCGGATCATCGCGCAGGACCCGGGCATCGAGGCCAACTCGATGGAAGTCTTCGTCATGGTCGATCTCGAGAAGGTCGCCACGGACTCGATGGCGAACGCGCCGTTCCGGGGCGTGGGACTCGAGGCCATCGCCATCCGGGAGGACATGGCGATCGTCGAAGGGCGAATGTTCGAGCCGGGCCGCCGCGAACTCATCGCCGGCCGGGGCGCGACCGGGCAGTACCGGGGCGTCCGGGTCGGCCAGACGCTGGAGTTCGGCTCGGAGCGCTGGAACGTGGTGGGAATCTTTTCCGGCGGCGGCGCCGCGCAGTCGGAGCTGTGGACCGACGCGGCCGTCCTCCAGGATGCGTTCCGGCGCGGCACCAATTTCTCTTCCGTGCGCGGCCGACTCGCGCCGGGTGCGGCCTTCGAGGATGTCAAGGATCGATTGACCACCGATCCCAGGCTGTCGGTCCAGGTCGAGCGCGAGACCGAATATTATGCGGAACAGTCCGAGGCGCTTTCGACCTTCATCTCGGTCGCCGGCTACGGCATCGCGGCGCTCATGGCGCTCGGTGCGCTGTTCGGCGCGCTCAATACCATGTACACCGCGGTCGCCGACCGGTCGCGCGAGATCGGCACGCTGCGCGCGCTCGGATTCGCGCCCGTGGCGATCGTCACCTCGGTGCTGCTCGAGGCCATGCTGCTGGCGCTGGCAGGCGGCGTGATCGGGGCCAGTGCGGCCTGGCTCGTGTTCCACGGTCTGACCGTCTCGACGCTGAGCTTCACGAGCTTCACGCAGGTGGTCTTCGACTTCGCGGTCACGCCCGGGCTGCTCTTCCAGGGGCTCGTGCTCGCGCTGGCGATCGGTTTCCTCGGCGGCCTGGCGCCGGCCGTCCGCGCCGTCCGCATGCCCATCGTCTCGGCGCTGCGCGACTGATCCGGGCCTTCACGCCGCCCCGTTAGCGTTGCGGATCGAGAAATCCGGAGCGCGGCAGATGACCGACGAGATGGTCCAGGGTGGACGCCGGGCGGCGTCGTGGATACAGAACGCCGGGCTCTGGCTGGTGCTTCTCGCCACGGTCGTGGCGACCTTCCAGGAAATCTGGAGCATGATCCAGCGCGCGGAGGTCACGCTGACCGACCTGCTGCTGCTGTTCATCTACCTCGAGGTCATCTCGATGGTCAACGTCTACTGGCAGTCGGGCAAGCTGCCGGTGCGCATGCCGCTCTACATCGCCATGGTCGCGCTGGCGCGCTACGTGATCCTCGAGGCCACCCACCTCAGCGCCTGGCAGCTGCTCGCCTCGTGCGCCGGCATCCTCGTGCTGGCCGTCTCGGTCATCGTCGTGCGCTGGGGGCATCTCAAGCTTCCCTACCCGGGGCACGAGGGGGGCTCCAAGCGCCCCGAGAACGCCCCCGAGGCCGGCGAGGGGGCGATCCCCGCGGGCAAGGACGCCTGAACGGCACCCGGAGCGGGAATCTTTCGTCCACTGCCCTCCCCCCGCGGCGAAGGAACTGCTATAATTCTCAGGCTCTGCGGCGCGGGATCGAATCCTGCGCCGCTGGATTGTTTGCGACGGGGAATCGTCAGGCCGTGTCGAACGCTCCGGGGAACCGACCCGAACCGCAAGGGGACGCCGGATTCGCCCGGATGGCCGTCTGGCTGCTTCGCACGCAGGCCCTGCTCGCCGCCGCCGTCGCGCTCGCCGCGCTGTGGCTGGCCGGTCGCGAAGGCGCCCTGGCCGCGCTCGCCGGAGGCGGGATCGGCATCGTGCTGACCGCGCTGTCGGCGCTTCGTGCCGGGTCCGTGCCCGCCGAGGCGGGCGCCCCGGCCCTGGTCTCGGCGTTCTACCGGGCCATGGCCATGAAGCTGGTGATCGCCGTGGTGCTGTTCACGATCGTGGCCGTCGCCTTCCCGGCCTGGTTCCTGCCGGTACTGGCGGGTTACGTGGCCACCGTCGTGGCGTACTGGATCGCCCTGTGGCGCCTGTCCGCCGTCGGGCTGGAAACCGTTCAAGAGGACGACTGAATCGTGCAATTCGCATACGCCGCCTCCGAATCCGGGGAATTCTCGCCGACCGAGTACGTGTCCCACCACCTGGGCCACTGGACCGTCGGTGAAGGGCTGTGGACGCTCCACCTCGATACGCTGCTGATCTCGATCGTGCTGGGCGTGGCCATGGTGTTCGTCATGGCGCGGGCCGCGCGCCGCGCCGACTCCGGCGTGCCGGGCAAGCTGCAGAACTTCGTCGAGGTGCTCATCGACTTCGTCGACAATTCGGTGCGCGAGTCCTTCCACGGTCCGCGCCAGTTCATCGCGCCGCTGGCGCTGACGATCTTCGTCTGGGTGTTCCTCTGGAACGTCATGGACCTGATTCCCGTCGACTACCTGCCGCTGCTGGCGAACAAGGTCTTCGGCATCGAGTACTTCCGCGTCGTGCCGTCGGCCGACGTCAACGCGCCGTTCGCGCTGTCGCTTTCGGTGCTGGCCCTGATCCTCATCTACAGCGTCAAGGGCAAGGGCTTCGGCGGCTTCGGCAAGGAAATGCTGTTCCACCCGTTCGGCAAGAACCCGCTGCTGTGGCCGGCCAATATCCTGCTGAACCTCGTCGAACTCATCGCCAAGCCCGTTTCGCTGGCCCTGCGACTGTTCGGCAACCTGTACGCCGCCGAGCTGATCTTCATTCTCATCGCCATGCTGCCGTGGTGGATCCAGTTCCTCCCCGGCGGCGCCTGGGCCGTGTTCCACATTCTCGTGGTTCCGCTGCAGGCATTCATTTTCATGACGCTGACGATCGTGTACCTGTCGTTGGCCTATGAAGAGCACTGATTCGAACGCTCGTTTCATCGTCAACTCAAGCAATACGCAACGCTAGGAGAACGCAAGTGGAAGCACTCATCGCACAAGTCCAGGCAAGCACCGCCATCGCAGTCGGTCTGATCTTCGCCTTCGCGGCACTGGGTACCGGTATCGGCTTCGGCCTGCTCGGCGGCAAGTTCCTGGAAGGCGCCAGCCGCCAGCCCGAACTGGCCGGCATGCTGCAGGTCCGCATGTTCATCATCGCCGGCCTGCTCGACGCACTGTCGATCATCGGCGTGGCCTTCGCCGCCCTGCTGCTGTTCGCCAACCCGCTGCTGGCCGCCATCGGCGGTTGATCCGGGCCGGGCGCGGAAGGCTCGCGCCCGACAGCAACTGAACTTGTGACTCAACGCAGGAAAACGCTATGGATGTCTCCCTAGGCACCCTGATCGGTCAGATGGGCACGTTCCTCGTGCTCGTCTTCGTGACCATGAAGTTCGTGTGGCCGCCGATCACCAAGGCCATGGAAGAGCGCCGGCAGAAGATCGCCGAGGGCCTGGCCCAGTCCGACGAGGCCGAAAAGGCCCTGGACAAGGCCCGTCTCGAGGCCGAGGCGCTGATCCGCGAGGCGCGCCAGAAGTCGGGTGAAATCATCGACCAGGCGAGCAAGCGCGGCAACGAGATCGTCGAGCAGGCCAAGCAGGACGCCATCGCCGAGCGCGATCGCCAGGTGGCCGCCGCCGAGGCCGACATCAAGCTGGCCACGAACCAGGCCCGCGAGGCGCTTCGCCAGCGGCTGGCCGAACTGACGATCGCCAGCGCCGAACAGGTCCTGAAGCAGGAGCTGGACGAAGAGCGGCATCGCGACATGCTGGACAAACTGGCCACGGAGCTCTGATCCGTCATGCTGGCTGAAACCACACTTGCCCGGCCTTACGCGCGCGCCGCGTTCGCCATGGCCGAGAAGACCGACGCCGTCGACCACTGGTCGTCGGCGCTGGCCGTCGCGGCCGGGGTGGCCGAGAACGACGAGGCCGCCCGGCTCATCGGGCATCCTCGCGTCGAGGAGCCCGCGCTGCTGGAACTGTTCGGCGAGGCGCTGGGCGAGCACATGGACGACGCCGTGCGCAGCTTCCTCAAGGTGCTGATGCATTACCGGCGCCTTCCGCTTCTGCCCGAAATCGCGCGCCAGTACGAGATGCTGCGACGCCGCAGCGAGCAGCGCATCAAGGTCAATGTGACCTCGGCCGTCGAACTGGGCGACGAGCAGCGTTCCCGGATCGCCGAGCGGCTGAAGCAGCGCTTCGGCCAGGACGTCGACATGGAGACGTCGATCGACGAGTCGATCATCGGCGGGCTCATCGTGCGCGCCGGCGACAAGGTCATCGACGCCAGCATCCGAGGCCGGCTGGACCAACTCGGCCGCCGCCTGGCCCGCTGACGGCATCGCGCCCGATCCGCGGACTTTCAAACGAATCGAACGAGTAGACAACAGTCATGGAACAGACACTCAACCCGACCGAGATCAGCGAGCTGATCCGCAAGCGAATCGAGCAGTTCGACGTCGTCAGCGAGGCCCGCAACGAGGGCACCGTCGTCAGCGTCTTCGACGGCATCTGCCGCATCCACGGCCTGGCCGACGCGATGCAGGGCGAAATGATCGAATTCCCGGGCGATACCTACGGCCTGGCGCTGAACCTCGAGCGCGATTCGGTCGGCGTGGTCATCATCGGCGACTACGAACACATCCGCGAGGGTGACACGGCGCGCTGCACGGGCAAGATCCTGCAGACGCCGGTCGGCGAGTCGCTGCTCGGCCGCGTCGTCGACGCACTGGGCAATCCCATCGACGGTGGCGGCCCGATCGAGGCCGAGGGCAGCGAGCCGGTCGAGAAGATCGCTCCGGGCGTCATCACGCGCCAGTCCGTCTCCCAGCCCGTGCAGTTCGGCCTGAAGTCCGTCGACGCCATGGTGCCGGTGGGCCGCGGCCAGCGCGAACTGATCATCGGTGACCGCCAGACCGGCAAGACCGCCGTGGCCATCGACGCGATCATCAACCAGAAGGGCACGGGCATCAAGTGCATCTACGTCGCCATCGGCCAGAAGGCCTCGTCGGTGGCCAGCGTCGTCGCCAAGCTCGAGGAGCACGGCGCGATGGAACACACCATCATCGTGGCGGCCAATGCCTCCGATTCGGCCGCGATGCAGTACATCGCGCCCTACGCCGGCTGCGCCATGGGCGAGTACTTCCGCGACCGCGGCGAAGACGCGCTGATCGTCTACGACGATCTGACCAAGCAGGCCCAGGCCTATCGCCAGGTTTCGCTGCTGCTTAAGCGGCCGCCGGGACGCGAAGCCTATCCCGGTGACGTTTTCTACCTGCACTCGCGCCTGCTCGAGCGCGCCGCGCGCGTCAACGCCGACTTCGTCGAGAAGCAGACCGATGGCAAGGTCAAGGGCAAGACGGGGTCGCTGACCGCACTGCCGATCATCGAGACCCAGGCCGGCGACGTCTCGGCCTTCGTTCCGACGAACGTCATCTCGATCACCGACGGCCAGATCTTCCTCGAAACCGACCTGTTCAACGCGGGCATCCGTCCGGCCATCAACGCCGGGCTCTCGGTCTCCCGAGTCGGCGGTGCCGCGCAGACCAAGGTCATCAAGAAGCTCGGCGGCGGCGTCCGCCTGGCGCTGGCCCAGTATCGCGAGCTCGCGGCGTTCTCGCAGTTCGCCTCCGACCTCGACGAGGCCACGCGCAAGCAGCTCGAGCGCGGTCAGCGCATCACCGAGCTCATGAAGCAGCAGCAGTATTCGCCGCTCAGCGTCGCCGAAATGGCCGTCTCACTGTTCGCCGGCAACGAGGGTTACCTCGACGACCTGCCGCTCGACAAGGTCGTGCCGTTCGAGCACGCGCTGCGCGACTACATGAACAACTCGCACGGCGACCTGATGAAGGACATCAACGAGTCGGGCGACTGGAACGACGAACTGGCCTCGCGGATGAAGGAGGCGGTGGACGAGTTCAAGAAGACCGGCTCCTGGTGATCGGAATGCCCACGCGCACGCTGGCGGCGTTTTCGGCAGGTTCGGAATGCTCACGTACTGGTTTGTACGCTCCGCTTCCGAGCCTGCCTCAAGCCTTGCCAGCGCGCCCGTGGATCATCCCGATCGCCGGATCGATTGCATGACGCCAGTCGAGATGGCGAGGCAGTCGAAGTTGGAATTCGATTGCCGAAGAAGGAACAGAAAAGCGTCGTCACTGAATCGAACGCGGAACAGATGAGATGAGTGGATCCAAGGAAATCGTCGGCCAGATCAAGAGCGTCAAGAACACGCGCAAGGTCACGCGCGCGCTCGAGATGGTCTCGGCCTCGAAGATTCGCAAGGCCCAGGACCGCATGCAGGCCTCGCGGCCCTATGCGCGGATGATCCGGCAGGCCGTCGGCCATCTTGCGCATGCGAACCCGGAGTACAAGCATCCGTTCACGCAGGGCCGGGAAGAGGTCAAGCGCGTCGGATACATCATCGTGTCCAGCGATCGCGGCCTCTGCGGCGGCCTGAACAACAACATGTTCCGCCAGCTCGTCGCGAAGTTCCGAGAGCACCAGGAGAACGGCCAGGAAGTTCGCCTGGTCCTGATCGGCCGCAAGGCCGCGCAGTTCTTCAAGCGCATCAAGGTCGAGATCGCCGCGGCCACGCAGGATCTCGGCGAGCAGCCGCAGATCGAGGACCTGATCGGATCGATCAAGATCATGCTCGACGCCTATCGCGACGGCGAGCTCGACGAGCTCCACGTCTGCTACAACCGGTTCATCAACACGATGACCCAGCGCATCACGTTCGACCAGGTCCTGCCGTTGCCGCCGACCGAGGACGAGCCCATGCTGCAGTACTGGGACTACCTTTACGAGCCGGACCCGGAAACGCTGCTCGACGACCTGCTCGTGCGCTACATCGAGTCGCTGATCTACCAGGCGACGCTCGAGAACCTGGCCAGCGAGCACGCCGCGCGCATGGTCGCGATGAAGAACGCGTCCGATAACGCGAACAGCCTGATCGACGAACTGAACCTGGCCTACAACAAGGCCCGGCAGGCGGCGATCACGCAGGAAATCTCCGAGATCGTCAGCGGCGCTGCCGCCGTTTGAGCGACCTGACAAGGATTCGAAACGAACCCGGCCGGGCGACGTCCCGCGCCGAAGACCAGAGAAGAGGTTAGAAGATGAGCAAGGGTACGATTGTCCAGATTATCGGTGCCGTGGTCGACGTGGAATACGCCCGAGACGAGGTTCCGCGCGTCTACGACGCGCTGATCGTCGACGAGAACGACGTCATGCTCGAGGTCCAGCAGATCCTCGGCGACGGCGTGGTGCGCACGATCGCGCTGGGTTCCACCGACGGCCTCCAGCGCGAGCAGGAAGTCACCAACACCGGCGAGCCGATCACGGTCCCGGTGGGCAAGGAAACCCTGGGTCGCATCATGGACGTCATGGGCAACCCCATCGACGAGGCCGGCGAGATCGGCGAGCAGGAGCGCATGCCGATTCACCGCAAGGCGCCGACCTTCGAGGAACTGGCCACCTCCAACGAGTTGCTGGAAACCGGCATCAAGGTCATCGACCTCGTCTGCCCGTTCGCCAAGGGCGGCAAGGTCGGCCTGTTCGGCGGCGCCGGCGTCGGCAAGACCGTCAACATGATGGAGCTGATCCGCAACATCGCCATCGAGCACGAGGGCTACTCGGTGTTCGCCGGCGTGGGTGAGCGTACCCGTGAGGGCAACGACTTCTACCACGAGATGAAGGACTCCAACGTCCTCGACAAGGTCTCGCTGGTCTACGGCCAGATGAACGAGCCGCCGGGCAACCGCCTGCGCGTGGCGCTGACGGGCCTGACCATCGCCGAAAAGTTCCGCGACGAAGGCCGTGACGTGCTGATGTTCATCGACAACATCTACCGTTACACGCTCGCCGGGGTGGAGGTTTCCGCGCTGCTCGGCCGCATGCCGTCGGCCGTGGGCTACCAGCCGACGCTGGCCAAGGAAATGGGTGACCTGCAGGAGCGCATCACCAACACCACGCAGGCGGCGATCACCTCGATACAGGCGGTCTACGTACCGGCCGACGACCTCAC
>JAWVZQ010000068.1:0-10569 GCA_033722095.1 Wenzhouxiangellaceae bacterium | reverse complement strand
GCGCACTGGGACGTCCACCGCCAGGCCCGGAACCTCGGCTTCGTGGGCACCGCGAACCGCGGCATGGCGCTGGCGGGTGACCGCGACGTCGTGCTGCTGAATTCCGATGCCATCGTGACGCCGGGCTGGCTCGGAAGGCTCGCGGCCTGCGCCGAGAGCGATCGGCGAATCGCTTCGGTCACTCCGTGGAGCAACAACGCCGAGATCGCTTCGCTTCCGGACTTCTGCCGCGCCGCGCCGGTGCCCGAGCATCCCGAACGCTGGGCTGCGGCCTGCGCCGCTGTGGAGCCCGAATACCCGGAGATACCGACCGCAGTCGGCTTCTGCATGCTGCTGCGTCGTCGCTGCATCGACGAGATCGGCGGCTTCGACGAGCAGCGATTCGGGCGCGGCTACGGCGAGGAAAACGATTGGTGCATGCGAGCCCGGGACCGGGGCTGGAAGCACGTTCTCTGCGACGATGCCTTCGTCGCCCACCGCGGCAACGCCAGTTTCGGCCCGCTGGGCCTGGCGCCCGGCCCCGAATCGATGCAGAGACTGCTCGCAGCCCACCCCGGCTACCTGGAACTCGTTCGCGACTTCATCGACGCCGATCCTCTGGCTCCGCTGCGTCGCAGGATTCTCGACGGCATGGAATAGCCCGCTCCCGGCGCCGCGGGCGTGCGAATGCCCGGCTGCGGCCCATGACATAGAATGCCGACATGGCCCTGTCGACCGGACTCAAGCTCAAGCTTGGCCAGAAGCTGAAGCTCGCGCCCCAGCTTCGGCAGGCCATTGCGCTGCTCCAGCTGAACCGGGTCGAGCTTCGCGAGCACATCGACCAGGTGCTCGAGGCCAATCCGCTGCTCGAACTCGAAGCGCCGGAGCCTTCCGTAGACGATCTGACGGACGCCGCGAGCCTGGAGGACGAGTCGGGCGAGGCCGACGACTCGGGCGAGGAATACGATGACTGGAACGACCTGCCCGAAGGCTTCTCGGAGGTCCGGGAGGCGCCGGACTACGATCGATTCATCAGCGATCCCGATGCCGATTCACTGGTCCAGCACCTTCTGTGGCAGGCCAACCTGGCCGGGTTCTCCGAACAGGACGAGGCGATCGCGCGCGCCATCATCCACTCGCTGGACGAGGACGGCTACCTTCACGACGACGTGGCGACGCTGCGCGCCTCGCTGGCGCCGGAGTACCTCGTCACGCATGACGAGGTCGTGGCCGTGCTCGAGCGCATCCAGCACTTCGAGCCGGTCGGGGTCGCGGCCCGCGGGCTGAAGGAGTGCCTGCTCATCCAGGTCCGCGCCCTGCCGTCCGAAGTGCCCTGGCGCGGCCTGGCCCGCCACCTCATCGAGCACCACCTCGACGAACTCGGCGGCGGCGACGCGACCGAGGTCGCGCGGCGCACGGGCTTCGAAGCCGACGAAGTCGAGCGTGCGCTGGCCGTCATCCGGCGGCTGGATCCGAAGCCCGGTCTGCGCTTCGGGCGCGACGACGAGAACGTCATCGTTCCCGATGCCTACGTTCATCCCGACGGCGACGGCTGGCGAGTGACGCTGAACCGCGACAACGACCCGGGGTTGCGTCTCAACGACGACTACGTGGCCCTGATCAAGCGCACCGATGGCTCGGACCGAGACTATCTCAAGGAGCGCCTCAAGGAAGCCCAGTGGCTGATCAGTTCGCTGGAGCTGCGCAACCACACCCTGGCGGCCGTGACCCGGACGATCATCCAGCACCAGGCCGGGTTCCTCGAGCACGGCGACGTGGCCATGGAGCCGCTGTTGCAGAAGGAAGTGGCGGAAATCGTCGACGTTCACGAGTCCACGGTCTCGCGCGCGACGACCGGAAAGTACGTGCATACGCCGCGCGGAACCTTCGAGCTGAAGTACTTCTTCTCGGTCGCGATCCCGACCGAGGACGGCCGGCCGGTCTCGGCGACGGCCGTCAAGGCCCGCCTGGATGCGCTGATCCGCGAAGAGGACCCCGCGCGCCCACTGTCCGATCAGGCGCTGGCCGAGTGCCTGGCCGAGGACGGACTGAAGCTCGCCCGCCGCACCGTCGCGAAGTACCGTGATCAACTCGGAATCGCCAACTCCTCCAAGCGCCGGCGCGCGGCGCGATTCGGCGCCGTGTCCGCCTGACCGACGAAGTCCTTGCGGCGGGGAAGCCGCGGAAACGATGCGGCGGCGCCCTCGTGCCGCGACTGCGGTACCATGGAGACGTTCCGTCCCAGGCCGGGGCGCCGGCGCCGACGAGCGTGGGTGCCGCGCCGTCGACGGCCAAGCCCAACCGATCAGGAGAACCGCATGCAAATCGAACTCAGCGGACAGAACGTCGAAGTCACGCAGGCCCTGCGGGCCTATGTTTCCGAGAAGCTCGAGAAGCTGGATCGCCATTTCGGAAACCTGATCGCCGCTCACGTCGTGCTGAAGGTCGAGAACGTGCAGCACTATGCCGAGGGCACCGTCGCCGTCGGCGGACGCACCAACGATATCCACGCCGAGGCCGACGCCGAGGACATGTATGCGGCCATCGATCTGCTCGTCGACAAGCTCGACCGGCAGGTTCGCAGGCACAAGGAAAAGGTCACCGACCACCACCGCAACGCGGGCCCCGCCGCCTGAGCGGATGCCCTGACGCCGGTCCGATGCGCGTGCCGAATCGAGAGTCATGGAACCCGCAGACCTGCTGACGAACGACCGCGTCGTCGTCGACCGCACGTTCTCGAGCAAGAAGTCGCTGCTCGAGTGCGCTGCCGAACTGCTCTCCGTCGGTCCGGAGGCGGCCAGCAGCCGCGACATCTTCCAGGCCCTGTGCCAGCGAGAGCGGCTCGGCTCCACGGGGCTGGGTCACGGCGTCGCGATCCCGCACTGCCGCGTCGAGCAGTCCGGCGCCACCGGCGCCCTGATCCGGCTGGCCCGCCCGATCGACTTCGACAGTCCGGACGGCGAGCGCGTCGACCTGTTCTTCGCCCTGTCGGTGCCGGCAGACTGCAGCGAGAGCCATCTGAAACTGCTTTCCTCGATCGCCGGCCACTTCGGCGACGAGACGCAGCGAAAGCGGCTGCGCGAGGCCCAGGATTCCGAATCGCTGATCCGCGTGCTCCGGGAGGCGCCGGCCGGCGTCGAATCATGACCCAGGCACTGGCCGTCTCGGAGCTGTTCGAACGCTTTTCCGAGCCGCTGGAACTGACCTGGATCTGCGGCCGGCGCGAAGCCCGGCGCCGCGAACTGTCGGTGACGAGCTTCCAGACCCGCCCGTCGCTCGTCGGTTTCCTCAACCTCATTCATCCGAACCGCATCCAGGTGCTCGGCGAGGAGGAACTGGCGTGGCTCGACCGCCTCGATGCCCGAAAGCGCTGGCAGACGGTGGCGGAAATCTGTTCCGGCAAGCCGGCGGCGCTGATCGTCGCGGGCGGATTCGAGGTCGGATCCGACCTCGAGGAACTGGCGCGCGAGAGCGGCACGCCGCTGCTGACCTCCCCCAAGCCCGCCTGGGAACTCGTCTCGGTGCTGCAGTACCAGGTTGCACGCGCTCTGGCACATACCGTCGTCATCCATGGCGTGTTCATGGAGATCTTCACGATCGGCGTCCTCATCACGGGTGAGCCGGGAGCGGGCAAGAGCGAACTGGCTCTGGAGCTGCTGACCCGCGGACATCGCCTCATCGCCGACGACAGCCCGGAATTCACGCAGATGACGCCGGACATCATCGACGGCACCTGCCCGGAAATCCTGCGCGACTGCCTCGAGGTCCGCGGCCTGGGCGTGCTCAACGTGCGGCGCATGTTCGGCGATACGGCCGTGAAGGCCAACAAGTTCCTGCGCCTCATCCTCCACCTGCACCAGCCCGGTCCCGGCGACGAGGCCAGCATCGACCGGCTGGCCGGCGAGGCCGAGGCCCGGCAGGTCCTCGACCTCGAGATTCCGCGCATCCTTCTGCCGGTTCTTCCCGGGCGCAACCTGGCCGTCATCGCCGAGGCCGCGGTGCGCAACTTCATGCTGAAGATGAAGGGCTTCGATGCCTCGGCGGATTTCATCGAGCGCCACGGCCGCATGCTCGGCCACGACCATGAGCACTGACCCGGAGCGCCTGCTGCTGATCAGCGGCCTGTCCGGTAGCGGTAAGTCCGTGGCACTCAACGCGCTCGAGGACCGCGGTTTCTACTGCGTCGACAACCTGCCCGCGGCGCTGCTCCCGGCGCTGGCCGAGCAGGTCCGGATGCGCCCGGAGCGGTACTCGCGCATGGCCATCGGCGTCGATGCGCGCGCCGGCCTCGACGACCTGGCGCGGCTGCCGGAGCGCGTCGAAGCCCTGGACGCGCGATTCGAGCTCTGGTTCCTGACCGCGGCCGACGAGGTCCTCGTGCGCCGCTTCTCCGAGACCCGGCGCCGGCATCCGCTTTCCGAAGACCGCACCCTGAAACAGGCCATCGAGTACGAGCGCAGGCAGCTGGACCCGCTGCTGCGCCGTGCCGACCAGGTCATCGACACGACCGCCACGAACGTGCACGAGCTCCGGCGCGCGATCTGGGAACTGGCAGGCGGCGAGTCACGGACGGAACGACTGCACCTCATCGTCGAGTCGTTCGCCTTCAAGCGTGGCGTACCCGGCGATGTCGACCTCGTCTTCGATGCACGCTGCCTGCCCAACCCGCACTGGCAACCGCAGCTCAGGGCCTCCACGGGCCTGGAGCGCGAGGTGCGCGAATACCTGCGCGGCGAAGCCATGGTCGGACGCTTCCTCGACGACGTCGACGGCTTCGTCCGGCGCTGGCTGCCGGCCTGGGGCGGTGAGCAGCGCAGCCAGTTGACGGTCGCCATCGGATGCACGGGTGGGCGCCACCGGTCGGTCTACCTCGTCGACGAGCTGGCCTCGCGCTGGCGCGCCGAGGGTCTGCACGTCGTGAGCCATCACCGGGAGCTCGAGCGATGACCTCGATCCTGCTCGTCTGCCATGCCGAGCTGGGCGCCGCGCTGGCCGCCTCGGCGCGCGTCATCGTCGGAGACGATACGGCGCTGGAGGTCTTCGACGTCACGCCGTCCGACGACCCGCAGGCCGCCGAAAACATGTTGCGGCAACGCCTCGCGGCGACGGGCCAGGGCACCCTGGTGCTGACCGACGTTCCCGGCGCGACGCCGCACAACATCGCGGTCCGTGCCGTGCGCGGCATGGACATCCCGGTCGTTTCGGGGGCCAGCCTGCCGATGCTGATCCGGGCGCTGAACCACTGCCGGCTGGATCCCGACAGCCTGGCCCGATACGCCGAGGCCGGCGGTCACCGCGCCATCGTTCGGGAGCCGCCGGCGTGATCCGCGAGCCCGTCACGCTCGTCAATCGTCTCGGCCTGCATGCCCGGGCGGCCAGCCGACTCGTGCGCACGGCCGCGGAATTCGAAAGCACGATCTGGCTGGAACGCGACCGGCGCCGCGTCAACGCCAAGTCCATCATGGGCATCCTGATGCTGGCCGCACCGGTCGGAACCGAGCTCGTCATCGAATGCGAAGGCCCCGACGAGGAGGCCGCGATGGAAGCGCTGAAGTCGCTCGTCGCCGACCGCTTCGGGGAAGCGGAATGATCCTCTCGCTCGGCGGCACGGGCGTCTCAGACGGCATCGCCATCGGGCGGATCCACGTCCTCTCCTCGGGCGAACTGGAACTGCCCGAGTACGAGCTCGAAGCCGAAGAGGTGGTCGGCGAGATCGCCCGGCTCCGGGATGCGGCCGACCGCTGCGTGGAACAACTGCGCGAAATGGAATCCGGCGTCGGCGCCGGTTCCGGAGATCCGGCGGCAGAGTTGCTGCAGGTCCATCGCATGATGCTGCGCGACGAGGTGCTGGTCGGGGAGGCCTGTCAGCGCATCGCCTCGGAGAGGATCAACGCAGAATGGGCGCTGGACCGACAGGCCGCGTCGCTGCGTCGTCAGTTCGAGCGCATCGAGGACGAGTACCTTGCGCGCCGGATCGAGGACCTGGATCAGGTCGTACGATTGCTGCAGCGCGTTCTCGCCGAGCAGCCGGATCGCGTGCTCGACGAGCGTGTTCCCCATCAGCTCGACGAGACCATCGTTCTGGCCGAGGAAATCTCGCCGGCCGAGCTGACCCAGCTGCACCAGCGCAACGTGGCCGGACTCGTGACCGAGCACGGCGGCGTCTGGTCGCACAGCGCCATCCTCGCGCGCGCCTACGGCATCCCGATGATCGTGGCCGTGCACCGCGGCCGACGGCTGTTCCGCGAGGGCGAGTCGGTCATCGTCGACAGCCATTACGGCGCGGTGCTGGCCACGCGCGACGAGCGGCTGCACGGCCACTACTCGGAGAAGCTCGAGGTCGTGCGGGCCAACCGGCGCCGCATGCAGCGCTTTCTCGACGAGCCGGATCGCACGCGCGACGGAGAGCGATTCCGGCTGTTCTGCAACGCCGAACTGGTTCCGGAAATCCAGCGCTGCTGCGAGTCCGGAGCGGCCGGCGTCGGCCTGATGCGCACGGAGTTCGTCTTCGCGCAGCGCCAGATGGCCGACGAGGAAGGGCAGTACGAAGTCTACCGGGCCGCCGCGGAGGCGCTGTCGGGCCGCGTCCTGACCATCCGCACGCTGGACGCCGGCGGGGACAAGCTGCCCGAGGAGCTCAAACGCATGCGCGGCCCGAATCCGGCGCTCGGACTGCGCGGCATCCGCATGTCGCTGGCCATGCAGGACCAGTTCCGGACGCAGGTGCGCGCCATACTCCGGGCCTCCCGGCACGGGCCGGTGCGGATCCTGCTGCCGATGCTGACGACGCTCGAAGAGGCGCGCCAGGCCCGGGAAGTCATCGCTTCGTGCCGCGAGGAACTGGCCTCGGAAGGCATCCGACCCGATCCGGAAGTCCCCGTCGGCGGCATGATCGAGACACCGGCAGCGGCCATGCTGGCCGAGCGCTTCGCGGCGAAGCTCGATTTCCTTTCCGTGGGCACCAACGACCTGGTCCAATACGTGCTGGCCGTGGACCGCCAGGACGAACTCGTCGGCCACCTGCTCGATCCCGGCCACCGCAGCGTCATCGAGACGCTGACGCATATCGTCGAGGGCGCAAGCCGGGCCGGGCGGTCGGTGCAGGTCTGCGGCGAGATGGCCGGCGACCCTCGCTGGGTGCGGCTGCTGCTCGGTCTGGGCATCCGCGAGTTCTCGCTCCCGCCGGGTCAGCTCGCCCCCGTCAAGGCGGCGCTCGTCGGTGCGGACGCATCGCAGTGCCGGAGCGTGCTGCGCGAATTCCTCGAATCCGGCGAAGAGGAGTCGGCCCGCTCGCTGTTCGAGGCCCTCGACGGCAGCGCCTGACCGCTGGCTTCGTTCGGGCGGGGTGCCGAGTTCCTCTAGCGGATGGGCGCGAAGGCGCGACGAAGAATCTCTGGAAAATGATCGGGAGCGGCACGCGGAGTAGCCCAGGGGCTACGTCCCCTGGGATGGGAACCAGAACATCTCCGGACGTGGCTTCGGGCAGGTATTTTGGTCTCGACCGGACGACTCGGTTTTCGACCATTTTTTTGCTTTTCCTTTCGCGCCTTCGCGCCCATCCTCCAACGGAATCGGAGCCTCGCCCGGTTCAGGCGGGGACCCGAACTGACCTGACCCAAAGGGCAGGTGAAGGCGGCGGGCGCGTTCGGTAAGCTAGCGGCTGCCGTTTCCGAAGCGTTTCCGAAATCATGACCGAATCCCTCTGGTCCCCCGATCCCGCACACGCGCGGACCACGCACCTGGCCCGGCTCATCGAGCGCGTGTCGAGCCGCATCGACCCCGCCGTGGCCGATTACGACGCGTTCTACCGGTACTCCGTGGATCGGCCGGAGGAGTTCTGGAAGATCGTCTGGGAGTTCGGCGAAGTCCGCGCCGCCGAGCGTGGCGATGCCGTCACCGAGGGCTGGCCGGCCATGCCGGGAACGCGATGGTTTCCCGAAGCGCGGCTCAACTTCGCCGAAAACCTGCTGCGCCGCGACGACGAGGCGCCGGCCATCGAGTTCGCCGGCGAGGGCGGCATGCGCCGGACGCTGAGCTGGCGCGAGTTGCGCGCCGAGGTCGCCCGCGTCGCCGCGGGTCTCGAGTCGCTGGGCATCGAGCCCGGCGACCGCGTCGCGGGATACATGCCGAACCTGCCCGAGACCGTCATCGCCATGCTGGCGGCGGCCTCGCTGGGCGCCACCTGGTCGTCGTGCTCACCGGACTTCGGCGTTCGCGGCGTGCTCGACCGGTTCGGCCAGATCCGTCCTCGCGTGCTGTTCGCGGCCGCCGCGTACCGCTACAACGGCAAGGTGCACGACTGCACGGCGCGCATCGCCGAGATCGTCGGCGAACTCGAGTCGGTCGAGCGCGTCGTGGTCACCCCCTATGTAGCCGACGACTTCGATTCGGCGTCCATCGGCGACGACGCGGTGGCCTGGGAGGACTTCGGCGACGCCGGTGCATCGGAGCCGCGCTTCGCGCAGCTACCGTTCGACCACCCGCTCTACATTCTCTATTCCTCTGGCACGACGGGCGTTCCGAAGTGCATCGTGCACGGCGCCGGGGGGACGCTGCTGCAGCACATCAAGGAACTGAAGCTGCACACCGACGTGCGCCGCGACGACCGCCTGTTCTACTTCACGACCTGCGGCTGGATGATGTGGAACTGGCTCGTTTCGGGCCTGGCCTGCGAAGCCACGATCGTGCTCTACGATGGCTCGCCGTTCCATCCCGACGGGAACGTGCTCTGGGACCTGGCCGAATCGCTGCGCGTCACCCAGTTCGGTACCAGCGCGAAGTGGATCGCGGCATGCGACAAGGCCGGAATCCGCCCGCGCGAAAGTCATGACCTGCCGGACCTGCGCGCGATCCTGTCTACGGGCTCGCCGCTGCTGCCTGAATCGTTCGACTACGTCTATCGGGACGTCAAGGCCGACGTGCAGCTCAGCTCGATCTCGGGTGGCACCGACATCGTCTCGTGCTTCGCCCTGGGCAACCCCTTGCTGCCGGTCCGGCGCGGCGAACTGCAGTGCCGCGGACTCGGCATGAAGGTCGAGATCCGCAACGACGCCGGCGAGGTGGTCGTCGACGAGACCGGCGAACTGACCTGCTCGCTGCCGTTTCCCTCGATGCCCACCGGCTTCTGGGACGACCCCGACGGCGAGCGATACCGCGCGGCCTACTTCGAGAAGTTCGAGGGCGTCTGGAGCCACGGTGACTACGCGCGCCTGACGCCGCGCGGGGGCGTGGTCATCTACGGCCGCTCGGACGCCACGTTGAATCCCGGCGGCGTGCGCATCGGCACGGCCGAGATCTATCGCCAGGTCGAAAAGCTCGACGAGGTGCTCGAGTCGCTGTGCGTCGGCCAGGAATGGGAAGGCGATGTCCGCGTCGTGCTGTTCGTGAAGCTGCGCGACGGCATCGAACTCGACGAGGAGCTCACCGACCGGATCCGGCGCACCATCCGCGAGAACGCGACACCGCGCCACGTCCCGGCGCGCATCGTGGCCGTCCCGGACCTGCCGCGCACGGTTTCGGGAAAGATCACCGAACTGGCCGTCCGCGACGTCATCCATGGCCGCGACGTCAAGAACACCTCGGCGCTCGCCAACCCGGAAGCCCTCGAGCACTTCCGGAATCTCGACGCCCTGGAGCGGTGATCCCGGCGCGAAGGGTCTCAGGAGCCGGGCGGGCCGGCCATGCCTTCCACGTCGCGCACGCGGCGTTGCCAGGCGGCCACGTTCGACAGGCCGTCGGGCACCGTCAGGCGCGCCATGCCGCGCGCGAACTCCAGGGTCACGAAGGCGGTGATGTCCGCCACGCTGAATCGCGACCCGCCGGCGAAGGGCCGGTCGGCCAGCAGCGCATCGAAATCCTCGAGGAAGGCCGCGAAGCGCCGTCGCCCGCGCTCGGCCAGCGCCGGAATCTGCGGTTCGTCGCGCGGGCCGGGCAGGGCCCGGTCGCGCATGGCCGGCGATGCATTGCGGAACGCTTCCATCACTGCGACCAGGCCATTGAACTCGATGAAGTGGTCGGCATCCACGATCCGCGCACGCTCCTCGGCGGAAGTGCCGTACATCGGCGGTTCCGGGAACTTCTCGTCCAGATAGACGGAGATCGCCGCGCATTCCGACAATCCGGTTCCGTCGTGAAGTTCGAGGAAGGGAACCGTCTGGCGGGGATTGATCGCACTGAACGCCGGCCCGCGCTGTTGGCCGGCACGAAGATCGACGACGACCTCCTCGATGCTTGCGCCCTTGACCGCGAGCAGCAGCTGGACGCGACGCGGGCTGGGGGCGCCCGGAAAGGTATGCAGTCTCATTCGTTCGCTCCTCGGTATCATCGGCCTCTGTTTCCGCGCCTCCGGGGCCGCCTTGCGCCGGCGCCGACCGCGTTCGTAGAATACGGCTTCGGGGCACGTGGCGCGGCCGGACCGACCAGGAAGGGGAGATGAGCAGACCCTACCGCCGAGGCGAAAAGCGCGAACTTCTCTGGGAAAACGAGATGATGGTCGATCCTGCGCACCTGCAGCCCGGCCATTTCGTCGCGCGCCTGGATCGACCCTGGCTCGGTACACCGTTCGCGCTCGAAGGCGTGATGGTCCGCCAG
>JAWVZQ010000067.1:0-10644 GCA_033722095.1 Wenzhouxiangellaceae bacterium | reverse complement strand
CCTTGGTGCGGGGCGTGATCGCCGCCTCCACCAGGGACGGGTCCATGTTGAGCGTGACCGGGTCCACGTCGACGAACACGGGCTCGGCTCCGGTTCGCGCGATGGCGTTGAGCGTGCCGATGAACGTGTAGGAGACCGTCGCGACCTCGTCCCCGGGGCCGACGCCCAGGGCTTCGAGTGCGATCTGCAGCGCCGCGGTGCCGGAGTTCACGCCGACGGCGCCGCGCGTCCCGGCCAGCCGGGCCAGGTCGTGCTCGAAGCCGACCAGCGCCTCGCCCCGGCTCAGCACGCCCGAGGCCAGGACCTGCTCGAGCGCGATTCGCTCGGCCTCGCCCGTGCGCGGGCGCGCCAGCGGGATCCGCTCGCGCTCGCCGTTCATGCCTCGAACCTCGGCGGATCGCCGTCGGCGAGGTCGGGCGCGCGCTTGACGAGCAGCCGTTCGCCGAGCGGGACGTTGATGAGGACTTCGGCGATGCGCTCGGCGGCCCGGCCGTCGCCGTAGGGATTGTCCAGCCCGTCCAGCGATGCCCGGAACGCCGGATCGCCGGCGCGCTCGATGGCTCTCCGGATCGCCCCGGCGTCGGCCGGGACGCCGACGATGTTGGCGGCGCGCTCGCGGCGGTGCTGCCGCCGCCCCACGTCGACGCAGGGCAGGCCCAGCGACGGCGTTTCCATGATCCCGCTGCTCGAATTGCCGACGAGCATCGCGGCGTTCCGGAGCAGGCCCCAGTAATCGAGATGATCGAGATGCGTGAAGAGTCTTCGGTTCGGGTGCCCGGCGCAGAGTTCGCGTGCACGCTCGATGATCCGGGCGTGGCCGGTGTCGGCGTTGGGAAAGCAGAAGACCAGCGGGCGGTCGGCGTCGACCAGTGCCTCGCAGACCGCGAGCGCGTCGGCCGACGGATCGGCCTGCAGCGTCACGGGGTGGCACGACACCACGATGGGCGGCTCCACGAGGTCGATCCCGAGACGGCTTTCCAGCGCGGTGCGGTCGGGCAACTCGCTCTTGACGAGGTGGTCCAGCGAAGGCGCGCCGCTGAAGTGCACGCGCCAGGCCTCCTCGCCCATGGCGCGGATCCTGCGCGCGGCGTTGCGCGTCGGTGCGAAGTGCAGGTGGGCCATCTTGGTCAGTGCGTTGCGCACGGCGTCGTCGACTGCACCCTCGCTGATCTCGCCGCCCTCGATGTGCGCGACGGGAATGCGCAGTGCCAGCGCGGCCGAGGCCGGCGCCAGCATCTCGTAGCGGTCGGCGATGAGCAGCAGCAGGTCGGGGCGCAGGCGTCCCAGCGCGTCGGCCAGAGACAGCGTCGCCAGTCCGATGGTCTTGGCCATGCCCACGTCGCTGTCGGAATCGAGCAGGCACTCGAGCTCGGCCTCGACGTCGAAGCCGTCGGCGCGGATGCGCTCGACGGTGTTGCCGAAGGTCGGCGCCAGGTGGGCGGCCATGGCCAGGATCCTGAGGTCGATGCCGGGCGCCTCGCGCAATGCGCGCAGCGGCCAGACCAGGTGTCCGTAGTCGGCGCGCGAGGTCGTGACGACGGCGATGCGGCGCGTCGAAGCGGAACTTCCGGGCTCGGCGTTGTCGGAGGGCATGCGCGCGAGGAACTCCATCGTGGGGGTCTCCGCGACGACGTGCCGCCGCGGCCGATGGAGCAGAATACTGCACTGCAGCGATGCCGCCGTCGCCGCGCCCCGACCCCGGAAGCCCGACTCGACGATGAAGATGCCGAAATGTCCTTCGATATCCTGCCTGCCGCGCCTCGCGATCATGGGGCTGGCGCTGGGCGCCCCGGCAGCGCCCGCGGCCTGGTTCGAGGACGTCACGGCCGCAGCCGGCGTGGACTTCCGCTACGAGACCGGCGCGGACGGTGCATTCCGTTTCCCGGAGATCATGGGCGGCGGCGCGGCACTGCTCGATTACGACGGCGACGGCTGGCTCGACCTCTACCTCGTTCAGGGCGGCGATTTCGGTCCCGGCGTCGACGCCGCCGGCCGGCCGCAGCGCGACCGGCTCTACCGCAACGTCACCGGCGAGCGCGGCGCGCTGGCCTTCGTCGACGTGACCGAGGCGGCCGGCATCGAGGCGCGCGGCTACGGCCAGGGCGTGGCGGCCGGCGACTACGACGGCGACGGGGATGCCGACCTCTATGTCCTGAACTTCGGCCCGAACCAGCTCTGGCGCAACGACGGCGACGGGACGTTCACCGACGTCACGGAGGCCGCGGGCGTCGGCGACCCGGCCTGGAGCGTCAGCGGGACCATCGCCGATCTCGACGGCGACGGCGACGGCGAGCTGGTCTCGGTCAACTACGTCGATTATTCCTTCGACGCCCACCGCGACTGCCAGGCCGCAGGCAGCAGTCGGACCGACTACTGCTCCCCGTCGGCCTATGCGCCCGTGACGGACACGCTCTACCGCAACGACGGCAACGACCGGTTCAGCGACGTGACCTCCGCGGCCGGAATGGACGCGCCGCAGCCGGGACTGGGCGTGGTGGCGGCGGACTTCGACGCCGACGGTCGCGTCGACCTCTACGTGGCCAACGACGGCGAGCCGAACCAGTACTGGCTCAATCGCGGAAACGTCACGTTCATCGACGAGGCGTTCCTGGCCGGCAACGCCGTCAATGCTTCGGGAGCCGCCGAGGCCGGCATGGGTGTCGACGCCGCCGACCCCGACCGCACGGGCAGCCTGGACCTGTTCGTCACGCACCTGGTCCGCGAGACCAACACGCTGTACCTCAACGACGGCAAGGGGTGGTTCACCGATGCCACGGGGCGTTCGGGACTCGGGCCTCCGAGCCTGCCGAAGACGGGCTTCGGCACGGCCTTCGTCGACTTCGACCGCGACGGCTGGCTGGACCTCTACGTCGCCAACGGCGCGGTCGTGGCCGAGTCCGACCAGCTCGCCGCGGGGGATCCCTGGCCGTACCGCCAGCCCGACCAGCTGTTCGCCGGCGTCGACGGCCGCACCTGGCGCGACGCCACGGCCGAGGCCGGCCCCGCGCTGGACGTCTCTCTTTCCGGTCGCGGCGCCGCTTTCGGCGACCTCGACAACGACGGGGCCGTCGACGTGGTCGTCGCCCATTCCGGCGGTCCGATCCGGATCCTGCGCAATGTCGCGGCGCCCGGGCGCCACTGGCTGGGCCTGTCCGTGGAAACCGGTGCCGGGCTGCACGGCACGGCGCTGTGGCTGCTCGACGCCGACGGCCGGCGCGCCGCGCGCTTCCGGCCGCGCACGGACGGTTCCTACGCCTCGGCCTCCGACGCGCGCGTGGTCGTCGGGCTCGGCGACGAGGCCACGGCCCGCAGCGTCGAGGTGACCTGGCCCGACGGGACCGCCGAGCGATTCGACGGCCTGGCTCCGGACCGGTATCATGCGCTGCGCCGCGGTCGCGGCACCGAATCTCCCAGGAATCCCGAACCATGATCGATCGCCCGCTCCGACGGCGCGCCGCCCGCGCGCTCTTCCTGCTGTTCTGCTTCATCGCCGCCTCGTCGCTGCCGGCGCAGCAGCGCTGGTCCGAACTGCCGGCCATCCCCGTCCCCGAACTGGAATCGGCCGCTCCGCCCGTGCGCGAAGTGCTGAGCCGCGCCGTCGAGCAGGAGCAGCGTTTCCGGCGCCAGATCGAGGATCCGGCGGCGCTGGCCAACGCCTATCTCGGCCTCGGCGACGTCTACCTGGCCCACGACTACCGCGAGCAGGCACGGCGCGCCTACCTCAACGTGCTCGACCTGACACCCGATCGAAGCGAAGTGCACTACCGGCTCGGCATCATCGCTTCGGCCGACGGCCGCGCCGAGGATGCCGTGGCGCAGTACGACCGGGCTCTGCGCAACGCCCACCCCGACGTGCTCGTGCCGGGCCGCATCCGCCGCGGGAACGAATTGCTCGAACTGGGCCGCGTGGACGAGGCGCTGGACGACTTCTCGCGCGCCGTGGAACTGGCACCCGACACACCGGCGGCCATCGGCGGACTCGGGCGTGCCCAACTCCGGTCCGGCCGCCTCGAGGAAGCCGCGCGCAATCTTCGCCGCGCGCTGGAGATCCAGCCCGCGGCCACGAGTCTCCATCACTCTCTGGCCATGGCGCTTCGCGAACTCGGCCGCGTCGATGCCGCGCGAGCGGCCCTGCAGCAAGCCGGGGACGGCGAGGCCGGTTTCGCCGATCCGGTGCTGGCGTCGATCCAGATGCAGTCGCGCAGCCCGCAGTACTACCTCGAGGCCGGCCTGGCCCAGGCCGGGCAGGGCAACTACGAGGCGGCCGCCGACCTGCTGGGCCGCGCCGACGCGCTGGATCCCGGCGACCCCGACATCCTTGCCGCGCTCGGCGAGGTCCTGGTCCGGCTCGGGCGCGTCGACGAGGCCGTGGAGCGATTCGAGCGGCTCGTCATGATCCGGCCCGACTCGGCCGACGCCCATCTCTACCTCGGTCAGGCGCTGCAGCGCAGGGGCGACCTGTCCGGTGCGGAGTCGGCCTACCGCGAGGCCGCCCGGCTCGCTCCCGGCGACGATCGGCCCACGGCCGCGCTGGCGCGCCTGGACCTGCACGCAGGGCGTGCCGCCGGGGCCGCCGAGGCCTTCGCCGCGCTGCTGGCCGCCGCCGAGGACGACGACCGGGAGTTCTACCGCTACTGGTTCGGGATGTCTCGGCTGGCCGCAGGAGACTGCGCCGCGGCGCAGCGGACGCTCGAGCAGGGCGCCGAGTCCGGCGCGCTGAATCCCGCCCTGGCCCAGGCTCTGGCCCGCATCCGCGCCACCTGCGGCGAAGCCGGCGAGCAGGATCTCGCCGAGGCGCTGGCCTGGGCCGAAGAACTCTACTACGCCGAGCCGACGCTCGAATCGGCGGCTACGCTGGCCATGGTCTATGCGGCCCGGGGACGCTTCACCGATGCCGTGGACCTGCAGGCGCAGGCCATCTTCGAGGCCCTGAAGCAGGGCCGTCTCGACGCCCGGCCGGACCTGCAGGCCGATATGGCGCGCTACCGGGAAGAGCGGCCGGCCGAGCGCCCGTTCGCGACCGACCACCCGGTCTTCCGCGTCGACTGAACCGGGCCGCCCGCGCCGGCAGCCGCCCGGCGCAGGCGTCGGCCGTTCCGCGCCCCGGCGGTCGCGATGTGACGCATCGCGGCACCCCGGCGCCATGCCGGATCCCGCAATCGCTGCGCTGGCCCTGTTCTTGCATTTTCGAATCAGGGCTAGCCAGGCGCGCGGCCGCAATCCGCCGCGAAAGGAGCGTACCGATGGCAGTATCGGAGACCCAGGGACAATCCCGGCAGCGTGTGCTGCTCGTCGACGACTCGCGGCTGATCCGCTTCGCCGGCAAGCGTTACCTTTCCGACGAATTCGACGTCGTGCTGGCCGAGGATGGCGTGGAGGCCTGGGATCGCATCCAGAACGACCCGACGATCCGCATTCTCATCACCGACCTGATGATGCCGCGCATCGACGGCCATGAACTGATCCGCCGCGTGCGCGAGAGCGAATCCCGGCGCATTCGCGACCTGCCGATCCTCGTCATCACGTCGATGGAGGAAGCCGCCGGCCGGCGTCGCGCAATCGGCGCGGGTGCCTCCGACCTCGTCGCCAAGCCGTTCACGGCGGCCGACATCCTCGAACCGGCACGCAGTTACCTCGCGAAGGGTCGACCGGCCCGCCGTGCCCCGGTCAAGCCTACGCACCCCGTGCTGCCGAACATCGAGCACGAACGCGGCGAGTTCATCAACCGCCTCGAGCAGTCGATCAGCTTCCATCGCCGCCAGCGGCTGGACCTGACGCTGCTGCACATCCGCCTCGACAACTACCGCCACGTCGCGAACCGCTACGGCGCGACCTGGGCCGAGTCGGCCATGCGCCACCTGGGCCGCACGATCGCTCACGGCGTGCGCCGTGAGGATACGCTGTTCCGGGGTGCCGGCCACGTCTACAGCGCGTTGCTCATGGGCACCCCCGAATTGGGTGCGAAACGGCTGCGCGAGCGCCTGCGCCGCAAGCTCGACAGGATCCAGGTCCGCTTTCCCGGCCAGTCTCTGGACCTGGCCGTGAGTTTCTCCATCCAGCCGGTCGATCCCCACGCCGAAGACACGGCCGAGCAGATGCTCGACGGGGGCCTGCGCCGCCTCGACCGGCCGGCCAACGTCACGCCCCTGCACGAGCGCCGCTAGCGACCCTCGGCCTTTCCTTCGCCGGGCCCCGGCGTTCGTCGACGCCTGGTACGGAGCGCCCGACCTGGGGTAACCTCGGGGCATGGCGGAAGGGCAGAGGGCGTGTTCGGGGCGGACACGGCGGGGCCTGCGCGTTCGGTCGATCCGTGCCTGTTTCTGTTGCATGTTGTGGCTGGTGCCCGGTCCGGCGCCGGCCGCCGAGCCCGTGTTCTCCTTTCTATCGGCCGGTTCGGGCCTTCCGGATGCGCGCGTCGAGGCGTTGGCCCGCGACGCCCACGGGTATCTCTGGATCGGTACGCAGGGCGGCCTCGTGCGCCACGAAGCCGGCGCGCTGCACGTTCTGCGCCACGACCCCGATCGGCCCGACTCGCTGCCCGGCAACAACGTGCTGGCGCTGGCCGCGGATGGCGGCGGCGGCGTCTGGGCCGCCATCGCCGGCCACGGCCTGGTCCAGGTCCACGGGCGCGACGTCGCGCGTCGATGGCGTCCGGCCTCGGCAGGCGGGCCGCTGCCCGACGGACACCCCTGGTCGCTGAGCTTCGACTGCGAGGGCAAGCTCTGGATGCTGCTCGCGCGCGGGGGCGTCGTGCGCCTCGATCCGGCCAGCGGCGGAGTGAGCCACTACAGGCCCGGCACGCACGGCCTGCCCCGCGAAGGCTTCGGGATGCAGCTGCTCGTCGACTCGGCCTGCCGGATCTGGCTGGCTCTGGGCTCGTCTCTGCAGGTCTCCGCAGCCCTCGAACCGCCGCGCTTCCGGCAGGTCGCCACGAAAGCGTTTCGTGCACCGGAAAACTACATGGCCCTGGCCGAGGCCTCCGACGGCCGCATCTGGGTGGGCGGAAAGGGTGGCCTGCTGCGCGTCGACCCCCTTGCAGCCGGCCGGCCCGAAGCGTTCGAACCGGCTCCGGACTTCGTTGCCCAGCCCGCCGCCGTGGTCAGCCTGGCGGCCGGCCCCTCGGGCGTGGTCTGGGCAGGCCTCATCGACGGTCTGGTGCGACTCGATCCCGACGGCAGCGCGCGACGCATGGATGCCGAGCGCGCGGGCGGCGATCGGCTGCCCCGCGTGCAGGTCAACGACGTCCTGCCCGTTGCCGGCGGTGGAGTCTGGGTGGCGACGGCCGGTCACGGCCTGGGCCGACTTCCGCCGGCATGGAAGGCGTTCCGGCGACTCGGCCACGGGGACGGTCGGCTGGCCCTGGAATCCGTCACGGCGGTGACGGCAGGCCCCGACGGCACGCTGTGGCTGGGGGGAGCGCGCAACGGCATTCAGCAAATGGTGGCCGAGGATGCGGGGCGACACATCGCGCAGGTCTTTCCCGGGCTGAACCATGGGCTCCAGTACAGCGTGCGCGGCTTGCACGTCGACCGCGATTCGATCCGGGTTCTGGCCCTGCTGCAGCTGGTTCGGATCGACCGGGCCACGGGCGCTGCGCGGGTGCTGCGCCGTGCTCGTGCCGGCGGCGACGGCGGTTTCGTGTTCCTGCGTCAGGCCGAGGGAGGCCGGATGTGGCTCGCCGCGCGTCCCTCGACGCTGCTGCAGATCGATGCCGAGGGACGCACCGTCGATCGATGGGAGGTCGACGCACCGGCCTCGCGGAGACTCTCGCTGACCGAGCCGTTGGATATCCGGCGCGGGCCCGAAGGGCGATGGTGGCTGCTCGACGCACGCCGCCTGTATCGTCAGCGCGCCGATGGGAGATTCGAGGCCGTGCGGCACGACGCGGACCTCCGCCACCGGGCCATGGCCTTCGACGGCGACACCCTCTGGCTGGCCTCGGACTCGATGCTGCAGAGGTTGCGCATCGAAGAGGGCGCCCCGCGCGTCGAGGCGCGCTACACGGCCGGCGACGGGCTTCCGGCCGGCGTGATCCAGTCCGTGGTGCCGCGGAGCGCGTCGGTGTGGCTGCCGATGTCGGTCGGCTTGGCCCGGCTCGACACGCGGCGTGACTCGTTCCGGCTCTACGGAAAGAGCGACGGGCTGTCGGCCACGGTGTTCAACGCCGATGCCGTGCTCTCGCTCGAGGACGGCCGCTTCATCGCGGGAACCACCGATGGGCTGCGCATCGTCGATCCCGATGCCGTCCCGGCGCACGACGGCGCTTCACCGGTGCACATCACGCAGGTGCGGGCCGGCAGCCGGACCACGAGGCTGCGACCGGGTGGTTCGCGTCGCCTGCGATTGCAGTGGCATGAGCGATCGCCGGAAATCCGGTTCCACGCCCCGAATTACTCGGACCCGGCACGTACCCGATATCGCTGGCGGATGCGTGGACTCGACGAGCGCTGGCACGAGGTCGTCGGCGATGGCCGCCAGGCGTTCGGAAACCTGGGCAGCGGACGGTATCGGTTCGAAGTGCGGACGGCCGGCGCCGGCGGCTGGTCCGAGACCGGTGATCATCTGGAGCTGGTCGTGGCGCCGCCTGCCTGGCGCAGCGGCCCGGCGCTCGCGGGGTGGGCCGCGCTCGCACTGGCCGGTGGCGGTCTGGCCTGGCGCTCCGGCCTGCGGCGCGCCCGCAGGCGTCGGAGGGACCGTGTGGCACGTGAAAGACTGGCGCTCGCAGAGACGCAGCGCGACCTCGTGGCCGAACTGTCGGCGACACTGGATCCGACGTCGCTGGGGCGGATCATCGTGACGCGCGCCGTCGAGCGTGCCGGCGCCGGACGGGCCTGGCTGGGATTCGTGCACGAGGACTTCCCCGAGCGGATCGTCAGAGCGGGCCCCGGTCGCGCGCCGGCTCGGGCGACCTTCGAACGCGCGCTGCTCCGGGCGGAAGCCGGCCGGCCCGGGGCGCCGGGCCGGTTCCGGCTCGGCACGGACGACTTGCCGATCGCCGTCCTGCTCGTCGCCGGCGGCCGTCCCGATTCCGGCGAAATCGAGCTGCTGGCGACTGCGGCGTCCCAGGCGCTCGACAACGCCCGCCTGCTCATCGAGGTCCGACGGCTTGCCGAGCGGGCCCGCGACGCGAGCCGTGCAAAGTCCGAGTTCCTCGCCGTCACGAGCCACGAGATCCGAACGCCCCTGCACGGCATGCTCGGCGCGATGGAGCAACTGCAAGACGAGGTCTCCGGGTCCCCGACGCTACGGGCGATGCGGACTTCGGGTCGCCAGCTCAAGAGCATCCTCGACGATCTGCTGGACCTGTCACGCATCGAGTCCGCGCGTGGAATCCGACGCTCCGAGCCCGTCGACCTGCCGGAGCTGCTCGAGCGGCTCGTCGCACTGCATGCCTCGAACGCCGCGGCCAAGGGACTCGATCTGCGCCTGATGGTGTCCTCGCGCCTGCCTCAGGTCGGGTTCGCCGACGAGGGTGCGCTGGCCCAGCTGCTCGGCAACCTGCTTTCGAATGCCGTGAAGTTCACCGAACGCGGTGCGATCTGCGTCGAGGCGTTCGTCGATCGGTCCGGGCGAACGGCCGTCGCCGTGATCGACAGCGGGCCGGGCATCCGCGACTCCGACCGGGAACGACTGTTCGAGCCGTTCGAGCAGGCCGACTCCGGATCCGCCCGGCGACACGAGGGCACGGGGCTGGGCCTGGCGATCTGCCGCAGGCTCGCCGAGCGCATGGGCGCCGAGCTGGAACTTGCAAGCCATCCCGGCCGCGGTAGCCGATTCACGCTTCGGCTGGCCCCGGACGCGGCCGGGGCGAGGGCCGCTCGGGTCTGTGCGCTGCCGACCGGCCTTGTGCTCGCGACGGCGCTGGGTGCCGAGGATCACCGGACCGTGATGCGCCTCGGTCGCCGCCACGGATTCGACGTGGTCCGTCTCGGAGCGCGCGTGCCCGAACCGGAGCCGGGCTTCGATGCCCTGCTCACGCGGCCGGGCCGGATTCCCGGCGATCGGATTCGCCGCTGGCAGCGGGCCTGCGCGGTCTGGATGCTGGCCTCGTCGAGCGAGGTTCCGGAGGGGGCTCGCGGGATCGCCTGGCCGTTGACCGAGTCCGGCCTGCTCGGTGCGCTGCTGGAACTCAGCCTGACCCGCCGCAGGGGCGGGACTGCCTGACCGTCTCGACGAGCGCCTCGACGTGCTCGGGCGGTACGTCGGGCGTGATGCCGTGGCCGAGGTTGAAGACGTGGCCGGGACCGGGTCCGAAGTCGTCGATCACCGCTCGGGCCTCGCGGCGGACCACATCGGGCGCGGCCTTGAGCACGGCGGGATCGAGATTGCCCTGGATGGCGACGCGCTCGCCCACGCGCCGGCGGGCGTCGGCCAGCGACGTGGTCCAGTCCACGCCCAGCGCCGCGCATCCCGTGGCGGCCAGGTCCTCGAGATGCTGGCCGCAGCCCTTGGCAAACAGGATCAGGGGCACGTCGGGATGCGAGGCGGCGAGGCGCTCGACGATGCGCCGCATCGAGGCCAGCGAGTACTTTTCGAACAGCGCCGGCGAGAGCGCGCCGCCCCAGCTGTCGAAGACCATGAGCGCGTCGGCGCCCGCATCGGCCTGCGCGGCCAGGTAGTCGGCCGTGGTTTCGGCCAGCACGT
>JAWVZQ010000066.1:0-10699 GCA_033722095.1 Wenzhouxiangellaceae bacterium | reverse complement strand
TGGCGGACGCGTCCACTGGCGCCGAGATCCTGCTCGTTGAGCACGGTATCCAGGTTGGCGCGCTCGAGCACGATGTAGCGACCGGAGTTGACGAGCGCCGTGGTCAGCATGTCGGCCATGCCGTCGCCGATCTGCGGGTTGTACCAGCCGGCGTAGCCCGTGGACTGGGCCGTCTTGTTCTCGAAACGGGCCACGGCGATGCGCGCCTTGGGCCCGTTGTAGGCTTCGGCCCGGGCCTCGGCCATGCTCTGGCCGGAGCTGTCGCGGACGTTGGTCGTCGTTCCGGCCGGACAGCCGGCAAGCAGCGCGGCCATCGCGGCAAGAGCGGTAGTGCGAATCAGATTCCTCATGACTTCCTCCCGTTGGTCCCGAGTCTCATTCGATGTCGAGCGTGTGTTCCGCTGCCACCCAGCCGGTGGTGCCGCCGTCGCCGCGCACCTGGATCCAGTCTCCCGCCCGGATCACGGCATCGCCGACGGCGCCCGAGCCCAGGGTGAACACGACCGGGCTGGACGCGTTCGGGCCCTGGTGGGCGTCCAGCGAGGCCACCGTGACGACGACCTGGTCGCCGCCACCGCCGCTGCCGCTGCCGCCGGAAGCGGCGGCCGGCGCGGCCTGGCTGGAGGCGGTTTGCACGGTGCGGCCCGCCGCGTCGTAGCGCAGCATGGACGGCGGCGTGACCGAGATGACGTAGTCGACGGCGCCTTCGATGACGGCGCGCAGTGCCTTCTCGCGCGGCGTGTTCTTCCACGACGACAGCGCGCCGCCGAGCGAGTAGGAACCCGTGTAGCCGCCCAGCGCGCCGCCGAGGTTGAAGTCCTTGGCCTCGCCCTCGACGCTGGTCGCGGCCAGGATGCGGCTCGTGCGCGCGTCGACGACGCGCAGGTCGATGGCCATGTGGGCCTTGCGCGATCCTCCCGCCAGCGCGCCGAAGACGCGCCCGACCTTGCCGCCGCCGATGCGGCCCGAGGTGCCCCCGGCATTGCCCTCGAACTCTGTCACGGCCGCCACGACGAGCAGCTCGGCACCCTCGATCTCGCCGATCGGGGCCGCCGTGTCCTGGCGGATGCGCCCGCTGGCGCCGAGGTCCTGCTCGTTGAGCACCGTATCGAGGCTCTCGCGCTCGAGCACGATGTAGCGACCGGAGTTGACGAGCGCCGTGGTCAGCATGTCGGCCATGCCGTCGCCGATCTGCGGGCTGTACCAGCCGGCCGCGCCCATGTTGGATGCGGTCTTGTTCTCGAACCGGGCGACGGCGATGCGCGCCTTCGGCCCGTTGTAGTGGTCGGCCTGGGCGTCGGCCATGCTGCGGCCGGAGCTTTCGCGAACGCGGACCTCGGTGCCGGCCTGCGCCAGGCAGGCGTCGGCGGCGACGAGGCCGGAAAGGGCAATGGCGATCGTGGCGATCCAGTGTTTCATGGGGGCTCCCCGTGCTGATCTCGGATTGAATGGCGGAACACGAACCAGTGTACGGCAGCGGTGCCGGCTACTCAATCCATACGGATTCCGGGGTCCCGGCACGCCAGCCGGGAGCGCAGGCAGTCCCTCAGCCTCGGGCCAGGGAGCGGGCCGGGCCGGGCTCCTCCCCGGTGCGCTTCGAGCCGCGCCCGATGCCCTCGTGGACGAAGCCCAGTTCGCGCATCTCGCGCGGGTCGTAGATATTGCGGCCGTCGAAGACCACGGGTTGCTTCAGCGATGCGCGGATACGGTCGAAATCCGGACTCCAGAACGCCTTCCACTCGGTCATGACGACCAGCGCGTCGGCGTCTTCGAGAATGGCGTAAGCGTCTTCGGACAACTCGAGGTCGTCGCGCTCGCCGTAGAGCCGCCGTGTCTCCGCCAGCGCCTTGGGATCGTGGGCCCGCACGCGCGCTCCGGCCTCCCAGAGCGATTCCATGAGCACGCGCGACGGCGCCTCGCGCATGTCGTCGGTCTCGGGCTTGAAGGCCAGTCCCCAGATCGCGATGGTGCGCCCGGTCAGGTCGTGTCCGAAGTGGCGGCTGATCTTCTCGAACAGCGTGCGCTTCTGCGCCTCGTTGACGGTCTCGACGGCCTGCAGGATGCGCGCGGAATGGCCGTGGTCGGCCGCCGTGCGGGCCAGGGCCCGGATGTCCTTGGGGAAGCAGGAGCCGCCGTAGCCCGCGCCGGGATAGATGAAGTGGTAGCCGATGCGCGGATCCGAACCGATGCCGATGCGCACGCGCTCGATGTCGGCCCCGACGCGCTCGGCGATGCCGGCCAGTTCGTTCATGAACGAGATCTTCGTCGCCAGCATGGCATTGGCCGCGTACTTCGTGAGCTCGGCCGAGGCGATATCCATGCAGAAGATCTTCTCGCGGTTCCGGTTGAACGGGGCGTAGAGATGGCGCAGTTGCTTCTCGGCAAGATCGTCGTCGGGGTCGACGCCGATGACGATGCGGTCCGGCGCCATGAAGTCCTTGACCGCCGCGCCTTCCTTCAGGAACTCGGGATTCGAGGCCACGCGCGGCTCGAATTCGCCCGACATCGTCGAGGCCAGTTCCGCGCGGACCTTTCCGGCCGTTCCCACCGGCACCGTCGACTTGGTGACCACGAGTTGGCGCTCGCCGAGATGCGGTCCGATCGAGCGCGCGACGGCCAGCACCGCGCGCAGGTCGGCCGAGCCGTCGGTGTCCGATGGCGTGCCCACGGCGATGAACAGGATCTCGCCGTGGCGGCTGGCCTCGGCCGGGTCGGTGGTGAACGTGAGCCGGCCGGCGTCGAGATTGCGGCGCACCATGGCCTCGAGGCCGGGCTCGAAGATCGGGATCTCGCCGGCGGACAGCCTTTCGACCTTGCCGGCGTCGATGTCCATGCAGACCACGTGATTGCCGACCTCGGCCAGGCAGGCCCCGGTGACCAGTCCCACGTACCCCGTTCCGAAAATACCGATGCGCATGGATATGGCCCCGTCTACTTGTCCGGTGAATCTAGGCTGTGAACGTTACTGGAATCCTGCAGGCTGGCGAGCAGGATCACCCGCGCCGGTTTTTCCGGCAACGAACGAGAAATCGGGTCGAGGCGTAGCGAGCCTGTGCGTGACGGCGGCCGCCAGCGCGCAGGAACCGCAGTGCACGTGCCTGTGCATGAGGATTCCGAGCACTCGCCGAATGCCCCACCGTGATCGTTCTCCGGAACATGGAGTGACGCGTGGCGAGCGATGGCCTGGCAGTGGTCGAGAGCGCGCAGGAACCGCAGTGCACGTGTCTGTGCATGAGGATTCCGAGCACTCCCGGGCGCTGCCAGGCCACCGCGCAGTAGCACCCGTTGACGAAGAAATCGCGGTGACGCGTCGCGAGCGACGGCCTGGCGGTGGTCGCCGGAACGCAGGGTCCGCAGTGTATGTGCGTATACATGAGGAACCCGAGTACCGTCGAACGCCGCCAGGCTGTCGCGCAGCAGCGTCACTGCGATTTCTGGAGGTCGGCGATCATGGCCTTCAGGAACCTCGCCGCCTCGCCGCCCGTGCAGACCCGGTGATCGAAGGTCAGCGAAAGCGGCAGCATGCGATGCGCCTCGAGGCCCCCGAGGACCGGAACCACCTCGTGGCGCAGCACGCCGGCCGCGACGATGGCCACGCAGGGCGGGTTGATGATCGGCGTGGCATAGCGGCCCGCGAAGACGCCGAAGTTCGACAGCATGATCGTGTAGTCCTTGAGGTCCTCGGGCGGGATCGACCGGCTCTTGACGTTGTCGCGCAGCCGGTTGATTTCCTCGCGCAGCTGCTGGCGGTCCGAGGAATGGACGTCGCGCAGGCGGGCGACGAACAGCCCGTCGGCGGTGTCGACGGCCATCCCGACGTGCATGGTCTTGTGGACCATGCGCGTGTTCTGCTCGTCGTCGTACCAGGCGTTGAGACCCGGCTCGGCCTGTGCGCCGGCCCACAGCGAGCGCAGCAGGCGCACGGTGATGTCCTCGCCCGGGCCCCAGGCGTGGATGTCGGCGTCGTCCATGATCGTGGTCGGCACGACGCGCTTGTGCGATTCGCTCATCGTGCGCGCCATGGTGCGTCGCGTGCCGCGGATCGGCTCCCACTCGCCCTTCGCCGATTCCTTCTCCGGCTTCGAAGAAGGTGCCGGAGCCGGGGCGGGCGACGGGGCGGGGGCAGGCGCCGGCGAGGGTGCCGGTTCGGCCTTCTTCGTCGGACCGGACTCGGCGGCCTTGCGCACGTCGGCCGAGGTCACGGTGCCGTCCTTGCCCGTCGGCTCGACGGTGGAGAGGTCGACCTTGAGCTTGCGCGCCAGCGCGCGCACGGCCGGCGTGACCTTCACGCCGCCGACGTCGGAGTGCGTCTGCTGCACGACCTCGTCGGAGGTCGTGACGTTGCCGACGACGGTACCGGTGTCGGCCCGTTCCTCGGCGTCTTCGGTCTGGCCGGCGTCGTCGTCGGGAGCCGGCTCCTCGGCCGCGGTCTCGACCTCGACGTCCTCGGGATCCTTCTGCGGGGCGTCACCGTCGACCTCGAAGTCGATGAGCGGCGCACCGGTCTTGATGACGTCGCCTTCCTTGCCGTGGAACTTGGCGACCTTGCCCTTGTACGGGGAGGGCACCTCGACGACGGCCTTGGCGGTTTCCATCGAAACGATCGGGTCGTCGACCTCGACCTCGTCACCCTCGGCGACGAGCCACTCGACGATCTCGGCGTCGGGCAGTCCCTCGCCCAGGTCCGGCAGATTGAAAGTCTTCATGCGTACTCCAGTGTTTCCTTCGCGGCGTGCACGATGCGTTCCGCGCTCGGCATGTAGTTCATCTCGTTGCGGTACAGCGGCATGACGGTGTCATAGCCGGTCACGCGCTTGACCGGCGCCTTGAGATGCCAGACGCCCTGGTCGGCCAGGCCGGCGGCGATCTCGGCGCCGACGCCGCAGTGCTTGGGCGCCTCGTGGACGATGACGCAGCGGCCGGTCTTCTCGACGGACTCGACGATGGTCTCCATGTCCAGCGGGGCGACCGTGGCCACGTCGATGACTTCTGCGCTGACGCCTTCCTTTTCCAGCGCCACGGCGGCTTCCATGGTTTCCTTGACCATCGCGCCCCAGGTCACGAGCGTGACGTCGGTGCCGTCGCGCAGCACGAAGCAGACGTCGAGCGGCAGTTCCTCGCCGTCGTCCTCGACTTCCTCGCGCTGCCAGCGATAGATCCGCTTGGGCTCGAGGAAGACGACCGGATCGGGGTCGCGGATCGCCGCCAGCAGCAGGCCGTAGGCACGGCTCGGCGAGGACGGGATGACGGTGCGCACGCCCGGGAAGTGGGCCCAGGTCGCCTCGTTGGAATCGGAATGGTGCTCGGGAGCGTGGATCCCCCCGCCCCAGGGTGCGCGGAACACGGCCGGGCAGCTCATGCGCCCGCGCGTGCGGTGACGCAGCCGCGCGGCGTGATTGACGACATGATCGACCATCGGATACATGAAGCCCTCGAACTGGGCCTCGACGACGGGCTTGAGGCCCTGGCTGGCCATGCCGACGCACATGCCGGCGATCATGACCTCGGCCAGCGGCGTGTCGATGACGCGCTCGTCGCCGAATTCCTTCTGCAGGCCGGCTGTGGCGCGGAACACGCCGCCGTTGACGCCGACGTCCTCGCCGAAGACGACGACCGTCGGGTCTTCCTTCATCTCGTGGGCCAGCGCCATCGTCACGGCCTCGACCAGCGTGATCTGAGCCATCAGTGGTGCCCTCCCTTGGCCGGGAACCGCTTCGCGATCTCGAGCTGCTCCTCGAGATGGTGCGGCAGGTTCTTGAACATGTACTTGAACATCGCCTCGATGGGCTGCGGGTCGTTCTCGACGCGGTCGGTATATTCCTCGACGGCCGCGTTGACGCGGTCGGCGCAGTCCTTGAGCAGTTGCTCTTCCTTGACCTCGTCCCACTCGCCCTGGTCGGACAGGTAGTTGCGAAGCCGGACCAGCGGCTCCTTCTTCCAGGCCGTGTCGACCTCGTCCTCCGGCCGGTAGCGGCGCGCGTCGTCGGCCGTGGTGTGGTCCGAGAGCCGGTAGGTCAGCATCTCGATGACCGAGGCGCCGCGGCCCTCGCGGGCGGCCGAGATCGCCTTGTCCATGGCCCAGCGCGTGGCGATGAGGTCGTTGCCGTCGACCTGGATCGACGGCAGCCCGCCGGCGATGCCCTTCTGGGCCAGCGTGCGCGCCGAGTTCTGCTTCGAGCGCGGCACCGAGATCGCCCACTGGTTGTTGACGATGACGAGCACCAGCGGCAGTTTCCAGGCGCTGGCGGCGTTGATCGCCTCGAGGAAGTCGCCCTTCGAGGAACCGCCGTCGCCGACGACCGTCACGGCCACGCGCTTCTGCTCGTTGAGCTTGTAGGCCATGGCCGCGCCCGCGGCGTGCAGGCACTGGGTGGCGATGGGCACGCACCAGGGGAAGTCGTGGGCCGGGCCCGAGAAGTCGTTGCCGCGCTCGTCGCCGCCCCAGTACATGAGCACTTCGGACATCTTGACGCCGCGGTAGAACTGCGCGGCGTACTCGCGGTACATCGGGCAGAAGCAGTCCTCCTCGCGCATGGCCGAGCCGATCGCGGCATGCGCGGCCTCGTGCCCGAGGCTCGAGGCGTAGGTGCCGAGCTTGCCGGTGCGCTGCAGCGCCACGGCCTTCTTGTCGAACACGCGCGTCAGCGTCATCAGCTCGTAGAGACTGGTGAGCTGCTTCATGTCGCGCGCCAGCGCCGGAATCTGGGTGCCGTCGACCAGCTGTCCCGTTTCGTCGAGAAACTGGAAGTAGTCGACCTTGAATGAGGCGATGGTTGCCGCCATGGAAGACCTCGTCGGTAAGTGTGCCTGTGGTGCCCGATCGCCATGAACGCGTGCGAGCGCCCGGGAATTCCGATCCCTTCCGCGAAATCCCTCCCGGCGCCCGGCCGGCGAAGCCGTGCGACCCCAAGCCCCGAATTATAACCGGGGCGGTGCCGGCGTTACACTGCCCGGACTTCCCGCCGGACCGAAGACATGACCGATCACCCCGATCGCAGGGATCTCGAGGAGGGCATCCACACCGACCTCTCGAAGTCGCTGGACTACCAGGGCTACCTGGGCCTCGACAAGGTGCTGAACGCCCAGTCGCCGCTCAGCGACCCGCCGCACCACGACGAGATGCTGTTCATCATCCAGCACCAGACGGCCGAACTCTGGTTCAAGCTCATCATCCACGAGCTCAAGGCCGCGATCCGCCACCTCGAGTCCGACGACGGTTCGCCGTGCCTGAAGATCCTGGCCCGGGTCAAGATGATCCAGCAGCAGCTGTTCGACCAGTGGGCCGTGCTCGAGACGCTGACGCCGAGCGAGTACATGCAGTTCCGCGACGTGCTCGGCTCGGCCTCGGGCTTCCAGTCGTTCCAGTACCGGACCGTGGAATTCCTGCTCGGCAACAAGAACGGCGACCTGCTGAAACTGTTCGACCACCAACCCGACGTGCGCGAAGCGCTGGCCGAGGTCCTGGCCGCGCCGAGCGTCTACGATGCCTTCCTTCGCTATCTGGCCCGCCGCGGCCATCCCGTGCCCGACGACTGCGTGGACCGTGATTTCCGCGAGCCGCACGCGTTCTCCTCGGAGCTCGTCGACGCGCTGGTCTCGATCTACCGCGAACCCGAGCGTCAATGGACCGAGTACGCCCTCTGCGAGCGGCTCGTCGACGTCGAGGAATCGTTCCAGCTCTGGCGGTTCCGCCACCTGAAGTCGGTCGAGCGCATCATCGGCCACAAGACCGGCACGGGCGGATCCAGCGGCGTGTCGTTCCTCGAACGGGCACTCCAGCTGCGTTTCTTCCCCGAGCTCATGGAGGTGCGGACGCGGTTGTGACCGGCCCGACGAAGGCGGGCACGGCCGGTTCGGGCGCTATGCAATAATGGCTGGAGACGCGGTGCCCGATTCCCTGTGAAAATTCTTCTGAATCCGGCACTTCGGACCAACAAGAAACAGCGGGGTAATACAATGAACGCAGTCCAGACACTTTCCGGCCGCCTGCTGGCCGCGATTGCGCTGCTCGTCGCCTCCGGCGTCCAGGCGCAGGACGTCACCGTCCCGGTCATCGGCCAGGACGTGACCGTCTACACCGATGCCGACGGCATCCCGACGATCGCCGGCGAGACCGAGCGCGACGTCACCTTCGTTCAGGGCTACCTGCACGCACGCGACCGGTTCTTCCAGATGGATTTCCTGCGCCGCGTGGCCTCGGGCACGCTGGCCGAGCTGCTGGGGCAGGGCGCGCTTTCGAACGACATCCAGCTGCGCACCTTGGGGCTGCGCCGCGCGGCCTTCGAGACCTGGACGCAGTTGACGCCCGACGAGAAGGACTGGGTCAAGGCCTACGCCGACGGCGTCAACCACTGGCTGGCCCAGGGCCAGCTGCCGCCCGAGTACGGGCCGCTGGAGCTGACCTCGGCCGAGCCGTGGACGCCCGTCGACTCGCTGGCCATCGGCAAGCTGCTGGCATTCCAGCTGTCGTTCGACTCCGATGACGCCGACCTGACCGTCGACCTGCTCACCTACCAGGGCACGGGCAACGTCGTCGGCTTCGACGGTACGGCGCTGTTCTTCGAAGACGTGTTCCGCGTCGCACCCGAGGTCGACAACGTCTCGATCCCGTCGTGGTTCACCGACATCGGCATCATCGAGGTGCCCGGTGCCGAGAGCCCGCAGTCGGGCGGCGACGCGCCCAAGGACGCCGGCGTGCCGTTCGCGCCGCTGGCCACCGACGCCGTGCTCGCAGAGAGCCTGCGCGCGCACGTCCAGGCCCTGCGCGAGATTCCGGTCATCGGCAATTCCATCGCCGGAGACCTCGACCAGGCCGGCTCGAACTGGTTCGTCGTCTCCGGCGACGAGACCGACAACGGCTTCCCGATCCTGGCCAACGATCCGCACCTGGGCCTCGACATGCCGTCGACGTTCACGAAGGAAAACCTCGTCATCCGCGACGAGGGCGTGGCCGTCAGCGGCGTCGCCTTCGCCGGCACGCCGCTCGTCATCCAGGGCTGCAACATGCGGATCTGCTGGGGCTCGACGGTCAACCCGAACGACGTGACCGACTACTACCAGGAAGAATTCCTCGTCAACCGCTTCGGCCTGCCGACGCACACGATCCACGACGGCGAGCCCGAGCCGATCCGGCTGGTCTTCCAGTCCTACTTCGTCAACGGCATCGGCGACGGCGAGGCCGACAACATCTCGCGTGCCAACGTCGGCTACGACGCCGGCGGCATCACGTTCCTCGTACCGCGCCGCAACAACGGTCCGATCGTGGCCCAGCCGACGCCGACGACGGGCGTGTCGATCCAGTACACGGGCTGGGGCCCGACCTTCGAACTCGCCACGTTCCGCGCCTGGGCCCGCGCCCAGGACATGAACGACTTCATGGCCGGGCTCGAGAACTTCACGATCGGCGGCCAGAACTTCGCCTACGCCGACGTCGACGGCAACATCGCCTACTTCACGTCCGGCACGGTGCCGCTGCGCGAGGACCTGCAGTCCAACGAGGTCGCCGGCGGCGTCCCGCCGTTCCTGCTGCGCGACGGCACGGGCCAGCTTCCGCACGACTGGCTGCCCGACAACGGCGAGGGCACGCGCGGCTTCCCCTACGCGGCGCTGCCGTTCGAGGAAATGCCGCAGATCGTGAATCCGGTCTCCGGGTACATCGCCAACGCCAACAACGACCCGGTCGGGACGACGCTGGACAACAACCCGCTGAACCAGCTGCGCCCGGGCGCCAACGGCATCTACTACCTCGGCCCGCGCTACGTCTCGCTGCGCCAGGGTCGCATCGACGAGACGCTGGCCGATCTCGTTGCCTCGCCGGACCCGATCACGGCCACCGACATCGCCGTGCTGCAGGCCAACAACCAGATGCTCGACGCCGAACTCGTCGTGCCGCACATCCTGGCCGCCTTCGAGAACGCCGCCGAAGAGGGTGCGTGGCCGGGCCTGGCCCAGTTCGCGCTGGACTCGGGCGTCCAGGAGGCCATCGGGCGGCTGGCCCTCTGGGACTTCTCGACGCCGACGGGGCTGGCCGAGGGCTTCGACCCGTTCGACAACCCGCTGAACCTGGCGCCGCCGACGGCCACCGAGGCCGCCCACAGCGTCGCGGCGACGATCTTCTCGGTCTGGCGCGGCCAGGCCATCGCCAACACCATCGACGCCACGCTGACCGGCATCGGGCTCGGCGACAACCTGCCGTCGGGCCGGCTGGCCTACCGCTCGCTGATCCATTTCCTCGAGTCGTTCCCGACGCGGTCGGGCATCGGTGCATCGGGCATCCCGTTCTTCAACGTGCCCGAGGCGCCCGACATGGCCACGGCGCGCGACACGGTGCTGCTGGCCAGCCTGCGTGACGCGCTGGACCTGCTCGCCTCCGACGAGTTCGCACCGGCCTTCGGCAACTCGACGAACCAGGACGACTACCGCTGGGGCAAGCTGCACCGCATCGTCTTCGACCATCCGCTGGGCGCCAAGCCGTTCAACGTGCCGCGCGGATTCGGCCTGAACGACGTCGCCCCGGACCTGCCGGGCGTGGCCCGCTCGGGCGGTTACGAGGTCGTCGACGCATCGGCCCACAATCCGCGTGCCGACGGGCTCAACGACTTCATGTTCGGCTCGGGTCCGGCGCGCCGCGTCGTGGCGACCATGACGCCGGCCGGTCCCGTGGCCAGCGAGATCATCCCCGGCGGCCGCAGCGGCGTGG
>JAWVZQ010000065.1:0-10919 GCA_033722095.1 Wenzhouxiangellaceae bacterium | reverse complement strand
GTCGCCGACGAGCCGGATCGTCGCACCGAGAAGGCGGGTCTCGCCGGCGAGCGCGCCGGTCAGCAGGCGCATTCCGGTGCCGGAATTGCCGAGGTCCAGCGGCGCCGAGGGCGCATGCAGGCGGCCGCCGCGCAGCGTGACGCGGCTGCCGGACTCCTCGACCTCGGCACCCAGCGCGGCCATGGCTGCGAGCGTGGCGCGCGTGTCGTCGGCCTGCAGGAAGCCCTCGATGGTCGTGGTTCCGGTCGCCAGCCCCCCGAGGATGGCCGCTCGGTGCGAAACCGACTTGTCCCCCGGCGGCGTGGCGCTGCCGCGCAGCGGCCCGGTGGCGGGTCGGATCAGAAGGTCCACGTGCCGTGCCCGATCAGAGCAGTTCGGCGAGCGCGGCGAGCAGGCGCTCGTTCTGCGGCTCGGTTCCGACCGTGATCCGCAGGTGCTGCGGCAGACCGTAGTTGCCGACGGGGCGGACGATGATGCCGCGTCGCAGCAACGCCTCGTTGAGTTCGGCCGCATCACGGTCCAGACCGGCGAGCACGAAGTTCGCCGCGGACGGCACCACGCGCGCGCCCAGTGACCGGAGCCCGTCGGCAAGGCGCTTGCGTCCGGCCGTGTTCATCTCTCGCGAACGCCGGATGAAGTCCTGGTCGTCGAGCGCCGCCTCCGCGGCCACGAGACCCGGTGTCCCCACATTGAAGGCCGGCCGCACGCGGTTCAGAAGATCGGCGATTCCGGGGTTGGAGAGCGCGTAGCCGACGCGCACGCCGGCCAGTCCGTAGGCCTTGGAGAACGTGCGCGTGACGACGAGATTCGGAAAGCGGTCCAGCCAGGTCGAGGCATCCCCGAGTTCGTCGGACTCGGCATACTCGGTGTAGGCCTCGTCGACGACGCAGATGACGTGGCCGGGCAGCGAGGACAGGAAGTCCCGGAGCCGTTCGCCCTTGAGCCACGTTCCGGTGGGATTGTTCGGGTTGGCGATGAATACGATCCGCGTATCGGCATCGACGCGCTCGAAGATCGCGCGCAGGTCGTGGCCGAGCGGCATCGGGTGGTCATCGGGCAACGCCGGCGCGATCGAGGCCTCGGCCCCGACCATCTGCGTCGCGATCGGGTAGACGGCGAACGCGTACTGCGAGAACACGGCCTTGAGTCCCGGCCGCAGGAAGGCCTGGGCAAGAAAGACGAGCACGTCGTTGGAGCCATTGCCGAGCGTGATGCACTCCGGCGGCAGGTCGTGCTTCTCCGAGAGCCTCTTCTTGAGGCGGAAGCCGTTGGCGTCGGGATAGAGCCAGAGGTCGTCGAGGACGCCCGCGATCGCTTCTCGGGCGCGGGGACTCGCGCCGAGGGGGTTCTCGTTGGAAGCCAGCTTGATCGAGTCGGCCACGCCGTACTCGCGCTCGAGTTCGTCGATCGGCTTGCCGGGCGTATACGGCTTGAGTTCCCTCACGCCCGGCACGGCCAGTTCCTGGTAATCCAGCGTATCCATGCGTATTCGCCCGGTCAGTCGGTTTCGGCCTTGGGTTCGCGTTCCATGAGCACGCGCACGCCCTTGGCGGCGTTCCAGTCCTTGTAGAGGATGCCGTGGACCTGCTCGCTGATCGGCATCTCGACGCCGGCGCGCTCTGCCGCCCGCATGACTTCCTCGGCGGCGCGATACCCCTCGACGACCTGGCCGATCCCGGCCAGTGCTTCGTCCACGCCCTGGCCACGGCCGAGCGCGAGGCCGAAGCGCCGATTGCGCGACGCGTCGCCGGTGCAGGTCAGCACGAGGTCACCCATGCCGGCCAGCCCCATGAGCGTGCGCGCCTGACCTCCGAGCGCCTCCCCGAGACGCATGAGTTCGGCCAGCCCGCGCGTGATCAGGGCCGCGCGCGTATTGCTTCCGAGTTCCAGTCCGTCGGCCATGCCGCAGGCGATGGCCAGTACGTTCTTGACCCCGCCGCCGAGCTGCGCGCCGACGAGGTCGGCGGTGTAGTAGGCCCGGAAACTGCTGCCGTGCAGCAGCGCCGCCCATGCTCGGCCGAATTCGGGATCCGACGCGCCGACCGAGACCGCCGTGGGCAGCCCCGATGCCACCTCGCCGGCGAACGAAGGTCCCGAAACGGCCGCCAGCGGCACATCGTCCGCGATGCGCTCGCGGGCGAGTTCGCTCAGCAGGCGGCCCGTTCCGGGCTCGAAGCCCTTCGTCGCCCAGGCCAGCCCGGTCCGCGCAGTCACGCCCTCGGCGATCGCGTCGAGCTGCTCGGCGAAGGCGTGGCTGGGCACCGCCAGCAGGATCCGGTCGGCCCCGTCGAGCGCGGCGGCTCGATCGTCGGTCGGAACGACCGTCTCCGGGAGCACGTGGTCCGGCAGGTATCGCGCGTTGCGACCGGTCTCGCGCATCTCGCCGACGTGGGCGGAATCGCGCGCCCAGAGGCGGACGTCGTGGCCGACACGCGCCAGCTGCATGGCCAGCGCGGTGCCCCACGACCCTGCCCCCAAGACGGCGACTCGACTCGGCATCGGCCGGTTGGCCCTACTGCTGCGTCGGGGCGTCGCCGCCCTCGCCCTGCTGGGCCTCGGCCATGCGCCGGGCGAAGATCGCCTCGAAGTTGATCGGCTGCAGCGGCGGCGCGAAGAATCCGCCGGCCGCGATGAGGCTGGCGATCTGCTGGCGCGCGTACGGGAACAGCACGTTCGGGCACAGCACGTTCAGCACGTAAGGCATCTGCTGCTCGGAGAATCCGGACATCTGGAAGACGCCGGCGTAGTGGACCTCCGAGATGAAGGCGGTCTTGTCGCCCTGCTTGGCCGTGACGGTGACGGTCAGCACCACCTCGAAGCGACCCTCGTCGAGCTGATTCACGCGCTGCGAAAGGTTGAGGTTCATGTCGGGCTGACCTTCGGAATTGTCGAGCCCGAGTGCGCCCGGCGCCTCGAACGAACAGTCCTTCAGGAAGAGGTGCTGCACCGCCATCTGGGCCTGCTGCTGCTCGTTGCCGTTGGCGGCGCCGTCGATCTGTTCTTCTGCCATGTCGTTACGTTTCCTTGGTTTACGTCATTCGATTCGTGGTGATTCTGCCCGGGGTCGCGACGGGCCTCAGCCCGCGGCCTTTTCGGGCTTCCCGCCGCGCTTGCCGCGCCGGGCGTCGCGCCCCCGGCTGACCGGCTGCTTGTCGCTCGTCCACTGCCCCAGCCCTCCGGCGAGGACGTAGACCTCCTGGAAACCCATGCGCGTGAGCCGGTTCGCCATCTGCGGCGAAACCTGGCCGTTCTTGCAATACACGAGGACCGGTCGATCGACGGCCTTCATGAGTTTCTGGTTGCCGGCCTCGATCCGCGAAGGCGGAAGATTCTCGGCGTTGAGAATGTGGCCGTTCGCGAAGTCCGAGGAGTTCGACACGTCGAGAATCAGCGGGTCCCGCCGATTCATCAGCGCGATGGCCTGGTTCGTGTCCAGCTCCTTCCAGCGCCGCGTCAGGCGTGCCGACTCGGTCGCGATCAGGGCGGCCAGGACCACGGCGAACGCGCCGACGAGGATCGGGTGGTTGCCGATGAAGGAAAGAATCTGTTCCATGGACTCCGGACGGGGGCGTGGCGAAACCGCCATTATCCCGCATTCGGAGATCCGCTGCCAGACGATGGACCCTATGGGATAATCCCGCGCTGACGCGCCCCGATTCCCCTCCGATGACTCCAAACACCCCGCTGCTGCTGCTGATTCTCGACGGCTGGGGCGTCCGCGAGGATGCCGACGACAATGCCATCGCCCGCGGCGCCACGCCGCACTGGGACCGCCTCTGGGCCCGGTGTCCGCACGCGCTCCTCGACACTTCGGGCGAAGCCGTCGGGCTGCCGCGCGGACAGATGGGCAACTCCGAAGTCGGTCACATGAACATCGGGGCCGGACGCATCGTCTACCAGGAACTGACGCGCATCGGCAAGTCCATCGAGAGCGGTGAATTCCGTGAGAATCCCGCGCTGAACGAGGCCATCGACGAGGCCGGCAACACGATCCACGTCATGGGCCTGCTGTCTCCGGGCGGCGTGCACAGCCACGAGGACCATTTCCTGGCCACGCTGGCCCTGGCCGCCGAGCGCCACGACGGCCCCGTTGCGGCCCACCTGTTCCTCGACGGCCGCGACACGCCGCCGAAGTCCGCCGCCGAGTCCATCGAGAAGCTCGAGCGTTTTCTGGCCGAGCACGAGTCGGTGCGCGTCGCATCGGTCGCCGGCCGATACTGGGCGATGGACCGCGACCGACGCTGGGCACGCACGCAAAAGGCCTGGGACGCCATCGTCGAGGCCCGTGCCGAGCACCGGGCCGAGGACGCTCCGCAGGCGCTCGACGCCGCCTACGGCCGCGGCGAGACCGACGAGTTCGTGGCACCGACCGTGGTCGGCGACGGCGTCCCGGTCCGCGACGGCGACAGCGTGATCTTCGTGAACTTCCGCGCCGACCGGGCCCGTCAACTCTCCTCGGCCTTCGTCGCCCCCGACTTCGACGGATTCGATGCCCGACGCCCCGCCCTCGCCGCCTTCGCGACGATGACGCGCTACGAGGACGGCCTGCCCGCGAAGGTGGCCTTTCCCCCGGTCTCGCTCGACGACCTGCTCGGCGACTGCCTTTCGCGCGCCGGTCTCGCCCAGCTGCGAATCGCCGAAACCGAAAAGTACGCACACGTGACCTACTTCTTCAACGGCGGTCGCGAGGAGTGTCTCGAGGGGGAGGAACGCCGGATGATCCCCTCCCCCGACGTCGCGACCTACGACCTGCAGCCGGAAATGAGCTCGGACAGGCTGGCCGCAGAGCTCGTCGAAGCCGTTTCGTCGGGAGAATTCCCTGTCATCGTCTGCAACGTCGCCAATCCCGACATGGTCGGGCACAGCGGGGTCTTCGAGGCGGCCGTGGCCGCCGTCGAGGCCGTGGACCGACTGCTCGGCCGCGTCATCCCGGCCGTTCGGGACGCCGGTGGTTCGGTGCTGGTGACGGCCGACCACGGCAATGTCGAGCAGATGAGCGATCCCGATACCGGCCAGCCCCACACGGCGCACACGACGAATCCCGTCCCGCTGCTCTACGTCGGCGGCCCGGCCGACGTCGAGACGCGAGGCAGCCTGCGCGACATCGCGCCGACCATGCTCGCCCTGCTCGACCTGGACATTCCTGAAGCCATGACCGGACGGCCGCTGGTCCGTCCCCGACAGGCCGGGTGACTGCGCGAGCGCGACGGTTCGTCGCGCTGACGGCGCTGGTCGCGTTTGCGGCAGCCGCCGCGCCGGCCCAGACGCCCGAGTCCGTCGAGCGTGAGCTCGAGACCGTCCGCGGGGAGATCCGGGAAATCGGCGAGCGACTCGCGCACGAGCGCCGGCAGCGCGAACGCGAGCAGGCCGCACTGGCCGAGGCCGAGTCCGAGCTCAGCCGACGAACCCGTGAACTTCGCGAAACCGCCGCGGCGCTCGACGAGGCACGCGCGCGCCTGCAGACCCTCGATGCCGAGGCACGGACGGCTGCGCTGCGCGCCGACGAGCAACGCGCCGAACTCGCCGACCACTTGCGCATCGCCTACCGGCTGGGAAATCGCTCGCGGCTCCGCACGCTGCTGGCCACCGAGGACCCTTCGCGCGTCTCTCGCCAGCTCGCGATCCTCGGCTACCTGGGCCGCTCCCAGGCCGAGAGCGTGCGCCGGCTCCGGGCACGCCTCGTCGAACTCGAATCGCTGCGCGAAGCGCAGCAGGCCGAACGGGATCGCCTGGCCGCGCTCCAGCTCAGGCAGGCCGCGGCGCTCGAGGCCCGCAGCGAGGCGCTGCGCATGCGCCAGGCGGCGCTGGAGGAACTCGAGGGAACGATCCGGACCCGCGAGCAGCGCCTCGAGTCGCTGGCCCGCAGCGAGGCCGAACTCGAGGCGCTGCTGGAGGATCTTTCCGGGGTGCTGGCCGACATTCCGCCCGACGTCGCCGTCGAGCCCTTCGCGTCGCTGCGGGGGCGGCTGGCCATGCCGCTGGACGGCCCCGTCGCGGCCGGCTACGCGGACCGCCGTGCCGAACAGCTGGCCTGGGAGGGATGGCTGATCCGGGCCGCACCGGGCGACCCCGTGCGCGCCGTTGCGCACGGTCGCGTCGCCTACGCCGACTGGCTGCGCGGCTACGGCATGATGCTGATCCTCGACCACGGCGACGGCTATATGACGCTCTACGGCCGCAACCAGGCCCTGCTCGCCGACGTCGGCGACTGGGTGGCCCCAGGCGAGGTCATCGCGCTGGCCGGCAGTTCCGGGGGCGGTCCCGAGCCGGGTCTGTATTTCCAGATCCGCCACGAGGGCCGGCCCGTGGACCCGGCCCCGTGGATGTCGCGCCGGGCCGGTGCGGACTGATTCCGCGCTGCCCCGCCGGCGCCGCGGTTGCCCGCGGGATCAGCCGGAGCCGGGCCAGATGTATCCGGACTGCACGCCCAGCGGCAGACCGAGCGCCCAGTATCCGATCAGGAACACCGTCCAGGTCACGGCGAGTGCCACGGCATACGGCAGCATCATCGAGATCAGCGTGCCGATGCCCGATCCCTTGTAGTAGCGCTTGCAGAACACCACGATGAGCGGGAAGTACGGCAGCAGCGGCGTGATGATGTTCGAACTCGAGTCGCCGACGCGGTAGGCAGCCTGGGTCAGTCCCGGGTGGATGCCGAGTTCCATGAGCATGGGCACGAAGATCGGCGCGATGATGAGCCACTTGGCGGAAGCCGACCCGACGAACAGGTTCACGAAGGCAGTCAGCCCGATGATGCCGACGATGGTCAGCTGCGGCGGCAGGTCGATGGACGACAGCCAGGCCGCCCCGTTGACCGCGATCAGGATGCCGAGCTGCGAGTTGCCGAACGCGGCGATGAACTGCGCGGCGAAGAAGGCCATCACGATGTAGTAGCCCATCGACTCCATCGACTTGCTCATGCCCTTGATGAGGTCGCGGTGACCGTCGATGGTCCCGGCCACGTAGCCGTAGACGGTGCCCGGGATCAGGAAGAAAAGGAAGATCAGCGGCACGATGGAACGCATCAGCGGCGCGCCGAACGAAGAGATCTCCCCCGTCTGCGGGTCCCGCAGGGGCGAACCCTCCGGCAGCACGGCCAGCGTGAGCAGCGCAGCCGACAACACGATGCTGAACAGCGCCCAGTTCAGCCCCTTGCTTTCGTGGGGCTCCAGCGATTCCATGTCGGGCATGTCGCTCATGTCGCCGTCCACGGGCGTGTCCTTGGCCAGCCGCGGCTCGATGACGCGGTCGGTCAGCCACCAGCCCACTGCGATCACGAGCAGGCTCGAAGCGCCCATGAAATACCAGTTGACGAGCGGGTTCACCTGCAGGGCCGGCTCCAGCACACGGCCCGCTTCCTCGGTGATGCCGGCCAGCATGGGGTCGATGGCCGAGGGAATGAAGTTCGCCGAGAATCCTCCCGACACGCCGGCGAACGCGGCCGCGATGCCTGCCAGCGGGTGCCTGCCCGCGGCATAGAAGATCACGGCTCCCAGGGGTATGACGACCACGTACCCCGCGTCGGCCGCCGTGTGGGAGACGATGGCGACGAGGATCAGCATCGGCGTCAGCAGCTTCGGTGACGTCATGCCGAGCATGCGCCGCAGACCGGCGTTGATGAAGCCGGTGTGCTCGGCGACGCCGACACCGAGCATCGCGACGAGCACGATGCCGAGCGGCGCGAAGCTCGTGAAGACCGAGACCATCTGGCTCAGGAATCGCGCCAGTTCCGTACCCGAAAGCTGGTTGACGACCTGGATGACTTCTCCGGTCTGCGGGTGCGTGGCCGAGAATTCCACGGGTGCCAGCAGCGCCGAGAGCAGCCAGACGACGAGCATCAGCACGAAGAACAGCACGGCCGGATCCGGCAGGCGATTGCCCACCGTCTCGATCACGTTCAGCGCGCGCTCCAGCCAGGTCCTGCGGACCGGATGGGGCATGTCGGGGGATTCGGGTCGGGGGTCGTTCATCCGGGAATTCTCCTTGCGGGACGGTGCCGCGGCCTGCGCACGGCAGGCCGGATCATACCCAAATCCCCGCGCCGGCGTCCCGGTGCCGGTTCAGCGCTTGTCGACGGGCAGCGGCGTGACCTTGTCGCCCGTCGCGCGATCCCTGATACGCGCCGTGCCACGCTTCTCGACGCGCTCGATACGCACGACGGACTGCATCGGCAGCATCAGGCTGCGCGTGTCCCGGAATTCCTCCTTCAAGCGTTCCTCGGAGGGATCCACGACCACGCTGCGCTCGGTTTCGAATACGAGTTCGGACGCTTCCACGAAGCCCACGAGACCGCTGGATTCGACCTTGCGGCAGAACAGTTCGTAGACCTTGCCCTGGTTGTAGAAAACGAGCTTGTACATGGCACCCATTCTACGGAACCTCCCGACCACCGTGCACGGACGCAGTCCCGGCTCAGTCCTCGGGCAGGTCGAGCACGACCCGCCCCGGCAGCGCGCGCAGAACCAGGGCCGCGGCCAGCCCGAGCACGAAGCCGGCCACGTGCGTCCACCAGGCGACGGCGCCCGACACGGGGCCGAAGACCGAGTAGAGCAACTGCAGCGTGAACCAGGAGCCGATGACGATCAGGGCCGGGATGCGCGCGAACTGCAGGAACAGGCCCAGCGGCAGCCAGAGCCCGATGCGCCTCGTCGGAAACAGGCCGAAGTAGATTCCGACCACGGCCGAAACGCCACCGCTGGCGCCGAGCACGAGCCGATCGAATTCCGGGAGCTGCAGCGCGACGACCGCGTTCGAGAGTGCCCCGAGCAATCCGAAAAGCAGCAGCAGGCGCAGCGAGCCGATCGACCGCTCGACGGGAATGCCGAAGACCCAGAGATAGGCCACGTTGCCGAGCAGGTGCAGCCAGCCCGTGTGCGCGAGCAGCGCCCCGAACAGGCCGCCCAGCGCGGGATCGGCCCACTCGGAGATCGGCCGGTCCAGGATCGCCGCGACCTGGGCGGGGCGGAACCCCCAGAAGGCCAGCCACGACTCGCCCGCAGCGCCGGTGAAGATCGCTTGCGGGGTCTGTACCGCCAGCGCGAGGCCCCCGAGCAGCAGGACGGCCCAGGGAAACCGCGCCGTCGCACGCCGGTGACTGCGCCGGCCGCCTGCGATCAACGCACCAGGACCCGGTAGTCTCCGAACTCGACGATCGCGCCCTCCCGCGTGATCTCCCCGAGCCGCGCGCCGTCGCCGAGCTGCGCACCTTCCTGATAGCGCTGGCCGTTGATGAGCACGAAACGGTCGGCGGGATCGGTCGCGAACACGTGCACGGTCATGTCGAGGTCGGGAAACTCGGCGCGCTGCCGTGCGGGCAGTTCCCAGGGCCGTACGAAATTTGCCATGGGCTCGGTGCCGACCGCACCGGGTGCGGCTTCACCCTCCCGTGCACCCGCCTCGCCTGCCCCGGGGCCGGAGCTCGCCCGGGCTCTGGCACGCTCGAGCGCCGCACGCAGGGCGCGAGCCCGCTCGTCGTCTTCGATGTCGATGGAAGCTCCGGAGCCCGCGGCCGGTTCCGGCCCGGGCGCAGCGGTGCTGGATGTGCGGTCGGTGGGCGATGCGCGATCGGGTTCGGCCGCGGGATCGCGGCCACGTTCCGGATCGACCGCCACCGCATCGGAAGTCACGGCTCGATCCTGCTCTCCGGCCGTCTCCGTGCGGCGCTCGATTCCTTCGGGCGCTCCTTCCTCACGCGCCCACGAGGACGAAGCGGAGGAAACCGCCCCGCTTCGAGCGGCCTTGGGCGCGGCTTCATCGCCGGGCGCCGTCGATTCGGCGCCGGCACCGGAGCGTGCCTCGTCTTCAACGGCGGCGACGGTCGGGTCCGCAGGGGCTTCGGGCAGCGCCAGCACCGGGCCGACTCCCGACGTCCCGGATTCCGGGACCGCTGAAGGGCCCTGCAGCGAACGGATCGCCATCACCGCGGCCACGAGGACCAGAGCGATACCCGCCACCGTCAGCGCGGCACGCAGCCGGCGGCCCGACCGGGGCATCGCGGCCCCGGGGACCGGTGGCAGGTCCAGCGAGGGCGGCTGGCCGCGCCGGCGCTGGTCCTCCGATTTTCTGAGTGCATCGAGCAGCAGCGACATGATCGCCTAGTCTCCCTCGGGTGGATCGGCGGGTGGCTCCGGAAGGGCCTCGCGCGCCAGGAACAGGCGCGTGACGGGCCCGGCCACACCGTCCTCGGTCAGCCCGTGTCGACGCTGGAATCCACGGACCCAGCGCTCGAAGTCCGGGCCGTAGTCGCGCGAAACGCCGCCTCCCCAGGGCGACACCGGAACGCGCGCGGCCCGCGTCTTGACCGCGGCAACGTCGTCGGACCGGTCGCCGGGGGCCAGGACGGCGCCGGAGTCGGGCCAGGCGACGAGGAATTCTCCGCGCCAGCGCGATTCGATCTGCGCCCGCGGAATGCGGATGGCCTGGCCGGCCAGGCTCAGTGCGGCCTCCTGGCCGGAAACCGAAGACACCGTCACGAGGCCGTCGTCGGCGCCGTGCAGGCGCAGGATGACGGGCCGCTCCAGCCACTGCAGCAGCGACCAGTTTCCGCTCAGGCGGTGGCAGGTGACGACGCCCCGCCCGCCCTCGAGGCAGGCCCGGGCGACCTGGGCGGGCGCCACGCCCGGCAGCAGCGCGGCGGCCTCGCGCCACGCCTCCTCGGCTCGCGCGGCGTCGAGCACGTGGCTCCAAGACGGGGCCGCCTGAGGCTTCGCCCGGTTCGGTACGGCGTTCAGCGACCAGATCGTCCCGGCCGAGACGGCCAGGACCAGGGCCAGGGCCGCCACGACCAGACCGCGCGACCAGCCGCGCGAGGCTTCGGACTCGTCACCGACGACCACCTCGGCGGCAGCCTGCCGGACGAGCGCCGGGTGGATCTGCGCGGTCTCGCGCGCATAGCCGGCCATGAGCGCGCGGTCGGCGAC
>JAWVZQ010000064.1:0-11042 GCA_033722095.1 Wenzhouxiangellaceae bacterium | reverse complement strand
GGCCAGGCCGTCGGTGAGTTTCTTCACGGCGCCGTTCTTGAAATCGCGGAGTCCGTCGAGTTCGATCTCGGGCTCGCCGAACTTCACGCCGTGATCGGCCATGTGGGCCGCCGAATCGATGACCTGCCCGACGTGCAGCAGTGCCTTCGACGGAATGCACCCGACGTTGAGGCAGACGCCGCCGAGCGTGTCGTAGCGCTCGACGAGCGCGACCTTCAGGCCCAGGTCCGCGGCGCGGAACGCGGACGTGTAGCCGCCGGGACCCGAGCCGAGCACGACGAGATCGAAGTCGTGGTCGTGCTCACCGACACCCGCCGCCTCATCCTCGCTGGCGCCGCCGTGCTCGCTGCTGCCGGCCGGCTCCCGCTGGGCGGATCCATCGGTTCCGGAGCGCCCGTCGCCGGAATCCTCACGGTCTTCTTCGTCGTCCTTCCGGTCACCGCCGTCGCCGCCGTCGGCCAGTTCGATCTCGCCGATGACGTCGCCCTCGGAAACTTCGTCGCCCTCGCCCACCTTCAGGGAAACGATGCGGCCGGCTTCGGGAGAAGGAATGTCCATCGTCGCCTTGTCCGACTCCAGGGTCAGCAGCGACTGCTCCTTCTCGACCTCGTCGCCCTCGGCGACCAGGACCTCGATGACGGGCACCTTGTCGAAGTCGCCGATGTCGGGGACCTTGATTTCCGTTGTGTTTGCCATGGTCGTGGTCTTCGATTGGTTGAGGGTCGGTGCTCCGACGGAGGCGCGGCAGCGAGGGACACGGAGCCGGGGGCCCGGGAACTCGCCCTGTTTCCCGGCCCTCTCTGCCCTGCCCGCTAGAGCATGAGGCGCCGGACGTCGCCGAGCACGTGGGCAAGATACTGCGTGAACCGGGCCGCGTCGGCGCCGTCGATGACGCGGTGGTCGTAGGACAGCGACAGCGGCAGCATGAGCCGCGGCTCGAACGCCTCGCCGTTCCAGACCGGCTTCGTCTCCGCCTTCGAAACACCGAGGATGGCCACTTCCGGAGCGTTGACGATCGGCGTGAACGCAGTTCCCCCGATGCCGCCGAGGCTCGAGATCGACATGCACCCGCCCTGCATCTCGTCGCGCGAGAGCTTGCCGTCGCGGGCCTTGCCGCTGAGGTCGGTCAGATCCTGCGCGAGATCAAGCAGGCTCTTGGTATCGGCGTCGCGGATGACCGGCACCATCAGTCCGTTCGGCGTATCGACGGCCACGCCGACGTGGAAGTACTTCTTCCAGACCAGCGTTTCGCCGTCGGGCGTCAGCGAGGTATTGAATTTCGGATACTTCTTCAGCCCCGCGACGACGGCCTTGATCAGGAACACGAGCGGCGTCATCTTCGTCCCCGCCTCCTCGGCCTCCGCCTTGCTGGCCTTGCGGAAGGCTTCCATCTCGGTGATGTCGGCCTCGTCGAACTGCGTGACGTGCGGAATCGTGACCCAGTTTCGGTGCAGGTTCGGGCCCGAGATCTTCTGGATGCGCGACAGCGGCTTTTCCTCGACCTCGCCGAATTTCGAGAAGTCGACCTTCGGCGGGGCCGCGATGTCGAGTCCCGCGACGCCGCCGGCCGCGTCGCCGACGCCGGCACCTTCCATCCGCCGCTTGACGTGGCCCTTGAGGTCGTCCTCGGTGATGCGCCCGTGGTCGCCGCTGCCTTCGACGTGCGTCATGTCCACGCCGAGTTCGCGAGCCAGTTTGCGCACCGCGGGACTCGCGTGCGGGATCGAGGACGGATCGCGCCCCATCTCCTCGAACGGCGCGGCCGGCGGCGGCAGGTCCTCGCCGCCGGTATCGGGCACCGGCGCGCGTTCGGGCGCACGAGCCTCCTCGCCGGCGTCCTTCTCGTCCTTCCCGGTCTCGCCGGAATCCTGCTCTTCGTCCGGCCGACCCTCGCCTGCGTCCTCGTCCCTGTCCGACGACGACTCGTCGCCGCCGTCGGTGGATTCGTCGCTGTCGCTCGACTCGCCATCCTCGAGTTCGATCTCGCCGATCACGTCGCCCTCGGAGAGTTCGTCGCCCTCGGAGACCTTCAGCGAGACGATCTTTCCGGCGGCCGGCGAGGGAACGTCCATCGTCGCCTTGTCGGATTCCAGCGTCAGCAGCGACTGCTCTTCCTCGACGACATCTCCCTCTGCGACGAGCACCTCGATGACGGGCACCTTGTCGAAGTCGCCGATGTCGGGAACCTTGATTTCCTTCTTGTTCGCCATGTTCTATCTCGCTGGAGGATCTGACCTCTGTGCCATCCTTAAGGATCGAAAGGGCATGGATCCGGGGGGAGGAGACCGGTCCCTCGCCCCCAGCTTCCCTTCCCCGTATTTCAAACCGAGCTCGGCAGCGGCTTCTCGGGATCGATTCCGAGCTTCTCGCGCGCCGCGAACAGTTCCGAGCGGCTGATCTCCTCGCGCTGGTAGAGACCGGCCATCGCCGCGTAGGCGACGTGGAAGCGGTCGACCTCGAAGAAGCGCCGCAGATTTTCGCGCGTATCGCTGCGCCCGAAGCCGTCGGTCCCGAGCACGAGATAATCGCGCTGCGGGACGAAGGCACGGACCTGGTCGGCGTAGGCGCGCACGTAGTCCGTGGCCGCGACCACCGGACCCTCGCGATCGACGAGCAACTTGCTGATGTGTGCCATCCGCCCCTCTTCCTCGGGCTTCAGACGATTCTGGCGATTGACCGCCACGGCCTCCTTGCGCAGCTCGTTGAAGCTCGTCACCGACCAGATGTCGGCGCTCACGCCGAACTGCTCGTCGAGCAATTCGGCCGCGGCGATGACCTCGTTGAGAATGGCGCCGCTGCCGAGCAACTGGACGCGCGGCTTGCCGCCGTCGGCGTCCTCGCCCTCGCGCAGCAGGTACATGCCCTTGACGATGCCTTCCTCGCAGCCCTCGGGCATGGCCGGATGCTGGTAGTTCTCGTTGAGCGTGGTGATGTAGTAGAAGACATCTTCCTGATCGACGTACATGCGCTTCATGCCGTCACGGAGAATCACGGCGAGTTCGTAGCCGAAGGTCGGATCGTAGGTCACGCAGTTGGGGATCGTACCGGCCAGCACGTGGCTGTGGCCGTCCTCGTGCTGGAGCCCTTCGCCGTTGAGCGTGGTCCGCCCCGAGGTGCCGCCGATCAGGAACCCGCGTGCACGGATGTCGCCGGCCGCCCAGGCCAGGTCGCCGACGCGCTGGAAACCGAACATCGAATAGAACGTGTAGAACGGGATCATCGTCAGCCCGTTCGACGAATAGCTCGTCGCCGCCGCGATCCAGGAACTCATCGAGCCGGCCTCGGTGATCCCTTCCTGCAGGACCTGGCCCTTTCGGTCTTCCTTGTAATAGGCGAGCTGGTCGGAGTCGACGGGCTCGTAGAGCTGCCCCGACGGCGCGTAGATACCGATCTGGCGGAACAGCCCCTCCATGCCGAAGGTGCGGGCCTCGTCGCAGATGATGGGAACCACGCGATCCTTGATGTGCTTGTCGCGCAGCAGCACCGCCAGGCAGCGCACGAAGGCCATGGTCGTCGAGATCTCGCGGTCGCCGGAACCCTTGAGCACGGTCTCGAAGGCATCGAGTTCCGGGATCTCCAGTGTTTCGGGTTCGAAGGTGCGCTGCGGCAGGAAGCCGCCGAGCTTGCTCCTTCGTTCCTTCATGTAGCGGACCTCTTCGGAATCGGCCCCCGGGTGGAAGTAGGGCACGTCGGAGATCTCGTCGTCGGAGACGGGCACGTTGAACCGGTCGCGGAAGTACTTCACGCCCTCGTCGTCGAGTTTCTTCTGCTGGTGCGAGATGTTCTGGCCCTCGCCGGACTGGCCCAGGCCGTAGCCCTTGATGGTCTTGGCCAGGATGACCGTGGGCCGGCCCTCGTGATGCGTGGCCTCGTGGTAGGCGGCATGGATCTTGTGCGGGTCGTGACCGCCGCGATTCAGGCGCCAGATGTCCTCGTCGCTCATGTCGGCGACCATTTCCTTCAGCTCGTCGTAGGCGCCGAAGAAGTGTTCACGCACGTAGGCGCCGTCATTGGCCTTGTATTTCTGGTAGTCGCCGTCCAGCGCTTCTTCCATGCGCCTGCGCAGCAGACCCTTGTGATCCCGTGCCAGGAGTGGATCCCAGTAGGAGCCCCAGACGACTTTGATGACGTTCCATCCCGCGCCGCGGAACACGCCCTCGAGCTCCTGGATGATCTTGCCGTTGCCGCGAACGGGCCCGTCGAGGCGCTGCAGGTTGCAGTTGATCACGAAGACCAGGTTGTCGAGCTTCTCGCGACCGGCCAGCGAGATCGCGCCCAGCGACTCGGGCTCGTCGCATTCGCCGTCGCCCATGAAGCACCAGACCTTGCGCTTCGAGGCGTCGCTCAGTTCGCGGTTGGTCAGGTACTTCAGGAATCGCGCCTGGTAGATCGCCATGATCGGGCCCAGCCCCATGGAGACGGTCGGCAGCTGCCAGAAATCCGGCATCAGCCACGGATGCGGGTAGGAGCTCAGCCCCTCGCCGTCGACTTCCTGCCGGAAATTGTCGAGCTGCTCCTTGCTCAGGCGCCCCTCGAGAAAGGCCCGGGCGTAGATGCCCGGCGAGGAGTGGCCCTGGATATAGACCAGGTCGGCACCGTCGGGATGATCGGGACCCTTGAAGAAGTGGTTGAAGCCGACGTCGTAGAGCGTCGCGGCCGAGGCGAAGCTCGCGATGTGACCGCCCAGCTCGCCGCCGCGCCGCGCCGCGCGCACGACCATGGCCATGGCGTTCCAGCGGATGATGGAACGGATGCGCCGCTCCATCGCGCCGTCGCCGGGCATGCCCGGCTGCCGGTGCGGCGGTATCGTGTTGATGTAGGCCGTCGTCAGGTCGAACGGCAGGTAGGTGCCCGACCGGCGCGCCAGTTCGACGAGGCGCTCGAGCAGGTAGTGCGCGCGTTCGCCGCCCTCGCGGTCGATGACCGCAGACAGCGACTCCAGCCACTCTCTGGTCTCTTCGGGGTACTGGTCGCTGGGGTCGCTGTACTGTTCCACCATGGGGTCTGTTCCGATGCCTGTCTGCCGAGTCCCCGCATTGTAGGGTCGGCGGAGGCGGCCGCGCTGGACAACGGTTCCGGGGCCCCTTCGCCGCAGGGAATCTGGGATCATAGCAGTCATGGACGAAGGCGAGAAATCCTGGCGGCTCGACGGCCGTACGGCCCTGGTCACGGGCGCGACGCGCGGCATCGGCTGGGCCGTGGCCCGGGCGCTTGCCGAGCGCGGCGCGCGCGTCGGGCTCATGGCCCGCGATCGGGACCGTCTGGACGCCCGCGTCTCGGCACTGGAAGAGGACGGCCACGAAGCCTTCGCCTGCCCCGGCGACGTGTCGCGCGACGCGGATCGTCGGCTGGCCCTGGAAGCCAGCGGCGACCGGCTCGACATCCTCGTCAACAACGCCGGCTTCAACATCCGCAAGCCCGCGCTGGAACTCTCCCCCGAGGAGACCCGCTCGGTGCTCGAGACCAACCTGCTCGGCGCCTTCGAAATGACGCGCGCCGCACACGGGCGGCTGAAGGCTGCCGGCCGCGCATCCGTGGTGCACGTCTCCTCGGTGGCCGGCCAGACCCACCTGCGCACGGGCGCGGCCTACGCCATGAGCAAGGCGGCCATGAACCAGATGACGCGCAACCTGGCCGTCGAGTGGGCCGGTGACGGAATCCGAGTCAACGCCGTTGCGCCCTGGTATATCGCCACGCCGCTGGCCGAGCAGGTACTCACCGACGACGACTATCGCGCCGAGGTGCTCGAGCGCACGCCCATGGGCCGCGTGGGCGACCCCGGCGAAGTCGCGGCCGTCGTCGCGTTCCTCTGCATGGACGGCGCCGGCTACGTGACCGGCCAGGTCCTGCCCGTCGACGGCGGCTTCACCGTATACGGCTTCTGAGAGCGGCGCCTTCGCGCCGATTCCATCGAAGATTCCGGCGCCCTTTCCCGGGCGCCGACGAAAAAGGCCGCGGACGTGGTGCGGCCTCGAAGGGAACGGCGCCCGGGGATCACCAGATGCTCAGGCGTTCCTCGGGCGGCAGGTAGAGTTCGGCGTCCTCGTCGATACCGAAGGCCTCGTACCAGGCATCCATGTTGCGCACGATGCCGTTGACGCGGTACTTCGGCGGGCTGTGGCTGTCGCTGATCAGGCGCGAGCGACGCGACTCGTCGGTCTGGAGGTTGCGCCAGACCTGCGCCCAGCCCATGAAGAAGCGCTGATCGCCGGTGTAGCCGTCGAGCACCGGGGCCCGGCCCTGGAAATGCTCGTCCTCGTACATCTTCCAGGCCTGGTAGGCGATGGCCAGGCCACCGAGGTCGCCGATGTTCTCGCCCAGGGTCAGTCGGCCGTTGATGTTCATGCCCTCGATGGGCTCGTAGCGCTCGAACTGGGCGACGAGCTGGTCGGCCAGCGCCTCGAAGCGCTCGCGCGAGCCGGCCGTCCACCAGTTGCGCAGCACGCCCTCGGCGTCGGACTTCGAACCCTGGTCATCGAAGCCGTGGCCCATTTCGTGACCGATGACGGCGCCGATGCCGCCGAAGTTCACCGCCGGGTCGGCGTCCGGATCGAAGAACGGGGCCTGGAGAATCGCCGCCGGGAAGACGATCTCGTTGCGCGAGGACGAGTAGTAGGCATTGACGGTCTGCGGGCTCATGAACCACTCCCAGTGACGCGCCGGCTCGTCGAGCTTGTCGAGCGAGTCCTGCCAGTACCAGTCGTAGAGGCGGCGCATGTTGCCGACCAGGTCTTCGGGCCTGATCTCCACCGAGGTGTAGTCGTGCCACTGGTCCGGGTAGCCGATCTTCGGCGTGAAGGCCGCGAGCTTCGCCTGCGCCTCGGCGCGCGTCTCGTCGTCCATCCAGTCCAGGTCATCGAGTCGCTCGCCGAACGCGCGTCTCAGGTAGCCGACGAGTTCCAGCATCTGGTCGCGTGAAGCGGCCGGGAAATGGCGCGCGACGTAGACCTTGCCGATCTGCTCGGAAAGACTGCCGCTGACGAACTGGATGGCCCGCTTGTCGCGCGGCCGCTGTTCCTCGACGCCGTTCAGGCGCTGCTCGAACAGTTCGAAGGCGGCGTCGCCGTAGGCTTCCGGCAGAAAATCGGCATGATTGTGGATCCAATGGAAGGCGTGCCACGAGGCCCAGGTCTCCGCCGGCACTTCGCCGAACAGCGCGGCCAGGGCCTGGATGGCGGTGTCGGTGCCGACGACCACTTCCTCGATGTCCTGGAGTTCGCGCTCGGAGAGATAGTCGTCCCACGGGAACCCCGGTGCGAATTCCTTCAGTTCCGCGATCGTCATGAGGTGGTAGTTGGCCTCGCGATCGCGTCGCTCGGTGCGCGTCCAGTGGGCGTCGGCGATGCGGGTCTCCAGAGCCATGACGGCCTCGGCACGCTCCCTGACCCGATCGATGCCGGCACGCTCGAAGGTTTCGGCGATGTAGTCGACGTAGGCCTCACGATGGCCCGGGAACGGCGCGTCTTCGCGCTGGTAGTAGTCCTTGTCGGGCAGCCCGAGCCCGCTCTGGCCGAGGTGGACGAGGTAGCGCTCGGGGTTGCCGGAGTCCAGCGTGACGTAGGCGCCGACGATGGAATCCGTTCCGCTCCGACCCATCCAGCGCGCCACGTCCTCGTGGTCGGAAAGCGAAAGCAGCGCATCGAGTTCCACGCGGATCGGCTCCAGGCCCTTCTCCTCGATCCGTTCCGTGTCCATGTAGGCGCGATGCAGGTCGCCGACCTGCTGCAGCGGCGAACCCGCGTCGGCGTCCGTGGCCGAGGCCTCGTCGATGATCTTCGCGACGTCGTCCTCGGCGGCCAGGGAAAGTTCGGTGAACGCGCCGAAGCGCGAGAAGCCGGCCGGGACCTCGGATCGTTCCAGCCACCCGGCGTTGACGTGGCGGAAGAAGTCGTCGCCGGGCGCCACGGTCTCGCTGATCTCGGACACGTCGATGCCCCACTCGCCGATGCGCGCGCCGCTCGCGCCCACCGAATTCGCGGAATCGTCGGCGGAATCGCCGGCGGCAACGCGCGGCGGGGACTCGGACACACCGGAATCGGCCGGGCGATCGCCGCCGCAGGCGGCCAGAAGAAGACAGGCGAACAGCAAGGTGAATCGGGTCATGGATGTCTCTGGCGAATCGGAAGGACCGGTCACTCTGCACGAGGCGCTCGCCGATCGCCTGTGTCGAAGGTCATCCGGACCGGGCGATCCAGAAAATAGAATTCTGTCACAACCCGTAAGTGCTGATGTGACGCGGGTCATTGCACCCACGCGGCGAATTGATCCGCTTCCCCTTGACACCGCGCTCACGCACCATTCATGCTGAAAGGATGAAGCGGGGGCAAGTGCCGAAAGTCACGCGCCGCTTCAACGGTGCAGCACGCTAGGGGGAACTCGCCGCGCGGCTGCACGCCAAAACCCCTTGCAACGTCTCTGACGGGAGTACAACTTGATGAAGCCCTATTGCCTGAACAAGGCCCTCGCCGCCGCTGCGCTGCTGTTCTGCGCCTCGGCGATGGCCGATGACAACCGCTGGATCATCCAGTTCGCGCCGGGCCAGGCCGGCGCCGGCCAGGCAGCCGTGCAGGCCGCCGGCGGCCCGGTCGGAGTCGACCTGACCGATACCGCCCTGAACGCGATCGCCGTGACGATCCCCGAGGCCGCACTGAACGGCCTTCGCAACAATCCCAACGTCGTGTCCATCGAGGCCGATGCGCGCCGCTACCCGCTGGCCGAAACCGTGCCCTACGGCATCGACATGGTCCGTGCGCCGCAGGCCGCCTACACCGGCGCGGCCAGCCGCAAGGTCTGCATCATCGACTCCGGCTACCACGCCGGCCACGTCGACCTGCCGTCCAGCGTGACGGGCAGCGGCACCGATCCGTTCATCGACAGCTGCGGCCACGGCACGCACGTCGCCGGCACCATCGCCGCGCTGAACCAGGGCGAAGGCATCATCGGCGTCATGCCCGAAGGCAATCTCGGCCTGCACATCGTCAAGGTGTTCGGCGACAGCGACTGGAACTCCGGTTCCTGCGGCTGGAGCTACAGCTCGTCGCTCGTCGACGCGGCCTACGACTGCGCCAACAACGGCGCGCAGGTCATCAACATGAGCCTCGGCGGCGGCACCGCCAGCTCCACAGAGGAACAGGCTTTCCAGGACCTGCTCGACGCCAACATCCTGTCGATCGCCGCGGCCGGCAACGACGGCAACACCACGATGAGCTACCCGGCCAGCTACCCGGCCGTGGTCTCCGTGGCCGCAATCGACAGCACCAAGACGGTCGCCTCGTTCTCGCAGCAGAACAGCCAGGTGGAACTCGCCGCCCCGGGCGTGGACGTCATCAGCACCGTGCCGAGCATCAGCGCCACGGTCGTCGTCGACAACGTCGGCTACGTGGTCTCCCAGATCGACCGCTCGGCCAGCGCTTCGGCCAGCGGCGGCCTCGTCTCCGGCGGCCTCTGCGACGGCGTCGGCAACTGGTCCGGCCAGGTCGTGCTCTGCGAGCGCGGCAGCATCTCGTTCAGCCAGAAGGTCTCGAACGTCGAGTCCGGCGGCGGCGTCGCAGCGATCATCTACAACAACGCTTCGGGCGGTTTCCTCGGCACGCTGGACTGCAACGGTCCGTCGTGGGCCACGTGCTCGACGATCCCGGCGGTCAGCATGAGCCAGGCGGACGGCCAGTACCTCGTCACCAACAAACTCGGCGCCACTGCCTCGGTCTCGACGGAATCGACGGCCCCGGCCGACGGCTACGAGTCCTATAACGGCACGTCCATGGCCACGCCGCACGTGGCCGGCGTCGCGGCACTGATCTGGAGCCACGACACGACGAAGACGGCTGCCGACATCCGCAACGCCCTGGCCGCCACGGCCGAGGACCTCGGCGACGCGGGCCGCGACAACGCCTACGGCTACGGCCTGATCAATGCCGAGGCCGCGCTGACCCACCTCGGCGGCGGCGGTGGCGGCGGCACGAACACCGCCCCGGTCGCGTCGTTCACGTACACCTGCGTGGACCTGGCCTGCGACTTCGACGGATCCGGCAGCAGCGACGCCGACGGCGACGCGCTGACCTACTCGTGGCAGTTCGGCACGGACGGCACGGGTTCCGGCGTCACGGCCAGCCACACGTTCAGCACCGACGGCAGCTACACGGTCACGCTGACGGTCAGCGACGGCACCGACACGGGCACCGACTCCCAGACGGTCACCGTCTCGTCGGGCACGGCCAATTCGGCGCCGACGGCCTCGTTCACGCACTCGTGCACGGACCTGTCCTGCAGCTTCGATGGCTCGGCCAGCAGCGATCCGGACGGCGATGCGCTGAGCTACAGCTGGGACTTCGGTGACGGCAGCACCGCCACGGGCGCCACGGCCAGCCATACCTACGCCGCCGACGGCACCTACACCGTGACGCTGACGGTCAGCGACGGTGCGCTGTCGGACAGCAGCTCGCAGTCGGTGACGGTTTCGGCCCCGGTCGGCGGCCTCTCGCTGTCGGCCACCGGCTACAAGGTCAAGGGCCGCTGGACGACCGACCTGAACTGGTCGGGAACGACGGTCACCAGCGTCGACGTCTACCGCGACGGCAACAAGATTGCCACCACGGCCAACGACGGCGCCTACACCGACTCGACGAACTTCCGTGGCGGCGGATCGCTGACCTACCAGGTCTGCGAAGCCGGCACCAGCACCTGTTCGTCGCAGGTCACGGTGATCTTCTGATCGTCTGACGCCACGTCGTTTCACGACGAAGGCCCGTGCCGCCCTGCGGCGCGGGCCTTTTTCATGCGCGGGGAATCGGCTCGGCTGCAGCCCCGAGTCGGCTCGTCACTCGCCGATGTCCTCGCTCCAGGCATCGGGGTTCGACTCGATGAACGATTCCATGAGCGCACGGCATTCGGCATCGTCGGCGACGACGATCTCGACGCCGCGCGAGCGCAGCAGCTCTTCCTCGCCCAGGAAGGTCCGGTTCTCGCCGACGACGACGCGCGGGATGCCGTAGAGCAGGATCGCGCCCGAGCACATCGGGCACGGCGACAGCGTCGTGTAGAGG